>CAYQFH010000224.1:0-1675 GCA_964416755.1 uncultured Piscirickettsiaceae bacterium | reverse complement strand
AACAGTGATTGTATCGAGAAAGCATTCCACTCGACAAACGATCCAATCGAGTTATGCCAGCTTCGGCCATGCAGAGATCACCGCCTTCACCAGAGTCGCCAATGGAATCGCAAAGAAGACCCCCCAGAAGCCCCAAACCCCTCCAAAGAAGAGTACTGCGACAATAATGGCAACCGGATGGAGATTGACCACCTCGGAGAAGAGCAGAGGCACCAGTACATTGCCATCCAGCGCCTGAATCACCCCGTAGACCAGCATGACGGTACCAAACTCTCCACTCCAGCCAAACTGATAGAAGGCGACTGCAGCAACCGGCAGGGTAACCACCGTAGCACCCACGAAGGGCACCAATACCGAAAGCCCAACCAACACTCCAAGCAGTGCCGCATACTGCAGATCAAAAAGGATAAAGCCAAGATAGGTGACCACACCGACGATCAACATCTCCCAGAATTTCCCGCGAATGTAGTTGCCAATCTGCAGATCCACTTCATGCCACACCTGCTCTGCCAGTGAACGATCCTGTGGCAAAAAACCGGTAAACCAGGCAAACAGCGTACGCTTGTCCTTGAGCATGAAGAAAATCAGCATCGGCACCAACACCATATAGATCAACACAGTGATGATGCCGGGAATAAAGGCGAGACTCTTGGAGAGCGTCTCCTGGGCAAACTCAGTCATGGAGCGACTGGCAGTATTGACGATCTCGGTCAGCTGCTCTGCACTCACCAGCGCCGGATAACTCTCCGGCAGCTGAGTCAGAAGATCGCGCCCCGTCTGTACCATCGCAGGTACCGTGGAGAGAAACTGGGTCACCTGACGCGATAACAGCGGCAGTAACACTACAATCAGGAAGATAAAGAGTGCCAGAAACAGTAGATAGATGATCCAGATGGAGAGTGACTGCCCCATCCCCCGCGCTTTGAGTTGCTCGATCGGGGTATCCATCAGATAAGCCAGCACAACAGCAATCAGCACCGGCCCCAGCATCTGACCAAACAGCAGCACCACTGCAAACAGGGTCGCCAACAGCAACAGCAGGATCACCAGCTGGGGATTGGAGAGGTGGCGCTCGAACCAGCGCAGTAAAATATTGTCAGCCATGGTCAGATCATACTATCCATTAAGATAAACCTGGTAGTGTTGCCGGAAGGTCTCCTCCAGCTCATCGATCACCTCTGCTGCCGGGCGCCCGGTAACAAAATGGGCACTCATCAGATCCGCCCCCTGTTTCAACAACTGCTCATGCTTGAGCATCGGGTAGGTCTGCGCCAGTCGCCGCAGTGCATGGATCACCTTCTCCTCCTGCGGCCTGGGGATATCGACTGGCTCCTGCTTCTCCTGCGTTACGGGCTCACTGTTCTGCTGCAGGAACTCCGCAAAATAGAGCAGTGCCTGCTGCTCCTGCTCAGCCAGTGCATGGTAGATCTGTTGTAAACGTGCTGTGTCATCCATAGCTGTAACCTGTCAAAGGGGGCGACAGCCAGAGCCCGTCATCACCCTTTGCCGTTGGTGCTCTCGCAGTACTCCTTGGCAAACTCCAGCAGCTCATCCATCGCCCGCAGGCGGAATTTCTGCTTCTGATGTACAAAGGAGAAGGGGCGCACCATATGTGGGTCAAGACGAATCATCTTCACCGTCCCCAACTGCAACTCTTTCTGAATCGAGGCCTTGG
>CAYQFH010000223.1:0-1693 GCA_964416755.1 uncultured Piscirickettsiaceae bacterium | reverse complement strand
ATAAAAAAGGGCCGTCTGTCTCCAGATGGCCCTTTTGGTTCAGCGCAGGGTTGAGAGTCAGACTTCCAGGTAATCCAGAATCCCCTCTGCCGCCTTGCGTCCATCCCAGATGGCGGAGACCACCAGATTGGAGCCACGCACCATATCGCCACCGGCGAAGACCTTCGGATTGGAGGTCTGCTTCATATACTCCTGCTCTTCGGCAGCGACCACGCGGTCACGCTCATCGGTGTTGATGTTGTTGCCAGCTACCCATTCGGGCGGGTTGGGTTGGAAACCAAACGCAACAATCACCGCATCGGCAGGGATGATCATCTCACTGCCTGGTACGGGTTCAGGACGGCGACGACCGTTCTCGTCGGGTTCGCCAAGCTGTGTTGAGATCACCTTCAGCCCTTCGACCTTGCCGTTACCAACAATCTCGATGGGTTGGGTGTTGAAGCGGAACTCGACACCCTCCTCCTTGGCATTGGCTACCTCCTTCTTCGATCCGGGCATGTTGGCCTCGTCACGACGGTAGGAGCAGGTGACGCTGTCGGCCCCCTGACGGATTGAGGTGCGGTTGCAGTCCATCGCGGTATCACCACCACCGAGAACCACCACCTTCTGTCCCTTCATATCGATGAAGTCGGCAGCATCCTTTTCGTATCCGTTGCAGCGGTTGACGTTGGAGATGAGGAAGTCGAGCGCGGCGTGTACGCCGGGCAGCTCCTCACCGGGGATACCTGCAGTCATGTACTTGTAGGTGCCCATGCCGAGGAAGACCGCATCATATTCGGTCTCGATCGCCTCAAAGCTGATGTCTTTGCCGATCTCGATGTTGAGACGGAACTCGATGCCCATCTCCTCCATGATCGCACGGCGATTGCGCACCACATCCTTCTCCAGCTTGAATTCGGGGATACCAAAGGTGAGCAGGCCGCCAATCTCTGGATGGCGATCATAGACCACACACTTGACCCCGTTGCGGGTCAGTACGTCGGCGCAGCCCAGACCGGCGGGACCGGCACCGATGATCGCCACGCGCTTGCCGGTGGGCTCTGCATTGGAGAGGTCTGGTCTCCACCCCTGTGCAAAGGCGGTGTCGGAGATGTACTTCTCGATTGCACCGATAGTGACCGCACCAAAGCCGTCATCCAGCGTACAGGAGCCCTCACAGAGACGGTCCTGTGGACAGACACGACCGCACATTTCCGGCAGGGAGTTGGTGCGATGCGACAGTTCGGCGGCCTTTTCGATTTCACCCTCTGCGATAAGTTTGAGCCAGTGCGGAATGTGGTTGTGTACCGGACACTTCCAGGAGCAGTAAGGGTTGCCACAGGAGAGACAGCGATCTGCCTGGGTGGCTGCCTGCTGCTCGTTGAAACCGGCGTAGATCTCCTTGTACTCCTTGCTGCGTTGCGCCGCAGAGGTCTTCTCGGGATCGTTGCGGGAGACTTCGATAAATTGATAGATATTACCCATTTTACGCTGCCTCCTTCTGCATGCTCAGCAGTGAATCGAGTTCCAGAGCCTTTGGTTTGACCAACCAGAACATTGGTACAAAGTCGTCCCAATCATCGAGGATACGCTGGCCCCAACTGCTGCCAGTCTCGGCCACAAATTCCTCAATGGTTTCACGCAGGTGTTGACGGTGTCCGTCCATCATCTCCGGGGTGATACGGTGGATGTCGACCATCTCATGGTTGTAGCG
>CAYQFH010000222.1:0-1735 GCA_964416755.1 uncultured Piscirickettsiaceae bacterium | reverse complement strand
TTGTCGATTCCCATTCCGAAGGCGACCGTCGCCACCACCACATCCACCTCATCACGCATGAACGCTTCATGTACCTGTTCACGGGTCATGGCGGGTAGCCCCGCATGGTAAGCGGCCGCATTGTACCCAGCCAAGCGCAGCTTCTCTGCCAGCTCCTCCACCCGTTTTCGGCTCAACGCATAGACAATGCCACGCTCGCCACTGAAGCGCCCCAGGAAATGTTTGAGCTGATCGAACGGCTTGCGTTTCTCCAGCGCCCCGTAGCGGATATTGGGGCGGTCAAAACCGGTGACATGAACCCTCGGCTGACGCAGCTGCAACCGCTGCAGAATATCCTTGCGGGTCTGTGGGTCAGCCGTGGCAGTCAATGCCACCACCGGAATTTCACTGAACTGCTTGCGCAGTTCACCCAATTGCACATATTCGGGACGAAAGTCATGCCCCCACTGCGAAACACAGTGGGCCTCATCCACCGCAAACAGGGCGATCTCGATCTCCTCCAATCGTGCCAGAAACCCCTCCGACATCAGCCGTTCAGGGGCGACATAGAGCAGATCCAGCTCACCGGCATGGAGCCGTGCCAATGTCTGTCGAGCCACATCCCCTTGCACTGCCGAGTTGTAGTAGGCTGTTCGAACTCCATTGGCCTGCAGCGCATCAACCTGATCTTTCATCAACGAAATCAGTGGCGAGACCACAATGGTTACCCCGCTACGCAGCAGTGCCGGAATCTGATAACAGAGTGACTTGCCGCCACCGGTCGGCATCAGCACGAATGTATCCTGCCCTGCAACCACATCCTCGATAATCTCCTGCTGGTGCGGACGAAAGTTGCTGTAGCCGAAGACGCTCTGCAGCGCCTCTTGAGGAGAAGAGTACATAGGACAGTCTGGGATGATTTGGGTGTTAGAAGTATACTATTCCCATGGTGATCACAACACAGCTACAACAGGTAACTGCCCGGATCGAGGCCGCCGCCACAGATTCCGACAGAGACCCTGCCACCATCCAACTACTGGCGGTCAGCAAGACTAAGCCTGCTGCCATGGTGCAACAGGCCTATGACGCAGGACAGCGCCACTTTGGCGAGAACTATCTGCAGGATGCGCTGGAGAAGATTGAAGCACTGCCACTGGAGGGGATTGTCTGGCACTTTATCGGTGCAATCCAGTCCAACAAGACCCGTACCATTGCCGAAAATTTCGATTGGGTGCATGGGGTCGACCGACTGAAGATTGCTCGCCGTCTGGGTGAACAGCGTCCTGCAGTGCGTGGCCCACTCAATCTCTGCATTCAGATCAACAGCAGCGATGAGGAGAGCAAGGCCGGTGTCACCTTCGAGGCACTGCCGGAGCTGGCACAACAGATTGCAGAGCTTCCCAATATCGCCCTGCGTGGATTGATGACCCTGCCTGCCCCCAGCCTTGATCCTGAACAGCAGCGCAGACCATTCTACCGGCTGCGCGAAGCACTGGAGCAACTTAACCAACAAGGGTTGCAGCTCGACACCCTCTCCATGGGAATGTCGGGGGACATGGAGGCGGCAATTGCCGAAGGGGCCACCATCGTCCGTATCGGTACTGATATCTTTGGTCCGCGTCAGTGAAACCTGTCATCCTCGCCATCGGCGGACATGACCCTAGCGGTGGAGCTGGCATCCAGGCCGACATCGAGACGATCGGAGCCAATGGCGGACAAGCCATTACTGTACCCACCGCGATCACCCTGCAGGACA
>CAYQFH010000221.1:0-1803 GCA_964416755.1 uncultured Piscirickettsiaceae bacterium | reverse complement strand
GCGTAGCGCAGTAGAAAGGCGAGACGCGGACGACTGAGGAGTGAGGTGCAGAATGGTGGGTATCTTGACGCGGGAGTCTTCGTTGAACTGAGGCATTGGGTTGCATTGTAGCAACATCAACCCCTTGCTTTACATATGTAACAAAATGTTACAACAACTCAACATACAATCATTCACACTCACAAAGCCTGATCAGCTTAAAAAATATTTTTCAAGATTGGCAGCACATTAACTGCAATAATGATGGCAAGCATCCAGCAGCTGAGTTTAAGCTCTCCACGAATTTCTGTGAGCTGATTATTCAGTCTTGACTCCACCTCATTCAGATCTGCTTTTGTCGCCAGATCTATCTCACCAATGCTTTCGCGCTGCGCTTCAGCGAATGCTTTGGCCTGTTCACGGGAAACCCCTGCTTCTTCCAGCCGTTCCGCATACTTCAGTGTATCGAAAGTGATTGATGTCATGGGCCTACTTTAGTTCTCTATTAAGAAAGTGTCAATTCTCAACAAGTCCTTACACCTTATCTCTCTGGAACCGATTAAACTGCTACAACAGCACCTGCTCCACACCGCCCTGCTCGGCGGTCTGCAGGAATTTCGCCTGCCACGCCTTGCCGTGCAGCTGCTCGGCCAGCTCAACCACCAGATAGTCGACCTCAAGGCCTGTATTCTGCTGGTAGCGCATCAACCCCTGCTGGCACGATGGGCAGGAGGTGAGGATCTTCTTCGCCCCCTCCAGTGCCGCCTTATCCTTTTTCAGCTCACGCTCTTTGCGGAACTTCACCTGGGTGGCGATATCGGGGCGGGTGACGGCGAAGGTGCCGGACTCGCCACAGCAGCGATCGGAAAGGTTGACTGTGGAACCGGTCAGTTCCGTTGCCACCTGTTGCGGTGCATAGCGTTTCATCGGTGAGTGGCAGGGATCATGAAAGAGATATTCGCTGTCACCCTGACCACTCTCCAGCTTCACCCCCTTCTCCATCAGGTACTCGTGGATGTCGAGCAGACGACAGCCGGGGAAGATCCGCTGGAATTCGTACTGCATCAGCTGATCCATACAGGTACCGCAGGAGACCAGCACCGTCTTGATGTCGAGGTAGTTGAGGGTGTTTGCGATACGGTGGAAGAGGATGCGGTTGCCCATCGTGATCTGGTTGCTCTTCTCCTCCTGACCGACGGCCCGTTGCGGATAACCGCAGCAGAGATACCCCGGCGGCAGGATGGTCTGTACATCAAGGTCATAGAGCATGTTGAGGGTCGCCAGCTCCACCTGACCGAAGAGGCGCTCGGAGCCACAGCCGGGGAAGTAGAAGACCGCCTCGGACTCGACGCTGGTGGTCTGTGGGTTGCGCAGGATCGGTACAAAACGGTTGTCCTCGATGCCGAGCTGCGCACGGGGACTCTTCTGCGCCATGCCACCCGGCATCGGGCGGTGGAAGAACTGCACCAGCTGCCCCTTCATCTCTGGCTTGCCGGTGGTGGCGGTTGGGCGCTTCTGCCGCTTGAGCAGTCCGGCACCACGCATCAGCTGGTGGCCCATACGCTGCAGCGCGTAGCTCCAAGTGACCATGCCAGTTCGCATGATCTTGATCAGGCGCGGGTCGGTGATATTGAGAAACTGCATCGCCAGCCATCCCGCCGGTTTGAACCAGCGCTTCTTCTGCTTCTTGAGGATGGTGCGCATCAACACGGTGACATCACCAAAGTCGATATTGACTGGGCAGGGCGTTACACAGCGGTGACAGACGGTGCAGTGGTCGGCCACATCGTTCATCTCCTCGAAGTGGCGCAGGGAGATGCCACG
>CAYQFH010000220.1:0-1908 GCA_964416755.1 uncultured Piscirickettsiaceae bacterium | reverse complement strand
TGCTGCTGGGTGCAGCCAAATCGGCCCATATCGCAACGCCCAGTACCTCCGTGCGTGGTCTGCTCAACATGACGGCACTGGCAGCGGTACAGGCACAGCGCTGCGAACAGTAGAGAGTTGTTATACTGAGCGTCTTTCTCGTTACTGTGTAAGACGTTATGAACAAGTTACAGCTTATCGTTCCAGTTCTCTTTGTAGTGGCTGGACTGGGTCTGATCTTCGTTGCAGATCCAACCACCCGCGACGGGATCTCCAAGGCCACCTCGGGCGGCTTCCTCGCCTCGCTTGGTGCCGCATGGCTCTATCTGCTGTTCAAGGGGAGCAAGCGGGAACAGCGTCAGCAAGAGGGTGGAAAGGATGAGCCGATCCAGTTCAAGAGTGACTGGATGGAGTAAGTGATACGTTGTGAAACACTACTGATGTGAAATTTCTGTAATCCACTGAATAATTTTTCCTTTCCCTTTCGAGGGAGCACTGCCATGGCCTCCATCAATCAGTTGGTAGCGGTTGAGTGGATGGTCGCTGATTCTGCCAAAAACTCTTCTGGGCCCTCCCTTTTTGGTAATCGGGTCATTGCGTGGTGCGATGAAGAGGATAGGTATCCCCTTGAGCTGGGCGCTATTGGTGATCACATTGAGGTTTCGATCTGGGTCAAAGTAACTGAGGTAGATCTCGGCAGTGGTATTCACCTGGGGTTTGATCCCAACGTTGTAGTCTTTGAACCATGCTTTCTGGTCGCCAAGTCCGTTACTCACCATCTCGCGTGCCTTGGATACGCTGCTGCCAGTGACATTGTTGTGATATCGGCTGCCGGTAATATGTCCAATTGCTATGGCGATGAAGCCATCAATATTTCCTCGGTGTACGGCATAACTGAGTCCAACGGAGGCACCAAGGCTGTGTCCGGCAAGAAAAATTTTTTCTGCTCCCTGGTTTTTCAGGTCGGTGATCTCATCCGAGATCTGCTGCCACCCCTGTTCCAGGCTCTCCAGATAATAGGCGGTTCCCTTGTTTCCAGTCCATGGCATGGTGGGGGAGCGGGTCAGGAAACCTTCACGTTTGAGCGCCTGTGTCAGGCCACTGATTTTGCTGGAGGGGGTGCCTCCTTTGCCATGTAGCACAATGACGCCAATGGTACTGTTGCTGATTTGCTGTGGTTGGGCGTTGCTTGTCGTGGTGAAAAGGGAGAAGAGGAGTAGTGTGATCAGGGTGAAGGTTGTGGATACGTTTTTCATCTTTTGACCTCGTGAAATAGTGGGTGGTCAGAGTGATTTGACGGTATTGCCTCAGTGATGTTAGAACGGGTTTCTTGTATGTGGATACTGGATGACCAGAACAGCGTAGTCTTAGAATAGCGCTACAGGAGAATATGTAAATGACGTTTGGATTGTTGATTATGGGGGCTTTCGGTCTGCTCTTTGCTGTAATCGCGTATAGAGGGTTGATGGCGACCATCAATCATTTGAAGAGTGATGAGTCGGGGGACCTGTTAAGCCATGGGGTAATGACTATTCTGTTTGGCGGGATGGCGCTGACTGTGCTCAGCGTGGTTGTAAGAGAGATTGTAAGGTTTTGATCGGTTACTACAACGCATCGAGAGTACGCTACGTATCGCATTCAGGTGGCTCTCGACGACCCGTTCTGCTTGAGGGTTGAGTGCGTTTTTACTGTGTATGGTCGCTTTTGCGATGGCAAGCTGCCGGCAGCTGAGTATAAAAGTTCCATCCGCTCTTTTCTGATTGTAAAAAACGGGACGGACTGTCGGGATCTGATTCTCCTGAGTCGGGTGTAGTGTGTCAGCAGCCGGTGGTTCAGTGGGGATCAGGTTGTTACAACCTGTAGTTGCAGCCAGTACGGCAATCAATCCAACTATCTTTTTCATAACGTTGTTCAGAGATGAAGTCCCAG
>CAYQFH010000219.1:640-1920 GCA_964416755.1 uncultured Piscirickettsiaceae bacterium | reverse complement strand
GTCCACCATCTCTGGTTGAAACAGTACGGGAGCGCGACTCATCGCCTCGGTTCCGCCTGCAAGAATCAGGTCCGACTCCCCGGTCATGATCTTCAGCCGTGCCGCATCAATGGCCTGCATGCCAGAGGCGCAATTACGCTGTACAGTCCATGCCGGAACACGTTTGCCACATCCCAGTCGCAACGCAATAATCCGTGCCACATTGGTCTCATCCGGGCTTGGCATTACACACCCCATGATCACCTCATCCAAATCGGTCGGCTTGAAGGTCTGCCTCATCAACAACGCTCGACCAGCCTGCACTGCCAGGTCCGATGCAGAGAATGGCCCCTGTTTTCCACGTGCTTTCAGGAATGGGGTACGAGCCCCATCTACCACGTAGACCTTGTGATGTTGCGCCCTATCCATGAATCATCTCCTCAAAACCAAAGTCATCCACAGCAATCACCTTATCGTGCAGATCCAGCCACTGTTCCAGCCTATGGCGATCAACATCCGACAGGGCCCCATCACCGTCTGCCTGCCGAATGGTATGCAGAATTTTTCCGGGTTTGATGGCGGATGAACCATAACGCTGCTTGAGCGTGTTGCGGATGGCAGATACATCCTCTACAGATCTCATTGCTGCCTCCAGCTGAGCCAGTGGCTCATCTTCACCATCAGGGATATATATGCCCTCTGTCAGTTGATCACGCAGCTCACCTTGATGCATGACACTACGGCTGATCCTGTGAAGCAGTTGATCACTGGGGCCATGGCTGCGTATACCAAACAACATGGTCACTGCCCTCAGCAGCCATGCAACCGGACGAATGGGGAAATTTCTCAACACCCCATCCAGTGACTGCTCCACACGCAGCAGTTCAGACTCTGCTGCAGCACGCACAATATCCCTCTCTTCCGCAGGCTCTCCCTTGTCATGGTGCAGCTTCAGAATCGCAGACACCTGGTAGAGGCTGCTCAGGCCATCGGCAAAACGCCCTGAGATAGACTCCATCACCTTCATCCTTCCACCCAGTACAACCAGTGAGATATCTGCCATAACAGAGAAGGCCGCACCAAGACGATTCACCTGTCGGTATATTCCAGGGACTGAGCTGCCAGCAGGTCGTGGCGAGAATCGTCCCCCACTCAACATCAACCAGAAAGAGCGCACCACTCCCCAGGCTGTGGAGACGATATGGGCAGCAAGCGCCCGGTCAAAGCAACGCAGTGCCCGATCCCTATCCGCGTCGTGAATTGCCTCGATCTCATCCAGCAGATAGGGGTGACTGCGAATG
>CAYQFH010000219.1:0-534 GCA_964416755.1 uncultured Piscirickettsiaceae bacterium | reverse complement strand
TGGATGGCCCCAGCATGATCCCCTTGCCACCAGCCACATCCATTCCATCATTGATCACCTGGCGCATCATCTCTGTCAGATTGTATTTGGCAATGGCAGAGAGTACCGATGGGCGCTCCCCTAGATCAATCGCCTGGGTATTGAGGCGGCGTACGGCATCCATGGTGTAGGTAGAAATTACGATCCTGGCGATTCTCTCCGACACCCCCTCAAACTCTCCAACCGCTATCCCAAACTGCTCCCGTACCCGTGCATAGCTACTGATGAGCCGACAGGTGAACTTGCCAGCCCCGGTACTGAGTGCCGGTAGTGAGATTGAACGCCCTGCCGCCAGACTCTCCATCAGCATGCGCCACCCCTGACCAATCCGCTCCTGCCCGCCAATCACCCAATCCATTGGAATGAAAACATCCCGGCCACTAACCGGTCCATTCATGAAGGGGGTGTTGAGCGGGTTATGCCGCCGCCCGATCTCCAAACCCTCCTGATCTGCCGGAACCAGGGCAACAGTAATCCCAACATCACTATCTCCTC
>CAYQFH010000218.1:0-1924 GCA_964416755.1 uncultured Piscirickettsiaceae bacterium | reverse complement strand
ATTTTCGCACATACCAGCAAAGTAGCCGCCCCACTTGTTGCAAACGCCTGCCGGTTAACAAAGCGCCGGGATTATCCAATCCATACCCGCGCATTACGGAACATCCGCATCCACGGCCCATCCTCTTGCCACTCATTGGGGTGCCAGGAGTGCTGTGCTGCACGGAAGACACGCTCGGGGTGCGGCATCATGATGGTAAAGCGGCCATCGCTGGTGGTGTATCCTGTCTCACCATCGACAGAGCCGTTGGGGTTGAGTGGATAGGTCTCGGTAGGGTTGCCCTGATGGTCGATATAGCGCAGTGCCAATGCTGCCTGTTGCTGCTTCTCGGCAGTGGAGAACTCGACGCGTCCCTCACCATGGGCCACTGCAATCGGCATGCGTGCACCCGCCATCCCTTGCAAAAAGATGGAAGGTGAGTCAACCACTTCGACCAGCGAGTAGCGTCCCTCAAACTGCTCGGAGCGATTCTTGACGAAGCGGGGCCAGTGATCCGCACCGGGGATCAGCTCATGCAGCACAGACATCATCTGGCAACCGTTGCAGACCCCAAGCCCAAAGGTATCCTCACGTTCGAAGAATTGGCTGAAGGCATCGCGGGTATTGCTATGGAAGAGGATCGACTTGGCCCACCCCTCACCGGCACCCAATACATCACCATAGGAGAAGCCACCACAGGCGACCATCCCCTTGAAGTCATTGAGGTCGGTTCTCTCCTCCAACAGGTCACTCATATGGACATCATGGCACTCGAATCCGGCACGATCGAAGGCGGCCGCCATCTCCACTTGACCATTGACCCCCTGCTCACGCAGGATCGCCATCTTGGGACGGGCACCACGATTGATAAACGGTGCAGCTACATCTTCATTGAGATCGTAGGGTAGGCTAACCCCCATTCCCGGATCGGTGCGATCCAGCAGACGATCAAACTCCTGATCCGCGCAGACGGGATTGTCACGCAGCTTCTGCATCTGCCAGCTGGTCTCCGACCAGGCGCGCTGCAGATCGACACGTGACTCATTGACCACGATATGGCCCTGGTGACGAATGGTGATACGATCATCCTCCGACAAGGTACCCAACACATGGCTGTGGCTTAACAATCCACTTTCACGCAACTGGTTCTGTACCGCTTCCAGATCACCATGGCGCACCTGGATCACTGCACCCAGCTCCTCATTGAAGAGTGCGGCCACCGCATCGCTACCGAGATCATCCAGCAGTACCGAGAGACCGACATGGCCGGCAAAGGCCATCTCACTCAAGGTGGCAAAGAGTCCACCATCGGAACGATCGTGGTAGGCGAGCAGCAGCTCCTCTTCATTCAGCTGCTGGATCGCCTCAAAGAAGTGCTGGATCGCCAGCGGATCATCCAGGTCTGGCGCATGGTGCCCCACCTGCTTGTAAACCTGTGCCAGCGCAGAGCCCCCCAAACGGTTGGCCTGCTTGCCGAGATCAATCAGAATGAGATCGGTATCCCCCTGATCGGTCACCAGCTGTGGTGTCAGGGTCTTGCGCACATCGACCACCGGGGCAATAGCACAGGCGATCAGCGAAAGCGGTGCCGTGACAGAGCGTTGCTCGCCATCCTGCTCCCAAACGCTCTTCATCGACATGGAATCCTTGCCCACCGGAATACAGATATCCAGTTTCTGGCAAAGCTCGGAGACCGCCTTGACAGTATCAAACAGTGCAGCATCCTCTCCGGGATGTCCGGCAGGGGCCATCCAGTTGGCGGAGAAGCGAACATCCTTGAGCTGAGCAATGCGGGAGGCTGCAATATTGGTCAACGCCTCACCAATCGCCATTCGACCCGATGCAGCTGGGTGGACCAGTGCGGTCGGAGTGGCTTCACCCAGTGCTGTGGCCTCACCGGTATACGTATCAAAGCTGGTAGCAGTCACCGCCACATCGGCCACCG
>CAYQFH010000217.1:855-1965 GCA_964416755.1 uncultured Piscirickettsiaceae bacterium | reverse complement strand
AGATCCCCCCCAACAGCCAGCAGACCATTGGGCTCATCCAGTGCGAGGTGGATGGAGGGGAAGGGGGCCTCCGGGTCACTTCCTAATCGGTGGAGAAGGTTGGGCCCCACAAGGATGAAACAGTTTTAGTTGGTACAGACTACGTCCAGGTTGTCGAGGAAGTGCTCAGCATCCAGTGCAGCCATGCAGCCACTCCCGGCAGAGGTGACGGCTTGACGATAGACCGGATCCGCACAGTCTCCTGCAGCAAAGACACCGGGTTTATTGGTGCCGGTTGCATAGTGAAGACCACTGTTTCGTACCGTGATGTAGCCATTCTCCATGTCGAGTTGGTCCTTGAATATATCGGTGTTGGGTTTATGGCCAATGGCGATAAAGACCCCATTAAGATCAACCTCCTTGGTGCTCTCCTCGACGCGATTACGGATGCGAACACCGGTTACACCGCTGTCATCCCCTAGAACCTCGTCGAGTTCAGAGTTCCACTCGATGGAGATGTTTCCATCCTCGGCCGCTGCCATCTGCTGGATGCGATCAGAGAGGATCTTTTCACAGCTGAAGCTGTCGCGACGGTGGATTATGGTAACGTGGTTGGCAATATGGGAGAGGTAGATCGCCTCCTCAACTGCTGAGTTTCCGCCACCAATGACCGCGACATCCTGACCCTTGTAGAAGAAGCCGTCACAGGTTGCGCAGCCGGAGACGCCACGCCCCATGAATTTCTGCTCCGACTCCAGTCCAAGGTACATTGCTGAGGCGCCAGTGGAGATGATCAGTGCATCACAGCTGTAGCTTCCCATGTCCCCCTTCAGTTGATAGGGGCAGGTATTGAGGTCAATGCTCTGGATCATGTCGAAGATGATCTCGGTCTCAAAGCGCTCGGCCTGTTTCAGCATCTTGTCCATCAGTTCAGGACCCTGAATCCCCTCATGCTCACCCGGCCAGTTGTCCACCTCTGTAGTGGTAGTCAGCTGTCCTCCCTGTTGCATTCCGGTAATCAGCGTGGGGTTCAGGTTGGCGCGTGCGGCATAGATCGCGGCGGTATATCCGGCAGGTCCGGAACCCAGAATCAGAAGGGGGCAGTGTTTGACTTCGCTCATGATAAACTCC
>CAYQFH010000217.1:0-844 GCA_964416755.1 uncultured Piscirickettsiaceae bacterium | reverse complement strand
TGGTGTCCCGCGTGAGGTCAGATCCCATGAGGGGCGGGTTGCGCTGACGCCAGATGCTGTCTCCGCCCTGGTTGATCAGGGTGCCACGGTATGCATTGAGAGCGGGGCAGGAGAGGGCAGCGGATTTCCCGATGAACAGTACCGAACTGCAGGTGCAGAGATTGTCCCCGATGCAGTCTCACTCTATGGAAAGTCGCTGCTGATCGTCAAGGTCAAGGAGCCACAGCCCGAAGAGCTTTCCCTGTTGCGAGAGGATCACCTCCTCTTCTGCTTTCTCCATCTGGCTGCAGATCTGCAGTTGATGGATGCACTCTGCAGTATTGGGCTGACTGCAATCGGTTTCGAGACGGTTGAGGTAGGTGGCAGGCTTCCACTATTGACACCAATGAGTGCTATTGCAGGGAAACTGTCGGTCCAGATTGGAGCCCGCCTGTTGCACCAGTCGGAGGGTGGAAAAGGGGTCTTGCTGGGGGGTGTTGAAGGGGTCGGTCCGGGCCATGTGGTTATTCTGGGAGGCGGTGTTGCGGGATCTGCTGCAATTCAGGTGGCCTCTGCACTGGGGGCCAGGGTGACCGTTCTGGAGCATAGCCAGAACAATATCAGTCGTGTTGAGGAGATGGGTGGCAATGTTACCGGCCTCTTCTCTACAGAGGCTAACATTAGGGAGCAGGTAGCAGCAGCTGACCTTCTGGTCGGTGCCGTACTGATCAAGGGGGCGCGTGCCCCAAAACTGGTCCCGGCCGAGATGGTCCGGCAGATGGAGGCAGGGAGTGTGGTGATCGACATTTCGGTGGATCAGGGTGGCTGTATTGAGACCACCCGCCCTACAACCTATTCAGCCCCC
>CAYQFH010000216.1:0-1984 GCA_964416755.1 uncultured Piscirickettsiaceae bacterium | reverse complement strand
GGCATCTATGACTGGGAGCGGGAGATCAAGCAGACGGTCAGTATCGATCTGGAGATGGGAACCGATATCCGCAAGGCGGCTGAGAGCGACACTATTGAACATACGCTTGACTACAAGGCGGTGGCCAAACGCATCATCTCCTTTGTCGAAGAGAGCAGTTTCCAACTGGTGGAGACGATGGCGGAGCGGATCTCCGAGATCGTGCGGGAGGAGTTCAATGTGCCGGGGCTGCGGCTGCGAGTCAGCAAACCAGGTGCGGTGACTGGATCGCGTGATGTGGGTGTGGTGATTGAGCGTGGTGAAAAAATCTGATGCCGCAGATCTACCTCAGTCTGGGGAGCAATATCGATCGGGACAAGAGTATCCGCAGGGCGGTTGAACAGCTGACCAAGCGGTACGGCACACTGCAGATCTCAACAGTCTATGAGAGCGAGGCAGTCGGTTTCGAGGGAGATGCCTTCTATAATCTGGTGGTCGGTTTTGAGAGTGAGACAGGTTGGCAGGAGATTCAGCAGCAATTACGCCAGATTGAGGAGGAGAATGGGCGTGAGCGGGGTTCAGAGAAGTTCAGTCCGCGTACACTCGATATCGATCTGTTGCTCTATGGAAATCTCGACTTGCAATCGCAAGGGGTGGATCTGCCTCGTGCAGAGATCTTCAAGTATGCCTTTGTCTTGCGTCCACTGGCGGAGATTGCTGCTGAAGTACCCCATCCACAGACGGGGCAGGGTTATGGTGAACTCTGGGAGAAGTTTGACCAGCAGAGCCAGCCGTTGTGGGAGGCGGAGCTGCAGTTTGGGTGATTTTCAGGGTTCTACTGTGAGCGGCGAGTTCTGATCTTGTCTTTGGCACGATTGATATAGTCCTCCACGCGCTGTAGTGTGAGTGGCTTGACGATAAAACCACTTACCCCCAATGAGACCGCTTTCTTGACGTTATCACTGAAGGCGTCTGCACTGATCATGCAGATTTCAGCAGCATACTCATCTCTGTCAATCTGCTCCAGCAGTTCCATGCCGTTGAGTTTGGGCATGTTGATATCGAGGAAGAGCAAATCAGGGTTTTTGTTCTTCAGCAGTTCCAGTGCCTCTTTGCCGTTCTCGCCACGACCGATAACGGTACAACCACACTGGCGCAGCAATTTGGTGAGCAGCTCGCGCATGGTTTGCTCATCATCGACAATTACGGCGGTAAAGATCTCGTTGTTCATGGTTTCAAGTCAGTTGCTCAGTGTTCGTCCACCATCGACGTTCAGGATCTGACCTGTAGTGTAATGTGCATCGCGGATCAGGAAAAGGGCGGTACGTGCGATATCTTCCGGTTCACCACTACGCTTCAGTGCGGTGCGAGAGAGAATTTCAGCTTTGGTGGTGTCATTCATATCATTTTCGGGCCAGAGGATGGCGCCGGGCGCAATGCCATTGACTCGAATTTCAGGCCCCAGTTCACGCGCCAGGCTCTTGGTCAGCATGGCCAGACCAGCTTTGGCGATGCTGTAGATCGGATGCTCCTTGAGTGGTCGATCAGCATGGATATCGACGATGTTGATCAGGCTGCCTTGCTCTTTTTTCAACCATGGGGCAGCGGCTTGTGCCAGAAACAGTGGTGCCTTCAGGTTGGAACCGATCAGATCCTCCCACTCTGTTTCGGTAATGGTACCGACCGGGGTGGGGTAGAAGGTGGAGGCGTTGTTGATCAGAACATCGAGTCGATCCCAGTGTGATGTTGCCTGTTTGATCAGTGCATCAAACTGTGTGGTCTGGTGGAGATCTCCTTGTACCAGTGCAGTCGAGTTAGGGCGTTGTTGCTCCAGCTCCTGTTTTAGCGCTTTCGCAGCTATATCAGAGTTGCGGTAGTGAACCACAATGTTCATGCCTGCTTTATGTAGTATGCGTGCTGTAGTTGCGCCAATCCGGTGTGCAGCACCGGTAATCAGCACCACTTTACCGCTTAAAGAGTTGGTATCATTCTCCATTCTTGTCCC
>CAYQFH010000215.1:0-1997 GCA_964416755.1 uncultured Piscirickettsiaceae bacterium | reverse complement strand
AAGCAGCTCTATGTGATGAAGGAGTACCCCAAAACCAAGAATGGCAAGGTACTGCGCAAAACACTGGTCAAGGATATCCATGCAATGGAGGCTCAGCGAGAAGCGGAGAAAGAGCTGCACGAGCCGGAGATCTACCGTGCCCGTCGCTCCATGCTCTACACCTCTCCCGCCAACCAGCACCATGTAGAGAAGGCGCGCGGCGTGTTGGCTGACGCAATCATCTTCGATCTGGAGGATCTGTTGCAAGAGGACAAGCCCGCTGCACGCGAAACCCTGCTGGCTGCATTCCGGCAGAGCAGTGACTTTGGTTACTCCGAGCGGGTACTGCGTGTTAATCAACTGGGATCGGACGAGCTGCAACCTGATCTGGAGCTGGCCCGACAGCTGGATATTGACGCTGTACTCTTCCCCTATATCGAAACTGCCGAACAGGTGGTCGAGGCCGGAAAATTGGTGAAGGAGTTGGGAGGGACACTGGGGAAGGAGCTGGAGTTCATGATCAATATCCAGACCCCTCTCGGGGTACTCAATGCACAGCAGATCTGCTCCGCCTGCCCTACACTCAAGGTGATCGTGATCGGCAACAACACCCTCGCCAACCGCATGCAGGTCAACATCAAGAAGACCTCCGGCGTCATTGCCAACTACCTCTCACAGGTGGCACTGGCAGCACGCGCCTGTGGCAAGGCGGTGATTGACGGCCCCTACTACAACATCTCCGACGAGTTCTCCTGTGAGGGATCGACCCGCCTCGCCTTCGAGCTGGGCTTTGATGGCAAGGCGCTGATCCACCCGATCCAGATCGAGTATATCAATGACATCTTCACTCCGAAGAAGGAGGATGTAGAGAAGTCGATCCGCATGCTGGATGCCTATGAGAAGGCACAGCAGGAGGGCAAGACAGTGATCCGCTTCGAGGATGAGCTGGTCGACAGTTATCAGGTGAAGTGGGCACAGCGTATGATCACGCTGTATGACAAATACAAAGAGCTTGGACAGGATAGCTTCACCTGAGGAGAAGAGACGATGAGTACGACTACAAAAATCAGTAAAGGAAGATTTTTTGAAGATTTCACCCTTGGTGAGAAAATTGTCCACCCACTGCCACGCACTGTGACCGATGGGGACATCTCACTCTACATCGCCCTGACCGGCAGCCGCTTTGCCCTCCACTCCAGTGATGAGCTGGCCAAGGAGATGGGTTATGCGGCACGCCCACTGGATGACATCCTGGTCTTCCATCTGGTCTTCGGCAAGTCGGTGACCGATGTCTCTCTCAACGCCATCGCCAATCTCGGCTATGCCGAGGTGAGCTTCCCGGCACCAGTGTTCGTTGGCGATACGGTACGGCTGGAGTCGGAGGTGATCGGACTGCGCGAGAACAGCAACGGCAAGAGCGGCATCGTCTATGTCCACTCCACCGGCTACAACCAGCGTGATGAGCTGATCCTCAGTCTCAAGCGCTGGGTGATGGTGCACAAGCGTGACCATGAGACCCAGACCGGCATCAAGGAGGTACCGGTTACTGCACCAGTACTTCCAATCACAGATACACTGAGCCTGCCAACCCTGCCTGCACTGGATACGACGGTAACGGGAAGCAGCTGGTTCTGGGAAGACTACAGCGAGGGTGAACGACTCAACCACGCCGAGGGGCTGACCATCGACAACAGTGACCACACACTGGCCACCAAGCTCTACCAGAACAACGCCAAGCTCCACTTCGATGACCACATGATGAAGTCCTCGCGCATGGGCGAGCGGCTGATCTACGGTGGCCATGTGATCTCACTCTGTCGCAGCATCTCCTTCAACGGGCTGGGCAATGCGATGTGGATGTATGCGATCAACGCAGGTACCCATGCCAACCCCACCTTTGCCGGCGACACCATCTACTGCTTCAGCGAAGTGGTCGATGTGATCGAGCATCCGCAGCGTAGCGATGTCGGTCTGTTGCGCCTGCGCAGCTATGGCCTGAAGAACATCACCCCCGATGA
>CAYQFH010000214.1:0-1999 GCA_964416755.1 uncultured Piscirickettsiaceae bacterium | reverse complement strand
ATGCCGGTATGGTGCAGTTCAAGGATGTCTTCCTCGGTCAGGACAAGCGCAGTTACAACCGCGCCACCACCGTGCAGCGCTGCCTGCGTGCCGGGGGTAAACACAACGATCTGGAGAACGTCGGCTATACCGCGCGCCACCACACCTTCTTCGAGATGCTGGGCAACTTCAGTTTTGGCGACTACTTCAAGCGTGAGGCGATCCAGTATGCGTGGGAGTTCCTAACCGAGACATTGGGACTGCCGGAGGAGAAGCTCTGGGTGACGGTCTACGAGGAAGACCCTGAAGCCGAGGAGATCTGGCTCAAGGAGATGGGGGTTTCTGCCAAGCGCTTCTCCCGTTGTGGTGCCAAGGACAACTTTTGGCAGATGGGTGACACCGGCCCCTGCGGCCCCTGCACCGAGATCTTCTACGATCACGGTGACCACGTCTGGGGTGGCCCTCCCGGATCTCCCGAAGAGGATGGGGATCGCTATATCGAGATCTGGAATCTGGTCTTCATGCAGTTTGATCGTGATGCCGAAGGTACGCTCAATCCGTTGCCACGCCCCTCGGTCGATACCGGTATGGGGCTGGAACGTCTGGCGGCAATCCTGCAGGGCGGCCACAGCAACTACGATATCGATCTGTTCCAGAACCTGATGAAGGCGACTGCCAAGGAGACTGGGGAGAAAGATCACAACCACACCTCGGTCAAGGTGATTGCCGACCATATCCGCTCCTGCGCTTTCCTCGCAGTGGATGGGGTGGTGCCCTCCAATGAGGGGCGTGGCTATGTGATGCGTCGCATCATCCGCCGTGCCATTCGCCACGGCTACAAGCTGGGGCAGAATAACCCCTTCTTCCACAAGCTGGTCGCCCCGCTGGTGGCAGAGATGGGTGAGGCCTATCCGGAACTGCCGAAGGCGCAAGCCATCGTCGAGAAGGTGTTGCTGAAGGAGGAGGAGCGCTTTGCCGAGACCCTCGATCAGGGGATGAAGATTCTGGAGGAGAGCATTGCTGGACTGGATGGAACAGAGATTCCGGGGGCAACGGTATTCCGCCTCTACGACACCTATGGCTTCCCGGTCGACCTGACCGCAGACATTGCACGCGAGCGTGAGCTGACGCTGGATATGGCAGGCTATGAGGCGGCGATGGAAGAGCAGCGTGATCGTGCCCGCTCTGCCAGCAGCTTCAAGATGGCCGAAGCCGGCGGTATTGAGGTGGCCGAAGAGACGCCGTTCACCGGTTATGACAAGCTGGAAGATCAGAGCCAGGTGTCCGCGCTGTTCCGTGATGGTGCAGCTGTGGATCAGCTGGCAACTGGCGAGAGCGGTGTGGTGGTGCTGAATCAGACCCCGTTCTACGGTGAGTCCGGTGGTCAGGTGGGTGATGTTGGTCAGCTGCAGGGCGAGGGCTTTAGTTTTATTGTTGAGGATACCCAGAAGCAGCCGAGTGGGGCACTGCTCCATATTGGACGGATGGAGAGCGGTTCGATTGCAGCCGGTGCTGCAGTCACTCCAGTGGTGGAAGGCAAGGCGCGCAAGGCGACCGCCCGTAACCACTCCGCCACCCACCTGCTGCACGCCGCATTGAGAACGGTACTGGGTGATCACGTACAGCAGAAGGGTTCGATGGTGAACCCGGAGCGTTTGCGTTTCGACTTTGCCCACTTCGAGCCGATGACCGCCGAGCAGATCGCAACGGTGGAGCAGATGGTCAACGGTGAGGTGCTGGCCAGCCATCCGGTCGAGAGCAATGTGATGTCGATCGAGGCAGCCAAGGCGACCGGTGCGATGGCGCTGTTTGGCGAGAAGTACGGCGATGAGGTGCGGGTGGTGAAGATGGATGCCTTCTCCACAGAGCTGTGTGGGGGTACCCATGTGGCGACCACCGGTGAGATCGGCTTCTTGCGTATCGTCTCCGAGGGCGGTGTTGCTGCCGGTGTACGTCGTATTGAGGCGGTGACCGGTGAGGGGGCGCTGAACTATGTCGATGCCGGTGAGCAGACCCTGCA
>CAYQFH010000213.1:0-2053 GCA_964416755.1 uncultured Piscirickettsiaceae bacterium | reverse complement strand
CCTGTTTGCCCTCAATAAAGCGCTGCACATTCTCATCGGCCAGCGCCTGCGCCTCTACGACATCCTTGGCCGCATTGACCGCAACCTCCAGCTTGGCGCGCAGCTTGCCATTCACCTGCACCACCATGGTCTGGCTCTCCTTCACCAGTGCCGACTCATCAAACCCAGGCCATGCTACATCGATCACTGCACCCTGTTGACCCAACGCACCCCAGAGCTGATGAGCAAGGTGGGGCACCATCGGAGAGAGCATCAACGTCATCACCTCCAGCGCCTCCTGCATCACTGCACGCCCCTGCTCGGTGTCATCCTCTCCCCCAGGGGACCCTCTCTTGTCACTTTGCGACAATTCACCTTGGAATTTGGAGAGATGATTGGTCAGTTCCATCACCGCTGCAATGGCAGTATTGAAGGTCATGCGACGACCAATATCATCCCCCACCTTCTGGATGGTCTGATGGACTGCACGACGAATCTCTTTCTGCGACTCATTGAGCCCTTCACTGTTACTGCAGGCCTTCACGACTCCTGCCTCTACATGACCATGCACCAATCGCCAGACACGGCGGATAAAACGGTAACTTCCCTCCACCCCTGAGTCGGACCACTCCAGCGACTGCTCCGGCGGTGCCGCAAACATGATGAAGAGGCGCACGGTGTCGGCCCCGTAGCGATCAATCAGCTCCTGCGGGTCGACGGTGTTGCCCTTGGATTTGGACATCTTCGCTCCATCCTTCAGCACCATCCCTTGAGTCAGCAGATTGGTGAAGGGTTCATCCGAATTCACCAGCCCCTCGTCACGCAGCAGCTTGTGGTAGAAGCGGGCATAGAGCAGGTGGAGAATGGCATGCTCGACCCCGCCCACATACTGATCGACCGGGGCCCAATAGTTGGCGCGATCATCCAGCATCGCCCCATCCTGGTCTCGACTCGCATAGCGCGCGTAGTACCAGGAAGACTCCATAAAGGTATCGAAGGTGTCGGTCTCACGTTCTGCCGCACCCCCACACTTTGGGCAGGTCGTTTTGTAGAACTCCGGCATCTTCTTGATCGGAGAGCCGATCCCATCAAAATCGACCTCCTCCGGCAGCACCACCGGCAGTTGATCCTCCGGTACCGGCACTGCACCACAGCTTGGGCAGTTTACAATTGGAATCGGGCAACCCCAGTAGCGTTGGCGCGATACGCCCCAGTCGCGCAGGCGGTAATTGACCTTGCGTTCCCCCTTGCTCTCACCTTCGAGATGGTCGGCAATCGCGTTGAAGGCACCACTGAAATCGAGCCCCTCAAACTGGGCAGAGTTGTAAAGCACGCCTTTATCGGTATAGGCCGCTTCGCTTACATCGGCACTTTCGGCATCAGCTGGACGAATGACCGGCTTAATCTCAATGCCATACTTGGTGGCAAACTCCCAGTCACGCTGATCGTGTGCCGGAACCGCCATCACTGCACCGGTGCCATATCCCATCAACACAAAGTTGGCTGCCCAGACCGGCACGGCCTCTCCGGTGACCGGATGGGTGACGCTAATGCCCAACGCCATCCCCTTCTTCTCCATCGTCTCCATCGCCGCCTCGGAGGTCTCCATCCTGGAGCACTCTTCCAGGAATGCCTGAAGCTCGGGGTTACCCTTTGCGGCCTCGACCGCCAGCGGATGTTCCGCCGCCACCGCCACATAGGTGACCCCCATCAAGGTATCGGGGCGAGTGGTGAATACCGTTAACGGTTCACCATCCGTACCAAATTGAAGCTCCAATCCCTCGGAGCGACCAATCCAGTTGGCCTGCATGGTACGTACCGCTTCGGGCCAGCCATCCAGTTTATCGAGGTCATTGAGCAGCTCATCGGCATAATCGGTGATCTTCATGAACCACTGTGGGATCTCGCGCCGCTCGACCACCGCACCAGAGCGCCAACCACGTCCATCGACCACCTGCTCATTGGCCAGTACGGTCTGGTCGACCGGATCCCAGTTGACCACCGCATTCTTCTTGTAGACCAGTCCCTTCTCCAGCAGACGGGTAAACATCCACTGCTCCCAGCGGTAGTACTC
>CAYQFH010000212.1:0-2065 GCA_964416755.1 uncultured Piscirickettsiaceae bacterium | reverse complement strand
CTATAGTCATGCTGTAAGCAGACATCTCTCGCTAGCATACCCTCCCTTGCTCCAAGCTCTCAATAACACCTAAAACCTGCAAACCACTCGCAAATCAAGTAGAGAAAAGGCAAACTCCTCAGTAGTTTAGCGTTGAAATCAATCAACCTGAGGAGTCACCTTTTCCGTGAGCAAGAATATCACAAAGCAGCGTCATCACACCCCCAAGGTTCATCTCGACAACAATGGCAAGAATCTGACCAGCCATGCTGGATTGATCCCGGTAATCAAGTTTCTCGATCAAATCGGTCTCGTATCCAAGGTGCTGCACCATCTTCCCCTGAACTATGGCAATAATGCCAAGCACCATATCGGTGATGCGGTCTTTATGGTGTTAACCGGCCTGATTGCCGGGGCATTCAATCTCAGCAAGTGTGCACAGCTATGGAACAATGAGGTCTTGCGTAAAGTATCTGGCCGTTCCGATACACCGGTAGAGACTACACTGAGCCGTCTGTACAAAAGGCTGGGGGATCGTGACATTTATCAGATGGAACATCTTAATCATGTTCTACGGCGGAATGTTTGGCAAAAGGCGCTGCGCAGTGGTGCCTCCAAAGTGACTCTGGTTTGCCAGCGCTGGATCGATGCCGACTCCAGCGTAAAGACCGTCTATGGCAATCAGGAAGGGGCTGCAAAAGGATACAATCCACACAAGAGGGGAGCCAAGTCCTACCATCCGCTACTGGCTTTCTGTACGGAGACCAAGGAGATCCTTCAGGGCTGGTTCCGTACCGGCAGTGCCTATACCAGCAATGGAATTGTTGAGTTTATGCGCCAACTGCTGGCTGAACTACCACACTATCAGCGCATCATCTTCCGGGCTGACAGCGGTTTCTTTGTCGGAGAGCTGCTGGAGTTTCTGGACTCTCTGGGGCATGGCTATCTGATCAAGGTGAAACTGAAGAATCTGGCACAACAGTTAATGGCTCAACACTGGTCCCCGGTACGTGGACAGAGGGGATGGGAGCAATGTGAATTCCAGTATCAAGCCAAGGGGTGGAGTCGGCCCCGATTCTTTCTGGCTGTACGTATCGCCAGGCCAAGCAAGCCATCACCACAGGATGAGATGCTGGAGAAGATCGAGTATGACTTCTTCTGCTATGTCACTACCGAACCACTCACCCCCTGGCAGGCACACAAATGCTATGGTGAACGGGCCACCTCCGAGACCTGGATCGAAGAGGCCAAAAGTCAACTGGGGATGGCACAGATCAAGACCAGCGAGTTCATCGCAAATGCCGCACTGTTCCAAACTGCCATTCTGGCCTATAACACCTTACGCTGGATGGCACTATTATCGGGAAACCGTACACTCCAGCAGTGGGAGCCGGAAAGTATCCGAACATTTCTGGTTCAGATTGCCGGAAAGCTTCGTACGGGGGGCAATCAATTGCGCCTTCAACTGCCCAGACTTCACCTCTATCCACAACAGTGGGAAGATTGGCTGGCCTTCAACTACTAACTCAGGTATTGCTGCTGGAACAATAGAGATGCGCTGAAGTCAGTGCAGGGGGATCTATGCGCCCAGCCTCCATATGGTGCCTATATGAGAGGGTTGCTCTACTCTCGGGCGGTGATCAATCTCACTCTGGCCTTGGTGTTAAGCTATTTTCGACTGAAAAAATGGGCTCCTCACTGGATCAGGGGGCCCAATACATGCAACTAAATCAGGCTTGCAGGATTTAGGTGAAAGAGTTGGTTAGCGTCATTATTAACTCCAAGTGTCGTTGATCTGTTTCGTGAAGTTGTAGCGCTGTCTCATCGATTCTTGTGCATGGTGAGTTCCTAACTGCGATGATTCCGGCTGGTAGAATGGGGTGATGCAACAGTGGATTTTTATTGCCGTCTTCATCACCGTCATGGCGCTGATGAACAGTTATCTCTATCGACGCTTCTTTGCGCGATTATCCCCCCAACTACACCAAATTGGAGCCGTTATTTCGATAACACTGATGCTCTTCGAGCTACTCTTTGTGCTGGACCGTCTTACTGGCCTGCTACCTGACTCCACGCTACTCTACAT
>CAYQFH010000211.1:0-2074 GCA_964416755.1 uncultured Piscirickettsiaceae bacterium | reverse complement strand
AATATCTCCGGCACGAATGGTCTCGAAACCGATGGTTCCTCGATCACGTTCTCCAGCATTGCCTTCACGACCATAGACCGCACACTCGTTGAGATCACGCCCCAACGCATCAGCAACCACCTCTCCCATCCGCAGTGCAGTCCCGGAGGGGGCATCAATCTTGTGGCGATGGTGCGCCTCCACTACCTCGATGTCCACCTCATTGCCCATTACACGGGCAGCCATGTCGAGCAGCTTGAAGCAGAGATTGACCCCAATACTCATATTAGGGGCGAAGACGATGGCAATCTCTCTGGACGCCGCCTCAATGATCGCCTTCTCCTCATCGCTGAAGCCGGTGGTACCGATCACCATCCGGGTCCCCTGTCCGCGACACTGCTCGATATTGGCCAGTGTAACTGCGGGGCGGGTAAAGTCGATCAGTACGTCCGCACCACCAAGTGCAGCTGGCATATCGGAACCGATAGCAACACCGATCCTGCCAATGCCGGCCAGCTCCCCGGCATCCACACCGAGGTAGCTGCTCTCGCCATGCTCGATCGCTGAGACCAGCGTGGCGGACCCCTCTTCCGAGATTGAAACACTCTCTCCCATCATCATCCCTCTATCAATTGATGTAACGTACCCACCCTGCCACCCAGTCAACCGTGAGGTCGTGGCAAAAACTGTAAGTGTACAGAGGTGGGCTGCCTGTTTCTAACGAAAAGATGAGATCGGGCTCCATTGCTTGACCCTCACCAAATATAAGCATAAAATAAGTTCAACTTCGTTTTTACACAAATACCGGTTATGATTGAACGCGCCATCACCCCAGAGCTTCTGCTGCAACTGCAGGAGTACCCCATTGTCACCGTCATCGGCCCCAGACAATCTGGCAAAACCACACTGGTGCAATACGCCTTGCCAGAGTATGAGTACGTCTCACTGGAAGATCCAGAAAACCGGCTGCTGGCAACAGAAGACCCCAAGGCATTCCTCAGGCGGTTTCCTGGCAAGACCATCTTTGATGAAGTTCAGCGAACACCCCACCTGCTCAGCTACCTACAAGGCATCGTGGACCAGTCGCCAGAAAATGGTCGATTTGTCCTGACTGGCTCACACCAGCTTGGTCTACGTGCTGCCATCTCCCAATCGCTGGCAGGCCGAACGGGGGTGCTGCATCTGCTTCCCCTGACAATTGATGAGCTGCAATCCAGCGGAATATCCCATGACAACTTTGAAGAGTATATCTTCCAGGGCTTCCTTCCCCGTATCCATGATCAGAGTCAGAGACCACGCACCGCCTATGCCAACTACTACCAAACCTACATTGAACGGGATGTGCGTCAACTGATCCAGCTGAAGAATGCCAACCTGTTTGAGAAATTCATCAAGCTGCTGGCGGGGCGAAGCGGACAACTGATCAACTATCAGTCACTATCCAATGATGTTGGGGTCAGTGCCAACACCATCAAGGAGTGGCTCTCCATTCTGGAGGCCTCATTTGTAATCTACAAACTCCCCCCCTACTTCGAGAACTTCAACAAACGGGTCATCAAATCCCCCAAATACTACTTCATTGATGTGGGGCTGCTCGCTTATCTGCTCGATATTGAAAAGAGCACCCAAGTCACCCGTGACCCACTGGTTGGCAGTCTGTTTGAGAACCTGGTGGTGATAGAGGCACTAAAATGCCGTTACAATCGGGGGGATCACGCCAACCTCTACTTCTTCAGAGATAGCCACGGCAACGAGATCGATCTGCTACTGAGGCATGGAAACCAGCTTACAGGCATTGAGATCAAATCTGCATCGACCTGGAACAGCAGCTTTACCAAGGGGCTGGAGCGATTCGAGAAGAAGATGACCACGCTCAGCAGAAAGGTCATCCTCTATAGTGGTGACCCAGTTCACCTGAGCAGCAATATCGAGGCACTGCCCTACTCAGCTACCTGCAGTGTTCTCAACACAACTGATAAATAACAACTTGCCAAACCAGGTCTGACCCCACTATCGGCCTACACCGTAGTAGGTGATGCCGAGTGATCGCATCTTCTCTGGCGAGTAGAGGTTGCGGCCATCGAAAATGACCGCA
>CAYQFH010000210.1:0-2075 GCA_964416755.1 uncultured Piscirickettsiaceae bacterium | reverse complement strand
CTTTTTACCGTTCAAGGGCAGGCACGCTGGCCCTATCTCTGCCAACCGCTACAGATCAAGCGGGCGATCCAGAATCTGTTGAACAACGCCTTCCGTTTTGCTGAAACTGTTGAACTCAGACTCTATGATCACGACCGTACACTCACCATTGAGGTGGTCGATAATGGTCCAGGACTTGATGAAGAGCAGCTGAAGAAGGTAATACACCCCTACTTTCGTGGAGACGATTCACGTAACCGGGAGAGCGGCGGTATAGGGCTGGGGTTATCGATTGTACGCGAAGTGGCTGAGGCACATGACGGCACACTGACGCTCACCAACCGCACCAGTGGTGGACTGAAAGCGGCTATCTCATTGCCACGCTAACCACTGTGAAATAGCAGCGCCAACAACTGCAATACCACCAACGCATAGCAGCCTGCAATCAGATCATCCAGCATCACCCCAAGGCCACCGGAGACCTGCTGATCGGCCCAATTGATCGGCCATGGTTTCCAGATATCGAACAGTCGAAACAGCAGGAAACCGACTACAACCCACTGCCAGCCAGCCGGAGCCGCAATCAGTGTAACCCATAGTCCAACAAATTCATCCCAGACAATGCCACCGTGGTCATGCACACCCAGATCAGTGCCTGCCTGCTCACAAATCCAGACCCCAGCGATAAAGGCAGCCACAACGGCCGCCAGATAGAGTGGCAGTGAGAGTGGCGCGAGTAGCAGATAGAGTGGCACCGCCGCCAACGTACCAAAGGTACCGGGGGCAAATGGTGCCAATCCAGAACCAAAACCGAAGGCGAGAAAATGGATCGGATCGGTAAAGACCTGCTTGGCCGAAGGCTCCATGATGTCGACTGGGCGCTAGCTACCCTGCTTTGCGCCAATGCGCAGACGCAGCGAGTTGAGTCGGATAAAGCCCGCCGCATCCTTCTGATCGTAGGCGCCATCATCCTCCTCGAAGGTGGCAATCTCCTCATTGAAGAGGCTGTTGGTCTCGGACTTGCGCCCCACCACAATCACATTGCCCTTGTAGAGCTTCAGTCGAACAGTACCGTTGACCACCTTCTGGGTCTGGTCAATCGCCGCCTGCAGCATCTCACGCTCCGGAGACCACCAGTAGCCGTTATAGATCAGCTCGGCGTAGCGCGGCATCATCTCGTCCTTCAGGTGGGCCGCATCACGGTCCAGCGTCAGCGACTCCATCGCACGGTGCGCCTTCAGCAAGATGGTGCCTCCAGGGGTCTCGTAACAGCCACGGGACTTCATCCCGACATAGCGGTTCTCGACGATGTCATCGCGACCGATGCCGTTGTCACCACCCAGCTTGTTGAGGGTCTCCATCACTGTGGCAGGACCCATCGCCGCACCATCGATGGCAACCGGATCGCCGTTTTCGAAATCGATCTCGATATAGGTGGGCTCATTCGGTGCATTCTCCGGAGAGACACTCCAGCGCCACATCTCCTCCTCCGGTTCTGCATAGGGGTCTTCCAGGATATCGCCCTCATAGGAGATGTGGAGCAGGTTGGCATCCATCGAGTAGGGAGACTTCTTTCCCTGCTGAGCAAAGTCGACCGGGATGTTGTGCTCTTCGGCATAGGCCATCAGCTTGGCTCGGGAGTTGAGGTCCCACTCACGCCATGGTGCGATGATCTTCACATCCGGCATCAGCGCATAGGCACCCAACTCGAAACGAACCTGATCGTTACCCTTGCCGGTCGCCCCGTGGGCAATCGCATCGGCCCCGGTTTCCTTGGCAATCTCGACCAGACGTTTGGAGATCAGCGGACGGGCAATCGAGGTACCGAGCAGGTACTCGCCCTCATAGATCGCGTTGGCACGGAACATCGGGAAGATGAAGTCACGGGCATACTCTTCACGCAGATCGTCAATGTAGATCTCCTTGATCCCCATCGCCTCCGCCTTGGCGCGTGCCGGCTCCACCTCTTCGCCCTGACCGATATCAGCAGTGAAGGTGACCACTTCACAACCATACACATCCTCCAACCACTTGAGGATGATGGAGGTATCCAGACCACCGGAGTAGGCGAGTACGACTTTTTTGATCTCTGACAT
>CAYQFH010000209.1:0-2082 GCA_964416755.1 uncultured Piscirickettsiaceae bacterium | reverse complement strand
TGCGGTTGGTGCCACTGAACATGACAGCCTCTTTGGTGCAGTAGAGATGCTGGTGCGGCAGGGGTGGAAACGCCTGGAGTTGTCTGTAGATTGTAACGGGCTGTTGACGGAGCAGGCTATTGCACTGCTGCAGAGTGAGCAGCCCCAGCTGGTCTCGGTCATGGTGGCCAACAATGAGACCGGTGTGATTCAGGATATTTCCCAACTGCAATCCACGGTCAGGCAGTTTGGTGCCAAACTGCACATTGATGCCACACAGGCTGCTGGAAAAATACCGCTCGATTTTGCTGCGCTGAATGCGGACTGCATGACCCTCTCGTCCCACAAGATATACGGTCCCAAAGGAGTTGGCGCACTGGTTGCCAAGCCTGCACTACAACTCAAACCGCAGCTATTGGGCGGTGGACAGGAGCAGGGGCTACGCTCCGGTACCGAGAATGTTCCCGCAATTGTCGGTTTTGGCAAGGCGGCAGAGTTGGCAGCAGTCGGTATTGAGGAGCGAGCAGCCTATCTGATGCGTTGTCGTAACCATCTGGAATTGGGGTTGCAGCGGATCAACGGCGTGGAAATTGTGGCGCAGCAGGCCCCACGGCTGCCTAATACGGTGATGTGTTTGATCTCAGTCATGGAGGGAGAAACGCTGTTGATGCATCTTGACCAACAGGGGATCGCACTCTCCAGTGGCTCTGCCTGCAAGGTTGGAAAGAATACCCCAAACAAGGTATTGACTGCCATGGGGATCGCGGCAGATCGAGCACGCAACACGATTCGAATCAGTCTCTGTCGAGAGAGCACGATTGCTCAAATCGACCAGTTTCTGCAGGTATTGCAGGGCGTTCTTGAACCACGTGAAACGCTTTGGGGGGCTGTCGGTTAAGGTGGTAGTGGTATAATAAAATGGTTAGAGAAGGGGAAGGATTCTCTGTTCGGCTCGGTTTTAGGGCAAATTTGTGAATACAAGGATATAGACGGTAATGGCACAATCAGACAATCGACCCATCTATCTGGATAACTCTGCAACCACTCCGGTTGACCCGCGAGTTGCCGAAGTGATGATGCAGTACCTGACTGCAGAGACCAAATTCGGCAATCCCGCCTCCAAATCACACGCCTATGGCTGGGAGGCGGAAGAGGCAGTCGAGAATGCACGTCAGGAGGTGGCGACACTGATTGGGGCAGACCCCAAGGAGGTGATCTGGACCTCCGGTGCAACCGAATCCGATAATCTCGCCATCAAGGGGGTCGCCCACTTCTATCACAAGAAGGGCAAACACATTGTCACCTCGGCGATTGAGCACAAGGCGGTGCTCGATAGCTGCCGTCAACTGGAACGTGAAGGGTTCGAGATCACCTATCTGGAACCGGAATCGAATGGATTGATCGACCTGGAAAAATTCAAGACAGTATTGCGGGATGACACCATCCTGGTCTCCATCATGCACGTCAATAACGAGATTGGCGTGGTTCAGGATCTGGAGGCGATTGGCAAGATCACCCGGGAGAAGAAGATTTTCTTCCACTCCGATGCGGCACAGAGCGCAGGAAAGGTGGAGATCGATGTCAACAAAATGAATATTGATCTGATGTCCTTCTCCGCTCACAAGATCTATGGCCCCAAGGGGATGGGGGCACTCTACGTACGGCGCAAGCCGCGTGTACGCCTGGAGGCGCAGATGCACGGTGGTGGTCATGAGCGTGGTATGCGCTCCGGTACCCTGCCGGTGCACCAGATTGCCGGGATGGGGGAGGCGTTCCGTATTGCACGCGAAGAGATGGCATCAGAAGACAAGCGTCTGGAAGGGCTGCGTGACCGCTTCCTCGCGGGGATTGAGGGGATGGAAGAGGTCTATGTCAATGGTGATCTGCAACAACGTGTTCCCGGCAATATCAACGTCAGCTTCAACTTTGTAGAAGGTGAATCGCTGATGATGGCAATCAACAAACTGGCGGTTTCATCAGGCTCTGCCTGTACCTCGGCGAGTCTGGAGCCCTCCTATGTGCTACGCGCCATCGGGCGTGACGATGAACTGGCTCACAGCTCGATCCGTTTTACCTTTGGTCGTTTCACCACCGAGGAAGAGG
>CAYQFH010000208.1:0-2132 GCA_964416755.1 uncultured Piscirickettsiaceae bacterium | reverse complement strand
GGATGCACTGATTGTCTATGATGATCTCACCAAGCAGGCGTGGGCTTACCGCCAGGTATCTCTGCTGCTGCGTCGTCCACCGGGTCGTGAGGCCTATCCGGGTGATGTTTTCTATCTCCACTCTCGTCTGCTGGAGCGCGCATCGCGCATCAATGCCGATGAGGTAGAGAAGCTGACCGATGGGGCTGTGAAGGGGCAAACCGGTTCTCTGACGGCACTGCCAATCATTGAGACTCAGGCGGGTGACGTTTCGGCCTTCGTACCGACCAACGTAATCTCCATCACCGATGGTCAGATCTTCCTCGAGACCGACCTCTTCAACTCCGGTATCCGTCCTGCAATCAACGCGGGTCTGTCGGTATCGCGTGTAGGTGGTGCGGCTCAGACCAAGATCATCAAGAAGCTGGGTGGCGGTGTCCGTCTCGACTTGGCACAGTATCGTGAGCTGGCGGCCTTCGCACAGTTTGCATCCGATCTGGATGAGGCGACCCGTAAGCAGATCGAGCGTGGTCAGCGTGTAACCGAGCTGATGAAGCAGAAGCAGTATGAGCCGATGACCGTGGCGCAGCTGGCGACTTCACTGTTTGCGGCCAATGAGGGCTTCCTTGATGATATCGATCCAGCCAAGGTGGTCGATTTTGAAGAGGCACTGCAGTCCTACATGAAGAGCTCACAGACTGCACTGATGGATTCCATCAATGAGTCGGGTGACTACAACGACTCCATTGAGAGTGGTCTGCGTAGTGCCATTGAGGACTTCAAGGCAAACCACACTTGGTAACAAGTGGGTACTGGTTCACAGACGATAACCTGCGTTTAAAGGAAACTTCATCAGATGGCAGTTGGTAAGGAAATCCGGGAGAAGATCAAGAGCGTCAAGAGTACGCAGAAGATTACTCGCGCCATGGAGATGGTGGCCGCCAGTAAGATGCGTAAGGCGCAGGAGCGGATGGAGGCCTCACGTCCCTACAGTGACAAGATTGCTGCAGTGGTGGGTCACCTGGCCAACGCGCATCCCGAGTACAAACATAGCTACCTCAATGCACGTGAAGAGCAGCGGGCGGGCTATATTGTGATCTCTTCCGATCGTGGTCTCTGTGGTGGCTTGAATGTGAATATGTTCCGTGAGTTGATTCGTGAGCTCAAGGAGAAGGAAGCGGCAAGCGTAGAGGTGGATTACACCGCAGTGGGTAGCAAGGCGCTCGGTTTCCTTGGACGTCTGGGTGGAAACATGGTCTCCGAGGCCTCTCAGCTGGGTGATGCGCCAGAGCTGGAGAGTCTGATTGGTCCAGTCAAGGCGATGTTGGATGCCTATGACGAGGGCCGGATTGACCGCCTCTATGTGGTTTATAACAAGTTTGTCAACACCATGACCCAGGAGCCTACCGTACGTCAGGTATTGCCGCTGGAGCAGGTGGAAGATGAGAACTACACCCACCACTGGGACTACATCTATGAGCCGGATGCGAAGCCGGTGATGGATACCCTGCTACAGCGTTATGTGGAATCGCTGGTCTATCAGGGACTGGTGGAGAATATCGCCTGTGAGATGTCTGCCCGTATGGTGGCGATGAAGAACGCAACTGATAATGCCGGTAACCTGATCGATGATCTCGAACTGGTCTACAACAAGGCACGTCAGGCGGCGATCACCTCCGAACTGGCCGATATTGTTGGTGGTGCGGCTGCGGTATAAGTATTGAATTTTTAAGTTTAGTTTATTTGGATAAAGAGGATTAAGAGATGTCAGGAACGATTGTTCAGATCATCGGTGCAGTGGTAGACGTCGAGTTCCCACGCGATCAAATGCCTAAAGTGTTTGACGCACTGCTCGTAGATGAGCCCGGCTTGACGCTGGAGGTTCAGCAGCAGATCGGTGACGGCGTAGTACGTGCGATTGCGATGGGTACCACAGACGGTCTCAAGCGTGGCCTCTCTGTAACCGGTACTGGCGCTCCAATTCAGGTTCCAGTGGGTACCAAGACCCTGGGCCGTATCATGAACGTCCTCGGCGATCCGATTGACGAGAAGGGCGAGATTGGCGAAGAGATGCGTATGCCGATCCACCGTAAGGCGCCCTCTTTTGATGAGCTCTCTGCAGCAGCCGAGATCCTCGAGACCGGTATCAAGGT
>CAYQFH010000207.1:0-2145 GCA_964416755.1 uncultured Piscirickettsiaceae bacterium | reverse complement strand
CTCTCCCGGCTCTTGTGAGCTCTTCTTATTGCACCGCTCTTGGGCGGCTGTTTTTTATTATTGGTCCAGCGCTCTCTTTGTAGCGCTGTTATTTTGTTCACTTATAGTATCGACATCTCTCCAGATCTCTTTAGGCTTTTTTTAACTTTTCTTCAAACGAGTTTAACCACCCCTCTCCGAAGAGAGGGGTGGGATTGTTTTGGTTTGATTTACAGCTTCTAACGCAGTAGCGAGAGTACGCTCTGGGGCGATTGATTGGCCTGACTGAGCATCGCCATGCCTGCTTGTTGCAGCACACTGGTTCTCGACAGCTCTGCCGATTCCGCCGCAAAATCCGCATCCAGAATACGGGAGCGCGCTGCTGAGATGTTCTCTGCTACGTTTTGCTGGTTGGATACATTATGCTCCAGACGGTTCTGCTGCGCACCTAAATCAACACGTCGGTCATTAATCACCTTAAGAGCACTATCAATTTCAGTCAATGTAACAGTGCTCATTGTGGTGAACGCCGCCCCTGTTGTGATTGCACCTGTTACTGCGGAAAGATTTGTGCCTGTTTTGATAGTTGAAATACCAACCATCATCGTATCACCATTTTCCCACCCTTTCTGAATCGAAACACCAGCAGATGCTCCATGATCAAGCACTGTTATGCCATTAAACTTAGTGGTATTAATTACATCAGCGATCTCATCAGCAAGCTGAGCAAACTCCTTGTCCAGATAATCCACCTGTGTAGAGTTATTGGTACCATTCGATGCTTGCACTTTCAGTTCACGAATACGCTGCAGCATATCGGTGATCTCCACCATCGCCCCTTCTGCGGTCTGTACATACGAGATACCATCGTTGGTGTTGCGAATCGCCTGATTAATACCATTGACCTGCGAGGTCATGCTGTTGGTAATCGCAAGGCCCGCCGCATCATCACTCGCTGTGTTGATACGCGTTCCTGATGCCAAACGCTCCATCGCAGTCTTCTGCGCATCTTGCGTGCTCGATAGTGCGCGCTGGGCATTTAACGACCCTATATTTGTGTTTATGACTTGCATGAGTCTTCACCTTTTCTTTTTTGCTTCACTCTAGCGGATAAGGCGCTCTTTGCTTGTGGGTGGCAGCCCACATGCATGCCTTTTTACCGCCTCCAGTCTCCTTATCGGCACGCTGTTTAAAGGCTTTAACTAAAGTTAGGCAATTTTTGCCTGTAGATGGCAAGAATGGGTTGGTCTTTTTGAATTTGGCATCACTTCTCTTCTGAAAGGGCTCTTTCTGCTTCTACTTCTCTCTTTTTTCTGCTTTTTGCATCCCTGGCACACTATCTGCATTATCCTTCGTAATAATAAAGCCTGGGGCAATGTATCCCGGACACGCTCCAGTCGTTTTACGCGACGGAGGGGCAGGGTTAATGCTGGCCTCTTTCACCTTTCCAGTATTAACCATTTTGAGTCGCAAGACTCTTCACTCTGCCTCCTTCTCGGAGGCCCACTTCTCTGGTGGGGTATGGCAGTACCCCACCAGATTATTTTTCTCGGTTCGATTCTCCACTTTTATTCCTCTTGTCCAATTCTCATAACGACTACTTCAGTAGCGACAGTACTTGTTGTGGGGCTTGGTTGGCCTGACTGAGCATCGCCATGCCCGCCTGTTGCAGTACATTGGTCCTCGACAGCTCCGCAGACTCTGCTGCAAAGTCTGCATCTACAATCCGTGAACGTGACGCCGCTATGTTTTCCGACATGCTCGCCAAGTTGGAGATGTTATGTTCCAGTCGGTTCTGCTGCGCACCCAGCGTGACACGGGATTCATTCACCGTTTTCAGCGCTGCATCCACGTTGGCCAAGCTGATACTGTTCATGTTGCTGTATGCCGCAGCACCCGTTCCCGAGGTGATTGCACCTACCACTGATGACATGGAGGCTTGTGCAGAAAGCGAGGCAATGCCTACTGACATGGTGTCTCCATCTTCCCAACCGGTCTGGATGGTTACGTTGTTACCCTCTCCACTCAGTACTGCCATTCCATTGAATTTGGTCCCTTCGATAACTCCTCCAATCTCATCGGCCAGCTGTTCAAACTCTTTGTTGATATAGCCTTTCTGGGTGGAGTTGTTGGTGCCGTTGGTATGTTGGATTTTGAGTTCGCGAA
>CAYQFH010000206.1:0-2150 GCA_964416755.1 uncultured Piscirickettsiaceae bacterium | reverse complement strand
TTTGGCCTAATCTGTTCCATCAGTGTGGAAAACGGCAGATTCCATTGATCCTGGCCAATGTGCGTCTCTCTCAACGTTCCTTGCAGGGATATCAGCGTTGGATTCCTAGCTTGGCAAGTGAAGCACTGCAACAGGTGAGTTGGGCGGCTGTGCAGAGTGAGATGGATTGCAATCGGCTGGTTGAGTTGGGTATCGATGCCGAAAGGGCAGAGGTAACGGGTAGTATCAAGTTTGATATGACTTTGCCCGAGGCACTGCCAGAAGAGGGTAGGCAGTTACGAGAGCAGTTGGGGGCTGATCGTCCAGTCTGGATTGCTGCCAGCACTCGGGAAGGAGAGGAGAAGTATGTTCTGCAGGCGCACCAAAAAGTGTTGCAGCAAATCCCAGATGCGCTGTTGATGCTGGTGCCACGCCATCCCGAGCGCTTTAATGGAGTAGCCAAACAGTCTCAATCCGCTGGATTTGAGGTAAAGCGACGTAGTTTGGCTGAGGAGTGTGAGGCAGCAACTCAGATTTATCTGGGGGACACCATGGGGGAGATGCTGCTGTTCTATGCAGCTGCCGATGTCGCCTATGTCGGGGGCAGTCTGGTGCCAACTGGTTCACACAATATGCTGGAACCGGCAGCCCTCGGTAAACCAGTACTGTTCGGGCCGCACCGCTTCAATTTTGCCGAGATCAGCCAGCTGCTGATCGACCAAGGGGCGGCCATTGAGGTGCAGAGTGCAGAGGCATTGGCAGATCAAGTGATTAGGCTATTGCAACAACCAGAACGTCGCATCCAGATGGGGCATCAAGGGGAAAAAGTGGTAGAGCAGAACCGCGGGGCTTTACAGCGGCTGCTGACAGGAATTCGTCAGCAGCTCGCAAAGGTGGATTAGAAGGTGAAGCTGGAGCTGTCCGCAGAGTGGGTTAGATGATCCACCTCGGTCTCAAACAGTGATTCGGTTACCCAGCTCTCACCATTCGGGCGCGTCATCAATGTGGCGCTCTTTACGCCATCAACTTCAATGATGGCAAACAACCGTCCTCCTTTATTGACCAATGCTTTGATCGCCTCGGGAACTGCTGTAACTGCTCCGCTCATCACCACCACATCGTATTGGCTGCCGGGGTTCCATTGAGGAGAGAGTGCATCACCACTCTCCAGAATGGAGTTGCCGATCTTCTCTGCAGTCAGCTGCTCCTTGGCCTGTTCCATTAGATTCTCGTGGATCTCAATGCTGCGTACCGAAGCCCCCAGCTTGCAGAGCAGCGCAGTAACATAGCCGCTACCGGTACCAATCTCCAGCACCGTTTCACTCTTCCGGATATCCAGCGCCTGCAGCATCTTCGCTTCCAGACGTGGCTCCATCATCTTCTGCCCTTCGCCAATCGGTAGTGCGGTATCCATATAGGCGAGCGACTGTTGGGCTTCAGCCACGAAGTGGTGGCGTGGGGTGGATTCAATTGCATCCAGTATCCGTTGATCCATCACATCCCACGGACGGATCTGTTGTTCCACCATATTGAAGCGCGCTTGATCCAGATTCATTATTTCTCTCCCAACTGAATTTCTGTAGACCGCGCTATGATATAGTGCCGCCTTTCGATTCGCTAGGGGTGTAGGGCACAAGCCTTGCTGAGAATAGACCCTGATTGAACCTGATCCGGATCATGCCGGCGTAGGTAAAGCACAAGGATTTTGTCGATGAATGCCAGACCAGAAGACGTACATGCCCGAATTCACCAGGCCGGTGATGTTGCGGTAGAGCCATTCCCCCAATCAGAGAAGATCTATGTTGAGGGGAGTCGCCCCGATATCCGCGTACCGATGCGCGAGATCACCCTTACCACCGATGAGAAGATCCACGTCTACGACACCTCTGGTCCCTTCTCTGATCCGGCAATCAAGGTGGATCTACGCCAGGGGCTGGATCCTATCCGTAGCAGCTGGATTGAAGACCGTAACGATACCGAAGAGCTGAGTGGCCTCAGCTCCGAGTATGGGCAGCAGCGTGCAGCCGATCCTGAACTGGCTCATCTCCGCTTCCACGAGTCGCGCAAGCCGCGCCGTGCCAGGAGCGGCCACAACGTCAGCCAGATGCACTATGCGCGCAAGGGGATCATCACCCCGGAGATGGAGTTTGTCGCCATCCGCGAGAACCAGA
>CAYQFH010000205.1:0-2160 GCA_964416755.1 uncultured Piscirickettsiaceae bacterium | reverse complement strand
GGAAGGCCCCCTTGGTGAATTCGATTTCCTGTGCTTTGGCTTCAGCCTCAGTAAGGCCCGCCCATGCCACCTCAGGATCGGTATAGGCCACCGATGGAATAGTGAGCGGATCAAACGCCGACTTGTAACCGCAGACCACCTCTGCCGCCACCTTCGCCTCATGGGTCGCCTTGTGGGCCAACATCGGCTGGCCGACGATGTCACCAATAGCGAAGATGTGGGGTACGTTGGTACGCATCTGTTTGTCAGTGGCGATAAAGCCATAATCGTCAACTGCCACACCAGCACTCTCGGCACCGATCAGCTTGCCATTCGGGGCACGTCCCACCGAAACCAGTACCGCATCAAAGGTGTCCTCTTCCGGTGCCTTGGCCCCTTCAAAGCCCACCTTGATACCACTCTCCTCGGCACTCATGCTGGCAACACGGGTCTTCAGATAGATATTCTCGTACCTGTTGCTGATCCGCTTCTGCAACGGACGGATAATATCCTTGTCGGCACCGGGGATGAGTGAGTCTTGCAACTCCACCACAGTGATCTTGGAACCGAGTGCCTCATAGACGGTCGCCATCTCCAGACCAATTATGCCACCACCGACAATCAACCGCCGCTCCGGCACCTCTTTCAGTCGTAGTGCATCAGTCGAGTCCCACACCCGTGGATCATCATGCGGGAAGACCGGAATCTCGACCGAACGGGAACCGGCGGCAATGATCGCATTCTGAAAGGAGATGGTCTGGGTACCCTCTGCCGTCTCTACACTCAACGTATTGGGTGAGGTGAATTGACCTTCACCAGTAACCACCTGTACCTTGCGCTGTTTGGCCAGCATACCGAGGCCGCCGGTGAGACGGTTGACCACCCCCTCCTTCCAGCTACGAATCTTGTCGATATCCACTTCTGGTTCACGGAAACGAACCCCATGATCCGCCATTGACTCTGCCTCGTTGATCACCTGCGCGGTGTGCAGTAGTGCCTTGGAGGGGATACACCCCACATTGAGGCAGACGCCACCGATGGAGGCATGTCGCTCCACCATCACCACCTTCTTGCCCAGGTCTGCAGCACGGAATGCGGCAGTATAACCACCCGGACCAGAGCCAAGCACCAGTACCTCTGCCTCAATATCGGCATCACCACTGGGCGCTGCTGCTGGTGTGGGTGCAACTGCAGCAGTTTTCTCTTCCGCCTCGGGCACAGCAGAGGTCTCTACAACCTCTGCCAACAAAATCAGATCCCCCTGAGAGACCTTGTCTCCCACCGCAACCTTGATCTCCGCCACAGCGCCATCAACCGGCGAAGGAATCTCCATCGTCGCCTTGTCACTCTCCAGCGAGATCAGTGAATCCTCTTTGGCAACGCTGTCTCCAGCCGCCACCAGAATCTCGATGACCTCAACCCCCTCAAAATCCCCGATATCAGGAACCGTTACCTCAATTGTCATTGTTTTTATTCCTAATGGTTTGGTGAATGGATAGGGTGCATCGCCCCCATTCCAAAGCCAAATAGTAATTCTAAATATTGAACATTATCAATTTAAATAGGGACATTAATTTTGCAACAATAGCGCTTCAGATTGATTCTGAAATTCATCAGTGCAAGGCAGAAAATGTGAGTTTACAAATGTAAATGACCATTTTCGAACACCGCAATGGCGAATTTCAGAGGTAAGCTGAAGTGTTATAGCAGCACCTTTACAAATTGGCTCAACAACTGACTCAGACGCGCTGCAAAACGGGCACCATCTGCCCCATCGATCACTCGATGGTCATAGGAGAGCGCCAATGGCAGCATCAACCGTGGCTCAAACTCAGCGCCATTCCAAATCGGTTTCATCTGCGAGCGAGCCACACCCAGAATCGCCACCTCCGGCGCATTCACAATCGGGGTAAACTGGGTTCCACCAATGCCACCCAGGCTGGAGATGGAGAAGGTCCCTCCCTGCAGATCGGCAGAGCTGAGCTTGCCATCACGGGCACGGCCACTGATCTCCATCAGCTCCTCGGCCAGCTCATAGACCCCCTTGCGATCCACATCACGGATCACCGGCACCATCAACCCGTTGGGGGTATCGACTGCCACACCGATGTTGTAGTACTGCTTGATCACCAACTGTTCACTCTCCAGATCGAGCGAGGCGTTGAACTTGGGAAACTCCTT
>CAYQFH010000204.1:0-2230 GCA_964416755.1 uncultured Piscirickettsiaceae bacterium | reverse complement strand
CCGCACAATGTCGACAAGTGTGACCATGCAATGGCCTCACTGAAACGGTCGATGGAGTGGGACGAAAAAGTCTATGGGCGGGAGTATGACCTCGATCTCTACAATATCGTTGCGGTTGATGACTTCAATATGGGGGCGATGGAGAACAAGAGCCTCAATATCTTCAACTCCAAGTTTGTACTGGCCAAGCCGGAGACCGCGACCGATGCTGATTACCTCAATATTGAGGCGGTAATCGGCCATGAGTACTTCCACAACTGGACCGGTAATCGTATCACCTGCAGGGACTGGTTCCAGCTCAGCCTCAAAGAGGGGTTGACGGTGTTTCGTGATCAGGAGTTCACCGCCGACTACAACTCCCGTGCAGTGAAGCGCATTCAGGATGTGCGTATGTTGCGCAGTGTGCAGTTTGCCGAGGATGCAGGGCCGATGGCCCATCCGGTACGTCCCGACCACTACATCGAGATCAGCAACTTTTACACCGTTACCATCTATGAGAAGGGAGCCGAAGTGGTGCGCATGCAGCATACCCTGCTTGGTCCTGAGCTGTATCGCAAGGCAACCGATCTCTACTTTGAGCGCCATGATGGAGAAGCGGTCACTGTTGAAGCATTTGTCGCCTGTATGGAAGATGCATCCGGTCGTGATCTGGGACAGTTCATGCGTTGGTACAACCAGAAGGGGACGCCGCAGCTGCTCGCCTCCTGGAAGCAGCAGGGAGATCAATTCCTGCTTACACTGGAACAACAGCCACCGGAGTCCTGCAGTGAGGAGGAGCAGGCGGCATGGCAGCCACACCACATTCCGGTAGCTGTCGGCCTGCTCTCGGCGGAGCATGGCGCTGACTTGCTGGAGGAGAGGACAAGACTGCTGGAGCTGCAAGAGCGGGTCACTACATTCACCTTTGATGGCGTTAACGAAGCGGCTGTTCCATCGATTCTGCGTGATTTCTCTGCGCCTGTGCTGCTGGGGACAGCACACACGATAGCAGAGAAGCGTTTTCTGATGGCGCATGACAGTGACGCCTTCAACCGCTGGGATGCAGGGCAGCAGGTTGCTGAAGAGATGTTGCTGGAAATGGTGACTGAAATTCAACAACAGCAACCGTTAGAGGTGGACCGGGAGTGGCTGGAAGCAATCGGCCAGCAGTTGGAGACGGTAACTGATCCGGCACTGCTCACCGAGGTACTGATCTTGCCGACCGAGCGTTGGCTCTCCGAGCGGATGTTGGTGGTTGATGTGGATGCCATCCATGTTGCAAGGGAGCAGGCTATCACTGCTATTGCACAATGTTATGAGACGCGCATACTCGAACTTTATCAGCAGTTGGATGCTACTACGGCAGATGGCCGTACATTACGTAATCAGCTGTTGACCATGCTCTCCCGCCTTGGGGGGGATTCCGTGATGAAACTGGCGCAGGAGCAGTTTGCTCAGGCAGAGAACATGAGTGACGAGATGGGCGCACTGGTTGCACTGGAGCGGATTGGAGGCGAAGTACGAAAACATGCACTGGACAGCTTCTACGCCAAGTGGCGTGGAGAGCGCTTGGTGATCGACAAGTGGTTTGGGCTGCAGGCTGGGGCTCAGCATGCCGATACCATCGAGCATGTAGAGGCGCTGCTTCAGCATGAGGATTTTGAGATCACCAATCCCAATCGGGTGCGTTCGGTTGTGGGTGTTTTTGCTCACGGTAATCCACTCCACTTTCATGCGGCCAGTGGAAAGGGATATCGTTTGCTGGCTGATCAGGTGATACGTCTGGATCAGCTCAATCCACAGGTTGCTGCGCGTATGGTGGGTGCCTTCAACCAGTGGCGGAGGTATGATGAAATAAGGCAATCCTTAATGCAGAGTGAGCTACAACGTATCGCTGCAGTTGATACGCTATCCAAGGATGTGTACGAGATTGTTTCCAGAAATCTGGAGTAATGAATCGATAAGTGAGAAGTGATGAAGGCGAGCTGTCCCCACTGTGGCGAACTCTACAATATTAAAGCGGCGTTGATTCCAGAAGGAGGGGTCAAGACCCGTTGTCGTGTCTGCAAGCAATCATTCAGAATTAATCCGGAATCTGTTGTTGATATTGAGTCATTGCTGGGGGAAGAGAAAGTACCGGTAGCGGTTCCTGTACAGCAGCAAGTTGTTGAGCAGGCCGTTATCGAGCAGGAACCGCAGCCAGAGCCAGAGCCAGAGCCAGAGCCAGAGCCAGAGCCAGAGCCAGAGCCAG
>CAYQFH010000203.1:0-2245 GCA_964416755.1 uncultured Piscirickettsiaceae bacterium | reverse complement strand
GAATCAGAGTGTTGAGATCTTTGAGATCAGACCAGACTGGAAGGATCCGGAATTACGACTGGAAAGTCCTGTAGCCAAAACCACCTACGTAAAGAAGGATCGGCTCTGGAAGATTTACTGGCAACGATCTGATCTGAAGTGGCACAAGTATGACCCTGCGCCCACTGTGGAACGTTTCGAGGATTTCCTGGCTATCGTTTCCGAGGACCAGCATGCCTGTTTCTTTGGATGATTGAAGCAAAAGTCATCAATTCAGGGGCGCAGACGATAAATATTCCCGCTGTCAGTGGAGAAGTAGATCCACCCTTCCGAACTCTCAGCCAGCGCACGAATCCGTTGACCGAGAGACTCCAACAGTCGCTCTTCATCAATCGCCTCCCCCTGTGTGTTGAGGGTAATGCGATTAATGTGGCGCAGCTTCAGTGCGCCGGCAAAGAGGTTGTCGCGCCACTCGGGGAAGGCCTTTCCAGAGTAGACAAGAAGTGATCCTGGTGCAATGGAGGGGGTATAGACTTTCACTGGCTGCTCCATCCCCACCTTGTGAGTCCCTTCACCGACGGCAACAGGACCCCAATATTCCATGCCATAGGAGATCACCGGCCAGCCGTAGTTGTTGCCCGGTTCAATCAGGTTGATCTCATCACCACCACGAGGGCCATGTTCAATGACCCAGAGTCTCTGCTGCGAATCAAAGGCGATGCCCTGCGGATTACGGTGTCCATAGCTCCAGATCTCTGGTAGTGCGCCCTTCTCTCCCCAAAAGGGGTTGGTTGCGGGGATGGTCCCATCCCTGTGCAGCCGCAGGATCGATGCCGCATGGTTTCCCAGATCCTGGCCATTGGGTCGTTCACCCCGATCCCCGATGGTGAAGAAGAGGTGCCCTTGATCATCAAAGATGATCCGACTGCCGAAGTGGACACCGCTGTCGGTAACCGAACGGGTCACCAACAGATCCTCCCACTGCACCAGCGTGGCCCCTTCAAGCTGGGCGCGGGCCAGTGTGGTTGCCGCACCATCTTCAACCGGTTTGCTGTAGGTGAAGTAGATCCAGCCCTGGTTTTGGTAATCATTGGGCACTGCAACGTCGAGCAGCCCCCCTTGCCCCCTGGCATATACCCTGGGCAGACCACTGAGCGGGGCAAGATGGCCACTGCGTAACGAGAGAATTTTCGCTCCCCCTTCCCGCTCGGTGATAATCAGATCATTGTCATTGAGAAAGGCAAGCCCCCAGGGGATACCGAGCCCCTTGGCAACCTGCTCAACCCTGTAACCAGAGGAGTCTGCAGAGAGCATGGGGGCAAACAGGGTGAGGAGCAGAAGGGTGACCATTTTCATCTGGTCGATCATAGCAGCAACGGGATGTTGCAGAAACCGGAAGGAATTGGCTGTATATATCCTCCGGTGTTTCAGGCTTCGGAAAGCACTACCACATGCTGTTAGGGCCAATCTCGCAACATACCATGGCAGTTACGGCAGCTCTCTTTTACATTTTCGATCGCCTTGACAAATTTAGCACGCTCACCGTCTTTCAACCAATTCTGTGCCGCCAGCCGCAATTTTTTTATCGCATTACGATTGTCCTTCACCCGTTGGTCAAACTCTTTCTTGTTTTTCCACGGCCAATCACGGCCACGTACAGCACCTTCATCGGGATAGATGTGATCCAATAGACCGGAGGTGTGCCACAGCGCATTCGCATGTCTCACCACATTATCCGAATACTTGGTGTCAGTTTTGTGGAGTAGATCTAATGCCTTGATATGAAAGCGGAACACATTCATTACAAGCTCAATATAGTCGTGCTCTTCTTCCGTTACACCGTACTCTTCACCCCCCCGCACCGTTGTGGACATGATGCCGAGCGTAACAATTACCACCAGGAACACTACACCGAGATTTCTATTCATTATTATTCCTCCTCAGGTCACTCAATGAATATTGAGAATAGGAAATTCAATAGAACTTTTCAACCACTATTAATCCTCTCCCAAAAAACTGTGCCAGACACTATGAGGAAATCTCGGTCTATTCCCGAACCTTATTATTAGGCTAAACTTGGTCTGCGATGGATAACCTGTTCAGACTACCACCTGATCACATTGATCATGAGCAGCTCGAAGAGCTTCTACGTAAAGACAATCTAAGAATCGAACGCATACTCTCAAAAGGGCAGAGATCACCTGAGACAGGATGGTATGACCAGGATGAGAATGAGTGGGTTGTTGTTCTGCAGGGATCCGGGGAA
>CAYQFH010000202.1:0-2253 GCA_964416755.1 uncultured Piscirickettsiaceae bacterium | reverse complement strand
ACCGAGGTGAGTGGGCTGGCACCGGTACCACCGTCGTGACCGGCGATGGTGATCAGGTCGGCGTAGGCCTTGGCTACACCGGCTGCGATGGTGCCGACACCGGCCTCGGATACCAGTTTCACGGAAACGAGTGCATCCGGGTTGACCTGCTTGAGATCGTAGATCAGCTGTGCCAGATCCTCAATCGAGTAGATATCGTGGTGGGGAGGAGGCGAGATCAGCGTGGTGCCCGGGTTGCAGTTACGCAGGCGCGCGATCAATGCATTCACCTTCTGTCCGGGTAGCTGACCACCCTCACCCGGCTTGGCACCCTGTGCCACCTTGATCTGCAGCACTTCAGCACTGCTCAGGTAGTGTGGGGTGACGCCAAAACGGCCGGAGGCGATCTGCTTGATCTTGGAGACCTTGTTGGTGCCGTAGCGGACCGGGTCTTCACCGCCCTCACCGGAGTTGGAACGGCCACCGATGGTATTCATTGCGATGGCCAATGCCTCATGCGCCTCTGGAGAGAGTGCGCCAAGAGACATCGCCGCAGTATCGAAACGCTGGGCAATCTTCTCCCAGGGTTCCACCTCCTCCAGCGGTACTGCGGTCTGGGACTCATTCAGCTTGAGCATGTCGCGCAGGGTGGCTGTAGGGCGGTTATTCACATGGTCGGCGTAGACCATGTAATCGGCCTTGTTACCACTGCGTACTGCCTGCTGCAGACTTTTCACGACGTCCGGGTTGTAGGCGTGGTACTCACCGCCATGCATGAACTTGAGCATGCCGCCCTGTTCCACCGGCTTGCGGCGGTTCCAGGCCTGTTTGGCGAGACTCTTCTGCTCCTCTTCGAGATCCTCGAAGCGGGCACCTGCGATACGGCAGGTGGTGCCACGGAAGCAGAGGTCGACCACATCCTGCGAGAGACCAACCGCCTCGAACAGCTGTGCACCACGGTAGCTGGTGATGGTGGAGATGCCCATCTTGGAGAGAATCTTCAGCAGCCCCTTGTTGATGCCTTTGCGGTAGTTGCTGCTTGCTTTGTGGAAGCTGCTGCCCTGAATGTCGTCAGTGTCGACCAGCTCGCGGATGATCTCGTAGCCGAGCCATGGATAGATGGCGGAGGCACCATAACCGATCAGTGTGGCGAAGTGGTGTGGATCACGCGCTGTACCGGTGGCAACGACGATGTTGGCATCGCAGCGCAGACCGGTCTGTACCAGTCGATGGTGTACTGCACCCGTTGCCAGCAGGGCGTGGATAACATTCTTTTCGGCGCTCAGTTTTTGATCAGAGAGGACGATGATCACCTTGCCGTCACGTACCGCCTGTTCGGCCTGATTGCAGACGTTCTCAATCGCCTGCTCCAGATTCCCGCTGGTGTAGCCCAGATCAATGGTTGTATTGGCGTAGGCGGCATCTTCATGGGTGGTGAGCAGACGGAACTTGGTCTTGGAGAGTACTGGAGAGTCGACCACCAGACGCTTGGCGTGGCTTTCGGCCTCTTCAAAGATGTTGAGTTCACGACCGAAGCAGGTCTCCAGTGACATCACGATCTGCTCACGCAGTGGATCAATCGGTGGATTGGTCACCTGGGCAAACTGCTGACGGAAGTAGTCGTATGGGGAGCGGTTGCGTTGCGACAGTACCGAAATCGGGGTGTCGTCGCCCATTGCACCGACCGCCTCCTGTCCGGCAGAGGCGAGTACCTTGACCACCTCCTGACGCTCCTCGAAGGAGACCTGGAACAGCTTCTGTGCCGCAAGGTAGAGTTCCTGGGTGACGTCGTTGGTCAGATCCTCCTGACCGTGGATGGTGGTGGCGAGGCGTTCGGTGTGCTTACGCAGCCACTGCTTGTAGGGGGCGCGGCTCTTGAGATCGGTGTCGATCATGCTCGGCAATAGTAGTTCACCGGTAGTAGTGTCAACCGCAATCATCTGTCCGGGGCCGAGACGACCCTTCTGTACCACGTCGGCGGGATCGTACTCATAGACGCCGATCTCGGAGGCGAGGGTGATGTGACGATCCTTGGTGATGACCCAGCGTGCCGGACGCAGACCGTTACGATCCATTGCACAGGCGGCATAGCGACCATCGGTCAGTACGATACCGGCAGGGCCGTCCCACGGCTCCATATGCATGGAGTTGTACTCGTGGAAGGCGCGCAGATCGGGGTCCATCTGCTCGATGTTCTGCCATGCGGGGGGTACCAGCATGCGCATTGCACGGAAGATATCCATGCCGCCCATCAGCAGTGCCTCCAGCATGTTG
>CAYQFH010000201.1:0-2351 GCA_964416755.1 uncultured Piscirickettsiaceae bacterium | reverse complement strand
TGATCAGGTCATGCTCTGCTGGATCATAGAGATCATGGTTGATGCCGTAGACGATGTTGAGCGCTCCTTCGGTGGGAGCGGCCACCACCACCTTCTTCACTCCTTGATCAAAATAGGCCTGCAGCTTCTCTGGGGTCTTGTGGTGTTTGCCGGTTGCCTCAATCACGATATCGCAATGAGACCAATCGGTCTCTCCGATGGTCTCGTTGGAGGAGTAGGCAATCTGTTGACCATCAACCTGCATGGCGTTGTTTGCGGCATTGGTCTCATAGCCCCAGGTGCCATGCACCGAGTCAAACTTCAACAGATGAGCGGAGCCGGCGGCATCTGTCGCAATCTCATTGATACGTACTACTTCAAACCCATCCATCTCCCAACCGACACGCAGTCCGAGACGCCCCATTCTGCCAAAACCATTGATGCCTACTTGTACAGTCACTGTCACTACTCCTGAAATCAGTTCGATTGATTAGTCTATTCTACGGATTCCAGATGACAGAGTGGTGACAGACAGAGATGATCTTGATGTATGACGGACAACCCGTTACCTTCATGTCCGGTAACAGTTTTGGAGGAGAGTGATAATGCAGCGTAAAACAGTTCTAATACAGCAACCAACCACATGGTTTGGAGCACTTTTGTTGTTGGTGGTTTCCTCTACGGTACTTGCATCACCACCCCCCGCCTTTGAGGGGAGAAAGCTCTACACCTCCTACTGCCAGCTCTGTCATGGTGTGAAAGGGAAGGGAGATGGAGCGCTGGCCAAGGCGATGAAGATTACACCGGCTGACCTCACCACTACGGTGCGTTCTCGCAGTGACACCATTCTGACCAGGATCATTAAGGGTGGAAAGCAGACCATCACTGGTCGGGATCGCCACAATATCCTCAGCAGTGCGATGCCGGAGTGGGGGCAGGTCTTCAGTGGCAAGGAGATCCGTGCGTTGATCGCCTACCTGCGTTTCCTCAGTCGGGCCAAACATCCATTGATGGGTGATCCTGAGACTGGCTATCAACTTTACCAGCGCTATTGCCAAGTTTGCCATGGCGAGGAGGGGGATGGTGATGGCATCATGACCCAGCTGATCGGGATGATGCCAACCGACCACACCAACCCCAACGAGACCAACCGCTTCAGCAATGAGGAGCTGATGCAGAGCATTCTCAATGGCAAGGGGCGTTTTATGCCTGCCTGGAGAGGGACGTTGAGTCAGTCTGATGTAGAGGCACTGGTCAGCTACATCCGGCTGCTTTCGCAGTAGTGTGGTTGCTTGAGTGTACACTACCGCAAAAGTTACAGCCCTGTAGCAGCATGAAATCTAGCCCATTGCAGCGAGTTGGTCCCTGAACGAGAGATCCTGTTCGGTCGAGCTGTCGCTGTTTGATGATTCGAGTGCAATTTTGCCATTGATAAAGAGCTCCAGCTCAAGTCCGAATCGCTCGGAAATCAGGTCGCTGGTGAATCGGCCCAGTGCGTCTGTGAGGAAATCCGAGTACTTCTGTAGCTCTGGATTGTACTCTTCTGGAATATCAATGATAACTTCTCCGTTGTACTTGCTGAAGTCATACAAGGAAAAGATTGGCTCGAAGTGTTGGAGGAATTCATCAGTATCCTGAGCGGTAAAACCTGCCTCTATCATGGATTTCCTCATTCCACGTGAATATACGCCCCATTCAGAAGTATCGGTAAATACTGGTGTAGGAAAATCAATAATCTCAGTCATTTATAGCTCCTTATGTGCTGTTTTTTTGTCTGTCTTCATGGTAATCCTGTAACAGGATTGCCAGTGTATAACTGAGTAAAGCAAAAATTGTGCCTTCCATAGATGAAGCATTGATTAGATTGCGCATGATTACTCTTACGCAAGCAGAGATGGAGCAACTCATGCTCTGACTGGTTAAATGACGGATAGTGGAAGAGGCTGATCTGCCAATGAGTTGACAGAGATAAATAAAAAGCCTGGTGCATAATACACCAGGCTTTTGGTTCAATTGCTTGACACAATCGAATGGGATGACAAAATAACCTGACAGCAGGCTCTCTTTCACCTTAACCTGCTACAGATTGAACCTTAGTCTCTTCACTCTGGAGCCAATTTAGGGTTCTTCGTTTTGCCGGTGGGATGTGGCAGCATCTCATCGGCTACTTTTCCCATTAACCTCTTATCGGCAGTATCAACAGAAAGTTGAGGTCGCTTCGTTAGATGGATGTGGACGGTATTCAATAGCTTTCTTGAATTAATAATAAAATTTCTATCCACGTAAAGAAACAATCTATTTCTTTATTCAATAACTTTCTTGTATACTGGTCGCCATTGTTGAGGAGAACAACACTCCCAACCCAGATTAAA
>CAYQFH010000200.1:0-2409 GCA_964416755.1 uncultured Piscirickettsiaceae bacterium | reverse complement strand
GTTACGCAGATTTGGGAGAGACGGAGGCAATGCTGCTCTATAAGCAATTATCCGCTGATTGGCTGCTAATCGATGATAGACATGGACGGCAGGTTGCGAGTATTAATCAAATCCAAACAGTGGGTTCATTGGGGGTGTTGCTAAAGGCAAAGCAGAAAGGTTTGATTGCGGCCTTGAAGCCTAAAATGGACTTGTTGATTAAAGGCAAGATCTATATCAGTGCTGAACTGCAACGAACCATTTTAGAACTGGCTGGGGAGTGTTGAAGATTCTGAGTTGTAATCGGTAAAACAGGCAGAATGAAATGAAGAGAGTCTATCGATACGCAATCATTCGCTTTATGCCCTTTGTGGAGACCGGGGAGTTTGTCAATGTGGGAATCTTGATGAGCGATGTGCAGAGAGGGAAATTCAGGTTTTGCCTGTTGGATCGCAAGTTCAGCAGGGTGACTCGCTTTTTCGACCAGATGGAACAGGGAATCTATCTGAAGGTCATCCGTAGCCTGCGTGAAGAACTGGAAGAGTTGGAAGCAGTGGCATATGGAAAGAGCGCAGACTTTACTGAGAGGCTGTTTGATGAGATGACGCGCCCCAGAGAACAGGTGATTCGTTTTAGTGATCCACGTATAGCATTGGGCGATGCAATGGATCAGGAGTTGCAGAAGTTGTTTGGCTATTATGTTGAGCAGACACTTCTGGGCCGAGATCTTAGTGATGAGCATCGGTATGATAGAGAGATGTGATTTCAGTTTTAGTGCTTGATTGCTATAATTGGTATAATTAGGTCAATTGAGGTAGTTTGGATATGTTGCAAGAAGCCCCCGCAATGATGGTGCGTAATAACCTTGGTGAACTGCTGAATGAGGTCAAGTATCGTCATGACTCCATTCTCATTACCAAGGCTGGCAAGGCGGTAGCCGCACTGGTAGATATCGATCAGTTCAACCGGATGCGCCTGCTGGACAAGGAGTTCAAACGGCTCACCAATGAGTTGCAGTCGGCCTATTCAGATGATGAAGCGGGGCTGGCAGAGGCTGAGATCTCCGAGGCGGTTGCGGCTGCCCGTTCACGGTGAAGGTTGTTCTCGACACCAATGTGCTGATCTCCGGGTTGATGCTGCCAAAGTCGGTGCCAGGGAGTATTGTCAATGGCTGGAAGTCGGGGCAGTTTGATCTGGCTTTCTCTGAGGAGATGTTGACAGAAGTGGGGCGTGTGTTGGGATATCCCAAGATTAGTAAGCGGTTGGAGTGGGATTCTGCACTGGTGGAGCGCTTTCTGTTGTTGCTGCGTTACAAGGCGGAGGTTGTTATGATTGATGGCATAGAGGCAACAGTTCCACGTGATGCAGATGACAATATGGTTCTGGCAACATTGATTCAGTCGAGGGCGGATTATCTGGTAACTGGAGATCAGGATCTGCTGGAGCTGCAGGAACAGTATCCCATCATTGCACCGGCTCGGTTTGTAGAGTATCTGTAACCGGATACAGAGAGCCTTGGAGTTTTAACTGTGCTGAATTATATCCTCCGTCGCCTGTTCTACGCCTTCCCTATTCTGGTTGGCGTTAACCTGATTACCTTCTTCCTCTTCTTTGTGGTCAATACCCCCGATGACATGGCGCGGATGCAGTTGGGAATGAAGCATGTTACCGAAGAGGCCGTTGAGAACTGGAAGCAGGAGCGCGGTTATGATCGTCCACTGTTCTGGAATGAGGAGGCTGGAGGGGTAAAGGCGATCAGTGAGACCCTGCTCTATGCGGAGTCGACCAAGCTGTTCCGTTTTGATTTCGGGGTGGCTGATGACGGGCGTGATATCGGCAAGGACATCCGTGAACGGATGGGGCCGAGTCTGGCGATAGCGGTACCCACCTTCATTATTGGCTTGATGACCAATATCACCTTTGCACTGTTGATGGTCTTTTTCCGTGCCACTTATCTGGAGCTGTCAGGCATTGTGTTGACGGTGGTGCTGATGTCGATCTCCGGTCTCTTCTATATCATCGGTGGGCAGTTTGTGGTCGGTAAGCTGATGCATCTGGTGCCGATCTCCGGTTATGAGGGGGGGCTGGATGCATTCCGCTTTGTGATTCTACCGGTGGCGATCGGGGTGATCTCCGGTATTGGCTCCGGGGTGCGTTGGTATCGCACCATCTTCCTGGAGGAGATGGGTAAGGATTATGTGCGTACTGCTCGTGCCAAGGGGCTCTCCGAGCGACAGGTGCTGTTCCACCATGTACTGCGCAATGCGATGATCCCGATTCTGACCGGCGCAGTGGTGGTGTTGCCGCTGCTCTTTATGGGCAGTCTGATTACCGAATCGTTTTTCGGTATACCGGGGTTGGGGAGTTACACCATCGAGGCGATCAATGCGCAGGACTTCGCCATTGTGCGGGCGATGGTCTTCCTCGGTG
>CAYQFH010000199.1:0-2431 GCA_964416755.1 uncultured Piscirickettsiaceae bacterium | reverse complement strand
CAAAAAGCCACAATCCCAGCCTTCTGGAAGTAGACCAATCGTTTGAGGTTGTAACGTAAACGGTCATTTCAGCCCGTTCTTCACAGCCCAGCGCCGCCATAGTAATTTGCGCGATTCTTCCATTCACAAGGAGAATCACTATGCGCAAGAATATCCACCGTACCGCTGAGCAGTGGCAACAGATCATCGAAGAGCAGCTCGGCAGCAATCTCACCCAGAAAGCCTACTGCAGTGAGCAGGGTATCAGCCTCTCTACCTTCACGCATTGGAAGCGCAAGCTATTAGCCAATGACCCCACAGAAGCTGATGCCAGCTGGATCGACCTGACTCATGGATTGAGTGAGCTTGCTCCACCACCCTCTGGCTGGAAAATTGAGCTCGACCTGGGCAATGGCGTTGTACTGCGATTGAGTCAACAGGGGTAGTGCTCATATGCTTCTTCCAGAAGGCCATCTCCGTATCTGGCTTCACACCGAGCCGACCGATATGCGCAAATCCTACAATGGGCTCTCTGCACTGGTGAAGAACAAGCTCAAAGAGAACCCCCTCTCAGGTCATCTGTTTGTCTTCATCAATCGCAAGCAGACCCAGATGAAGATTCTCTACTTTGACCGTAGTGGTTACTGCATCTGGAGTAAACGGCTGGAGCAGGGTCAGTTCCACTACCGCAAGGATACGGGCGGAAAACGTCAGCTCGACTATGCTCGACTCAAGATGATCATTGAGGGAATCGACACCCAAAACATCCACCAGTTCAAGCGCTATTCTCACCATTCATAGCGCTTTCCTGTTCAATATAACCTGCTGATTTGATATAATAATCAGCATGTCTGCAGCGGGTTTACCCAGAAAAAACAGCAATGATTCCGAGGTGATCATTGCACAACTCTCAGCCGAGAATAAGGTGTTACAACAGGATGTTGAGACACTCAAACACCAACTCGCCTGGCTCAAGAGACAAGTTTTCGGGGAGAAGTCCGAGAAACGGATAGAGATCTCCTCACCCGGTCAGACCTCCCTGTTTGATTCAACCGCTGCATCCGATACCCCGGAAGACCAACGCCCCACAGAGACCATCGAATACACCAGAAAAAAGGGCAAGAAAGAGCGAGGGGATTCAGTCACTGACAGTGGCCTTCGTTTTGATGAGACCGTCCCGGTCGAACGGATTGAAGTCCCATGCCCGGAATTGCAAGGAGAGGATGCAGACCAATACGAGGTCATCGGAGAGAAAACCCTTCATCGTCTGGCCCAACGCCCCGGCAGCTACGTGGTGCTGGAGTATGTAACCCCTGTGGTTAAGCCAAAAGAGTTTGAGGGTGAAATCGACATCATCACTGCCTCATTCCCCTCTACTATCTTCGACGGGACCATCGCTGATGTCAGTCTGCTGGCGGGAATGCTGATCGACAAGTTTCTCTACCATCAGCCGCTCTATCGACAGCATCAGCGGATGGCTCAAGAGGGGATCAAGCTCAGTAGAGCCACGCTGACCCATTGGTTTCACCGCACCATTCCACTACTGGTACCCATCTACAATGCCCAACTCGCCAACATCCTGCTGAGTAAGGTACTGGCAATGGATGAGACCCCGTCCAAGGCAGGACGAAAAAGCAAAGGCAAGATGCAGCAGGCCTGGTACTGGCCCATCTACGGAGATCAGGATGAGATCGCCTTCACCTTCTCCACCAGTCGCGGGAAAAAGCATCTCGAAGCAATACTTGCAGACTTCAAGGGTACCCTGCTGACAGATGGCTATGCCGCCTACGACAGCTATGTCCGGCAGACCAATAAAGGCCAGCAGGATCCTGTCATCATACAGGCACAGTGCTGGACCCATACACGCCGTTACTTTGTAAAGGCACAAGAGATTGAGCCGGAAGCCGTAGAGCAGGCACTGAAGCAGATTGGTCTACTCTATCAATACGAAAAAGAGATTCGTGAACTCAAAGAGCGGGAAGAGAAGCGAAAAACCAAAGACTCTGACACTCTGCGACAGAAGATCCTCAAGATCCGTAGCGAGAAGAGCTACCCTGTCGTAGAAGCCTTTTTCGAGTGGTGTCATCAACAGCGACAACGAACTGATCTGGTCAATAGTAACCCGCTGGCCGAAGCACTGAAGTATGTTGCAAACCACCAGGAACAGCTGAAGACCTATTTGGGCAACCCGGATGTGCCGATCGATACCAATCATGTCGAGCGAGCCCTACGGGTCATACCGATGGGCAAGAAAAACTGGATGTTTAACTGGACCGAGGTCGGTGCCGAATATGTAGGTATCATCCAGAGCCTGATGACCACCTGCAAGCTCCACAACATCAACCCCTATACCTACCTGGTGGATGTACTGCAGCGCGTTGGGCAGCACCCTGCAGGTCGAGTTGAGGAACTGACACCGAGGCGGTGGAAGGAGCGGTTTGCCGCTAATCCA
>CAYQFH010000198.1:0-2482 GCA_964416755.1 uncultured Piscirickettsiaceae bacterium | reverse complement strand
GGTGGCGCTCTATCCAGCTGAGCTACGGGCGCGTGATGTAGTAAATACGGCTGCGATTGTACCCGAAAAGAGAAAGGCCGGACAGTGAATCACTGTCCGGCCTCTCTGCAGATTAGGTCAGTTGACCTTATCCATCCAGACCATCAAAGATCTGCTGCTTGATGTCGTCGACGCCGCCAACACCATTCACCTTCACGTAGTTGCAATCTTCGTTGCCGTAGAAGCTGATCAGTGGCTCGGTCTGGTCGTGGTAGATCTTCAGGCGAGCCAGTACGGTCTCTTCCTGATCGTCGTCACGCTGAATCAGATCCTCACCAGTCTCGTCGTCCTTGCCCTCTACTTTGGGTGGATTGAAGACGATGTGGTAGGTGCGGCCAGAGGCAACGTGTACACGACGGCCTGACATACGCTTGACGATCTCCTCGTCAGGTACATCGATCTCAACCACCGCATCGATAGGAACGCCAGCCTCTTTCAGTGCTTCTGCCTGAGGGATGGTGCGTGGGAAGCCGTCGAACAGGTAGCCGTTGGCGCAATCATCTTCAGTGATGCGCTCTTTAACCATGCCCATGATGATGTCGTCAGAGACCAGACCACCTTCGTCCATGATCTTCTTCGCCGCTACACCCAGCTCGGAACCGGACTTGACGTGTGCACGCAGCATGTCGCCAGTTGAGATCTGAGGAATGTTGTACTTCTCTTTGATGTAGTTGGCCTGAGTTCCTTTACCGGCACCTGGGCCGCCCAGCAGAATAATACGCATATCTTTTGACTCCTTGATTTCGATACTGAAACCGCGTTGGCACAAGCCTGCAGCTTCGATGGAATTCTGTTAACAATCCAATGAGAGCTATTGGTGAAACCAATCCCCTGCAAAGTGGTTGGATTATCGGATTAACAATAGCTTGAGCGCCAGTTGAGGTTTTGAATGACCGGATAAGGAATTACACGGAGTGCAGGATCTGGTCGATCATGCGTTCTGACTGTCGGCCATAGCCCCCACCAAAGAGGTTGAAGTGGTTGAGGATGTGGTAGAGGTTGTAGAGGACCTTGCGCTGGCTGTAGCCTGCATCCAGTGGCCACGCCTCACTGTAGGCGTCGTAAAAGCGTTGGGAGAACCCACCAAACAGCTCGGTCATGGCCAGATCGGTCTCACGATCGCCGTAGTAGAGCGCAGGGTCGTAGAGTACCGGTTCTCCACTGCGGGCTGTGGACCAGTTGCCACCCCAGAGATCACCGTGGAGCATTGCAGGTTGGACGTAGTGGTCTGCCAGCAGTGTATCGAGTTGGTCGAGTAGCCGCTCCCCTTTCTCTGCCAGAGTGCGTGATGCACCCCGTTGGCTGGTCCACTGCAGCTGTGGGGCAAGGCGTTGCTCCCGCCAGAAGGTGATCCAGCTCTCTGACTCGCGGTTTTGTTGTGGTGTTGAACCGATGGTGTTGTCACGATCCCAGCCGAAGTTGGGACGGCTGATTTGGTGCATCAGGGCCAGTTGGTGTCCCAGCGCCTCTTCCGAGGCGGCACTGGAGCCCCCCATCTCAATGTGTTCCATGACGAGAAAGGCGTGGTTGTCGCTGGTACCTGCCAGAATCGGCTCCGGGATTCGTGCCGCTTTTGCATGGCGCATCTCGGTCAGTGCAGCCGCCTCGGCTTCAAACATGGTCAGACGGCTCGCCTTGTTCAGTTTGACAAAGAGGGCCCCTTCACTGGTCTTGAGCAGATAGCTCTGGTTGATGTCGCCGCCATAGAGGCTCTGGTGCCCCTTGTACTGCAGGCTGGTGCACAAGTGGTCGGCCAGCTGTCGGCAGATCGCTTCGAGTGGCCCACTCATACCGTCGGAGCGGGCGGATTGAAGATCTTCTGGTGCTCGGAGAGGGCGTAGCGGTCGGTCATCCCGGCGATATAATCAGCTATGATGCGTGGTGCCGCTTCACTGCTGTAGCGCTGGAACTGCTCGTACTGTTCATCGGGTAGCATACGCGGCTCCTCCATGAAGGCGCTGAATAGCTCGGAAATGATCTGCTCCGCCTTGCGGGTCATCCGCATCACCCGGTAGTGGCGATAGAGCTTTTCACGCAGGAATTTCTTCAGTTGGTGGTTGAGCGCCTTCTGTTCCGCACTGAAGCGGATCAATGGTTCGCTCTGCTGGCGTACCGCCTCGATATCGGCGGGGTTGGCCTCGTTGATACGCTGGGTGCTGGTCTCCACCAGATCGATCACCAGTCGGTTGATCATGCGGCGTACCACCTCATGGATGGTGCGGCGCTGGCTCAGGCGTGGATACTGTTTGCGCACCACGGCATACTGCTCCTCGAATAGCTCGATCTCCTGCAGCTGCTCAATGGTGATCAGCCCGGCACGCAGGCCATCGTCGACATCGTGGTTGTTGTAGGCGATCTGGTCAGCGAGGTTGACCAGCTGTGCCTCCAGACTGGGTTGGGTGCCGTCGATAAAGCGCTCCCCGACCTCGCCCACTGCACGGGC
>CAYQFH010000197.1:0-2508 GCA_964416755.1 uncultured Piscirickettsiaceae bacterium | reverse complement strand
GTGGTTGATGTAATGATCCTGATGATTCGGGGTTAACGTTCCCAAGCTTCAAACGCGGGTTGGGCCTTGTCATCCATTCCAGAATTTCGTGCTGTTGGGGGAGAGCGAATCTATGAATAGTCGAGACATCATCCGATCTTTGATGACCAATAGTAAATCAGTGATCAGTTTCAAGACCAGTGATGGCCGTTTTACGCTGGTGAATCAAAAGTGGGTCGATCGTTACGGCGTTGAGCCGCATGAGATTGTAGGCAGAACGTTCTTTGGTGCCTATAGTGAGGAGATTGCTGCAGAAGAGCATAGTGACGAGTTGCGGGTTGAGGAGAAAAACGAGTCACTCACCGTGGAGGAGCAGCGGATTGAGAGTGATGGTCTACACTTCTATCTTACCAACCGTTTTCCGGTACATGACGGCGATGGGGTAGTGATTGGCAACGGAATGATTTCGACAGAGATCACCACCACCAAGCGGTTGGCACACGATCTTGAACGTTCGCAGGAAGATTTGCAGAAATTGGCGCTGTTTGACCCACTTACTGGTGTTTACAATCGTGCAACCTTTTATGAGAAGGCGGAGATTGAGCTGTTGCGCCATCGTCGTTACCACCACCCCATGGTAGTGTTATTGATCAAATTGGATCATCTCAAGAAACTCAACAGCCGTTTTGGAAGTCAGCGCAGTGATGAGGTTTTGGTGCAATTGGTACAGCGAATGCGCAGTGTGTTGAGAGATACGGATCTGCTGTTTCGCATGGGAGGGGGCGAGTTTTCCATGGTTGCGCAGGAGACCGATATCGATGGTGGCGAGCATCTGGCTGAAAAGCTGGTGGAGGAGGTGTGCCGGGAGGAGTTCCCGGTTGTCAAACTGATTACTGTCAGCGTGGGGGTAGTGCAGGTGGTTGAGGGGGATGATCTGGAGCAGCTGTTGGCGCGAGGGCACGGTGCGCTGGTTCAGGCAAAAGAGCAGGGTGGTAACTGTGTGGTGGTAGAGCAGTTGTAGCGCAGAATCTGGTCTGGTGCTCGAATCAGAAATTTACAGACAAAAAAAGGCCGACCCCCTATGGGAGGAGAGGGGCCGGCTGGTTGTTCGTGATTCAGTTGCAGATATGGGAGGCTCTGCCACTGAACTAAGCCTTCAATAACCTGAAGTCGAAGTTTCTAAAACAACGTCACAGGTAAGAGTATAGAAGGGATATCTCACTAGGGAGGTTGTGAAAGATATCTATGTTCAACGAACGGTTCCCAGTATAATGGCCCACTTCAAAATACACAAGTAAAATTGTCAGGTATTTTATTAATAGTGAGTATTGTCAAAAATCATGGATGATCGGTTTGCAACAAAATTGTTGAAGTGGGCTTCAACGCAGGGGCGCAGTGACCTGCCATGGCAGGAAGATCGGAATCCCTATCGGATCTGGGTCTCGGAGATCATGTTGCAACAGACCCGGGTAGAGACGGTGATCTCCTATTTTCAACAGTTCATGCAGAGATTTCCGAATGTTTGCAGCCTTGGCAGTGCTTCACAGGATGAGGTGCTCAGCCTCTGGTCTGGTCTGGGGTACTATGCCCGTGCGCGCAACTTGCATCGGGCAGCCGCCATTGTTTGTGAAGAGTATGGTGGACAGATGCCAGAGCAGCGCAGTGAGCTGGAGGCCCTTCCCGGGATTGGGCGCTCGACTGCTGCAGCGATTCTCTCTATCGCCTTTGATCAGCAGGAGGCGATTCTCGATGGCAATGTAAAGCGGGTGCTAAGCCGTTATTTTGGTGTGGAGGGGTGGTCAGGCCAGAGCGCAGTTGCCAAACAGCTGTGGCAACATGCTGAAGCGTTGATGCCGCAACGACAATGTGGTGCGTATACACAGGCAATCATGGATCTGGGGGCGACACTCTGTACCCGTAAACAGGCGGCTTGTCTGCTCTGTCCAGTTACGGAGGCGTGTGTTGCAAAATCGCAGGGGCGTGTCGATGAGTTACCGCAGCCACGTCCCGGCAGGAAACTGCCCCAGCGTAAAACCTGTATGGCAATTCTGCATGATGGTAGTGACCGAATATGGATGGAGCGTCGTCCGGAACAGGGGATCTGGGGAGGGCTGTGGAGCTTCCCGGAACTGAGATCCGAGGCAGACTGGTATCCAGCTTTTCCCAAACCTCAGACGCAACAGAAATTGAACCATGTGTTTACACATTTCAAGTTGGAGATTACGCCACTCTACTGCAGAGTTGAATCAACCAACAAACTGCTGAGTCAGGGGGAGTGGGTCACAATCGGTGAACTGCATCAGCGTGGAATTGCTGCACCAGTTCAGCAACTGATGGAGCGATTGATTGCGAGAGAGAAATCGGTGGGCAGGGCGTAGAAAAAGCGGGCGGGATCATCTGCTGCCCCTTGACCTGAAGAGGGTGATGGGGTTCAATACGCATCCTGTCTGCAGAAGCAGATAGATGATATGGCCGGATAGCTCAGTTGGTAGAGCAGAGGATTGAAAATCCTCGTGTCGGTGGTTCGAT
>CAYQFH010000196.1:0-2585 GCA_964416755.1 uncultured Piscirickettsiaceae bacterium | reverse complement strand
GCAGTACTTCGAACAGTCCTATGCACTGAAGATCCGTGGGGTGGTTGCCGAATCACCCACCACTCCGGTGAGCGCTCAGTCACTGCTGGAGAACCATGCAAAGCTCAGAGGTGGCGACTACAGCTGCCTGTTGACAGAGCAGCAGATGGATGGTGATGAGTATGCGCTGCTTACCATGGGAACCGCTCTCAACATTGGTGAACTGGACAGTTTCGGCACTGGAATTGAGGCTGGAGCAGATCACTATTTCAAATTGATGGAGCAGAACACCTCCACCATCAAACGCTGTCTCCAGTACGAGAAGAGCGGCCTCAGCGAAGAGATTGCCAGTGAGCAGCAACAGCACACCGTACTGGACGCACCACCCCCCGACCGAATTGGTGGGAGGTTCATGTTGCGTGACCACAATGGAAAGCTGTTCACCGATCAGGAAATGATGGGCAAATACCAGCTGATCTACTTTGGCTACACCTTCTGCCCGGATGTCTGCCCCACCTCACTGATCACCATCTCCTCGGCAATGGGTCAACTGGGAGCTCTGGCGGAGGAGATCCAGCCCTATTTCATTACCGTGGACCCGGCAAGGGATACCATTGAGGTCCTCTCTACCTATGTTGGCTACTTCCACCCCAGACTGGTTGGGCTGACCGGCAGCCAGGAGATGATCGATCGTGTCGCCCGAATGTACCATGTAAAGTATGAAAGGGTGGAGGATGAGTCGAGGGCACCCGATCAATACATTATTGACCACTCCTCGGGGGTCTACCTGATGGCACCGGATGGGGCCTTTATCACCAAGCTGGCTCATGGCATCTCGGCCGGGGAGATGGCTGCCAGAATTCGTGAGATTATCCCCCAATAGGGCACTATAGCTGCAACACCGGCACCAGTCGCCGTGACTCCGCCACTGTAGTCACACTATTTATAGGTATTTACATACCTCGGTAAATCGATGATCATTGGTCACTTATATGATGACCTTGAATCACAGTATCTCAACCCCGCTCGATGTCAGAGGACTCGAATGCCCGGAACCATTCAGGATGGCAACGGAGCGGGCAATGATGCTGGAGCCGGATGAATCCTTTGAGCTGTTGATCGCTGTTGAACCCCATCCGCTGTTTCAGTATCTACAGAAAAACGGCTTTATCCTGAAGAGCCAGACAACCAGTGATGGGGAGTTCCTGATCACGATCACCGCAACCGAACAGCATCTGAATAGACGAGAGGAGGTCCTGCGTGATGTTCCCGGTTGCCACGATATCACCAAAACCCTGGCATAGTACCTTGCCCGGCAAATCCCTCACAATTAAAACGGCCTAAATTTCAAAGGATTTACCGGACAAGGTACCAGGAGAGAGCTGAGTTAGAAGTCCGGATTTTTCCACCCCTCTGGGGCGAGATCCTCGGCAGGCGGCCTGATCCTTGAAAGATAGTCTGCCAGCAGGGAGAGGTCTGCAGACTTCAGCTTGTTGACCCGCCGCGCCATCTCGGCGTTTGCATTGCGCCGTTTGCCGTCACGAATCCAGTGTAGCTGCCTCAGGAGATAGGCGTAGTGCTGCCCCTGAATACGGGGGAAATAGCGCTCTGGATCACCCTGGCCACTACCCCCATGGCACTCGGCACACTTTCTAAAATAGAGCCGTTCTGCCTTTCCCAGTTTGTTGCCGGGTCCAACCCCAGGGTTGGGGGTCATTGGCAGGGTCTGGATATAGGCGGTGACATCTGCAATGGCCTGGGGACCACCCATCACCTTCTCCTGGGCAATGACCAGCATCGATGGATTGTCCCGGTTACCGGCACGGATATCGGCAATCTGCTTGATAATGACACTGCTATGTTGGCCCGCCAATTGTGGATAGCTGCCATCAATTACCCCCCAGGATTCGGTCTGATGACAGACAATACAGAGCTTGAAGACCTCTTTTCCGGCCTCAACATTTGGTGTCGCGGCCATCGCCAGGGTCAACTCATCATCGAGTGGGGCCTCGGCCCTTGCAGCAGAGGCAGAGAACAGCAGTGCGACCAGCACTATACGGCCAGCCAGAAACACGGTTCTATTGGACCCCCTGCGAGGTGAGATACCTACCGAGCTCCTTGTCGGTATGGGTGATATGGTTGATCAGCCAATCCTTCAGGTAGGTATGGATCTTCTCGGAGAGCACCTCCTCATGTTCACCACGGAGTTGCTCCTGAAACTCTGCCACCTTGGCAATCATCTCCTTGTGCTGCTCTTTGTGGGCAGCCATATCGGGATAGTTATTGGACTCCATCAACCCCTCCTCACGCTCGAAGTGGTATTTGGTGTAATCGATCAATTCACCAAGTACGTTATCCACATATTCCACCCCCATATGGTAGTGGGCAGCAGTAACCACCTGGTTGAGCAGCCCAACTAGTTTCTGGTGGTCATGGTCAATCAGCTCAACACCTACGGCATACTGATCACCCCAGTCAATATACTCTTTTCTGATGCCGCGCTCATGAAAATAGGGGATCAATGCCAGAGCAGCCAGGATAATCCATGGAACCGGGTTACTCAGGCCATCCTCAAAAACAACAAAACCTAAAAATACTGTAACCAG
>CAYQFH010000195.1:0-2674 GCA_964416755.1 uncultured Piscirickettsiaceae bacterium | reverse complement strand
CTGCAGGCGGTAACAGCAAAGATCCCGGCAGGGCTGATGACCTGCATCACCGGGGTCTCCGGCTCCGGCAAATCGACACTGATCAACGATACCCTCTACCGCGCTACCGCACAGTTTCTCAACCGTGCCAAAGAAGACCCTGCACCATACGAATCAATTGAAGGGCTGTCACTGTTCGACAAGGTGGTCAACATCAACCAAAGCCCGATTGGGCGCACACCGCGCTCCAATCCGGCCACCTATACCGGCCTCTTCTCACCGATTCGTGAACTTTTTTCCGGTACCGAGGAGGCGCGTGCACGTGGCTATACACCGGGGCGATTCTCTTTCAACGTCAAGGGGGGGCGCTGTGAGGCGTGTCAGGGAGATGGGGTAATCCGGGTGGAGATGCATTTCCTCGCCGACATCTATGTGCCGTGTGATGTCTGCAAGGGGAGGCGTTACAACCGCGAGACGCTGGAAGTGCACTACAAGGGGAAGAGCATCAACGATGTGCTGGAAATGACGGTGGAGGAGGCACGCACCTTCTTTGATCCAGTCCCGGCAATTGCCAAAAAGCTGCAGACACTGATGGATGTTGGACTCAGTTATATTCGTCTGGGACAGAATGCCACTACGCTGTCGGGCGGCGAGGCACAGCGGGTCAAGCTATCGCGCGAACTCTCCAAACGCGACACCGGCAAGACACTCTATATTCTGGATGAACCAACCACCGGACTCCATTTCCATGATATTGAGCAACTACTGCAGGTGCTGCATCGACTGCGTGATCACGGCAACACCATCGTGGTGATCGAACACAATCTGGATGTGATCAAGACCGCCGACTGGCTGATCGATCTGGGGCCGGAAGGGGGTGCTGGTGGTGGAGAAATTATTGCAACCGGCACACCGGAGCAGGTGGCCGCCAAAGCTGAATCCTTTACCGGGCACTACCTCACACCCTATCTCAAATAGGCTAGATTTTCTCTGCCAGATAACTCCCCAGCTCCATATCAGCCCCCAGGATATGGCCAGTCAGCCACTTCTCCAGAAAGACGACATCCTTTGCCGCTATCCCATGTCCTGATTCCAGTAACATCTGCTGCAATGCCTGTGCACTGGTCACCAGCTCTTCATGATCCTGCTTATGCGCCACTGTATCAGGGTAATCAAACTGCAGCATCAAGCGCTCTTCATGGCGAAAATGCCATACGGTGCAACTCACCAGCTCCTCCAGTAGTGCATCTACAAACTGTGCAGACTGATCCTCCTCGACAGCCTGACTCAAGAGGTTGAACAGCTCTACCAGTCGACGATGATCTTCATCGATCTCCTCTACCTGAATATTAAGCGATCCATCCCAATCCAGTCTTTTCATCACGGTCTCCTTTTCATTCTATGGAGCAGTTATGCCGAAACGGCAACAGCCAATTTGCACCCCTATAATACGAGAATAGGAGAAATCGGATCGGTTGCAATGCTCAAAATCAAATGCTCAGCACTATTGATCAGTGGAAGCGCAAAATTGTAATCGGCGCTCCAACCGAAAGCGAGAACTGCTCCTGTGCACTCTCCTGGTTGACGGCAATCTCCACCAGTCCGACAGAGTTGCAGTACCAGAACGGAGATCCAATCGGAAGATCCGAAAATGTGCGTGCAGACTCCAGCACCTGGTCACTGATCTTGATTCGATCTCTTGTCTGCAAATGACAAGCACGCAATCCGGTCATCGCATTACCGTAGTGATCGAGATAGATGATTGTGGGCAGATCACCTCCCTGATCCGCCGATCTCTGTAGCGGCACTTCCTGTAACATACCCTCCTCTATTCGATCTACAGTGATCATTGCTGCAATTGGAGCAAACAGGTCACGCCCATGAAAAGAGGCTGAGAGCTGTGCAGGCTGCCATACAATCCTGTACTTTTGCGCTTGTCCTGCCCGTGCAGCTACGACATCAAACAGCCCGTTATCGGGACCGACAAACCAGCGCCCATCAGCTCGCAGCGCCATCGGCCTGCGCTCACCCCCCACTCCCGGATCAACCACACCGAGAAAGAGGGCCTCTTGCGGAAACCACTTGACCTGGCTGGCCAGGAGGTGGGCCGCTGCCTCAACATGGTACGGCTCCAGATCAGCAACCAGATCGATGATTTCACAGCAAGCGCCACTGCTATACAGTGCGGCACGCATCTGTGCGAGGTAGGGGCTGCCTGTTCCAAAGTCAGTGAAGGTTAGAATCATGGAACGTATGATTCAGGAGTTGAGTGGCACTGTCCAGAAAAAGAAAAAGGCCAGCATTGAGCTGGCCTTCTGCTGTAGTCGATTGAGAGGCACTTAATCCTCTGCAACTTCCTCAAACTCCTCTTCATCATCCATCTCGGCAATTGGACGATCCACCAGCTCAACCAGCGCCATAGGAGCCTTGTCGCCTGCACGGAAGCCCGCCTTGAGAATACGGATATAGCCTCCAGGACGGTCACTATAACGTGGACCCAGCTCAGTGAAGAGTTTGGTCACCATGTCACGGTCACGCGTACGGTCAAATGCGAGACGACGATTGGCAACACTGTCGGTCTTGGACAGGGTAATCAACGGCTCAGCAAAACGACGCAGTTCCTTGGCCTTGGGCAAAGTAGTGCGAATCAGCTCGTGCTGAAACAGGGAGTTGCTCATATTACGGAACATAGCCT
>CAYQFH010000194.1:0-2693 GCA_964416755.1 uncultured Piscirickettsiaceae bacterium | reverse complement strand
AATGGCATAGGAGAGCAGCGTCAATCCACCAGCCAGACTGAAGTACCAGAAGGCGGTCGGGATCATACTGCGCTTGTTCTTCTCACTGTAGATCCACTGGATGAGGAAGCGCATCGAGAAGAGCGCCTGTCCGAGAAAGCCGAGTATTAGCCAAGAGGTAGGGATATCCTGCATATTACAGCTCCTCTACACCAGGATTTCTGGCACGTTTCAACAGCCAACGTACTCCCAGTAGATCTGAAATTCCAACCCAGAAACGGTTATGAAAACCATACTTCGAACTGCCCTGCTCACGAGGACGGTGGTTGACCTCAACCGAGATTACCCGCCCCCCCTGCCGGATAAAGAGTGCGGGAATATAGCGGTGCATATGGTCAAAATAGGGAAGATCGAGAAAACGCTCGCGGGAGAACACCTTCAGCCCACAACCCGTATCAGGTGTCTCGTCCCGTAGCAGATTGGCACGAATACGGTTGGCAATCCGGGAGTAGAAGCTACGGAACCAGTGATCTTGTCGTTTCTTGCGATGTCCCGCCACCACCAGACGTTCATCCCCTTGCTCTTCGTCGACCAGCTTGCGATAGAGTTTGGGGATATCGGCTGGATCATTCTGCCCATCCCCATCCAGGGTGGCGATCCACTCTGCTCTCGCCTGTTTGATACCGGTACGGATAGCGGTGCTCTGTCCACTATTCTGCAGATGACGAATCACCCGCAACTGCTGCAGTGATTGCTTCAGGTCATGCAGTACAGAAAGGGTTCTGTCCTGGCTACCATCATCCACCACAACAATCTCATAGTTGATTGCGGAATCAACCACTTGGTCAATCTCTTCGAGCAGGGCGCCAATGCTCTCCTCCTCGTTACAGACGGGGATCACGATTGAGAGTTGAGGGGCAGATTCCATGTGCGTAGTGGGAAAAGTAGAAAAGTAGTGCTATTTTCCCATGAATTTACTACTAAGTGTGGGAATCTATCTTCAACATTTGACAGGCATTGCCCAACACAACTACTCTTAGAAGCAATCTGTTGATCAAGGAAACAAAATGAGCGCTATTGTAAAAGAGGTCTATGATGCTTTTCTGGATGCGGGCGTTGCTGAAGAGAAGGCAAGCGCTGCAGCCAAAGCAGTAGCTGACTATGACGCTCGGTTCAATAAAATTGAAGCCGATCTCCTGATACTGAAGTGGATGGTGGGCTTGGTCATCATCGTTGAAGTTTTACCCCTGCTCAAAGGGCTTCTCCAATAAAGCCCATTCACAGTTGCCGTTGCAATTGATCCCAAACATGTTGTGGAGTCAACGCGGCATAACAGGCTGGCTCAACCGACGCTAAACCACGATATTCACATCGCCGTTTCAGACAAGGGGCACACTCCAGCGTCGCACTCAGGTGCTGCTGACTTCTACCCCAGGTGCCCGTCAAACCGGGATTGGTTGCCCCATACAAGGTAACCGATGGAACCTGCAAAGCCGCTCCAAGATGCGCCAGACCAGAATCGACACAGACCATACCACTCACCTGCTGGAATGGTTCGATCAGTGCACTCAATGGCCCTTTGGGCAGAACGGTGGCCTCACGCCCAATTACGATCTGCTCGGCACGCTCGCGCTCTACCTCATTGGCCCATGGCAACATGATTCGATAACCGGCCTCATTGACGATATCAGCCAACTCCAGCCAGTAGGTATCCGGCCAGTGCTTGGTCACCCAGGTGGTGCCATGCACAAAGAGGATAGATCGATCAGTTGCTCTCTCCTGACTGGTACGAATACCGGAGTCAGCCTCACCTTCCGGCAGCGGATAACCCAACGTCTGGGCAAACAGTTGGCGCAATCGCACAATGGCATGCTCCCCTTTCGCAACCGACTGCGGATGGTCATAGCAGCGGCTCGCCAGCGGCTCACGCGCAGAGTACCGATCCAGTCCATAGCGAGGCCCACGCGCCATTCGGGTAATCAGCCCACTCTTGATCAACCCCTGTGCATCCAGTACCAGATCATACTGTTCTGATTGCAGTGATCGTTTGAAAGACGACCACTCCCCGGAGAACAGCGTCTTCAGCAGTGATTTACGCCAACGCCGGATCGCAACAGGAATCACTCGGTCCACTGCAGGATGCCACGCCGGCACCTCGGCAAAGGCCTCCTCGACCACCCAGTCAAAGCGAATACCGGGGATCGCATTGGCCGCATCGGTCACTGCCGGGAGCGCATGGAGCACATCACCGAGTGATGAGGTCTTGATCAGCAGCACCTTCATTGCGATTGAAACCGATTGATCGCATCCAGCACCTGCTCCGGCTTCAGCTGTCTGAGGCAGTCCGTATGGCCCAATGGACAGTCACGCTTGAAACAGGGGCTACACTCCAGATGGAGATCAAGGATCTGTGCTCGCTGATTGAGTGGTGGGGTAAACCCGGGGTCAGAGGAGCCGTAGATTGCAACCAGGTTACGATCCAGCGCTGCCGCAACATGCATTAACCCCGAATCGTTACCAACCACAACATCGGCCAGCGACATCAGATCGACTGCCTGCTCCAGTGTAGTGCTGCCTGCAAGGTTATTGATTGCACTATTCTTTTCACCCAATGCAGCAATCACCTCCTCCCCAATGGCTTGATCCTTTTCCGAACCAAACAGCCACACCTGCCACCCTTGCTGCAGTTTATCCTTGGCAACCTCGGCAAAATA
>CAYQFH010000193.1:0-2828 GCA_964416755.1 uncultured Piscirickettsiaceae bacterium | reverse complement strand
GCGCGTGAGGACAAGCAGCGTCTGATCAATGAGGCGGAGGCCTACAGTAATGACCTGTTGCCGAAGGCGCGTGGTGCCTCGGCTCGCATCATCGCCGAAGCAGAGGCGTACCGCGACAAGGTGATGGCCAAGGCCGATGGTGAGGCTTCACGTTTTGAACAGATTCTGACCGAGTATCAGAAGGCACCTGAGGTGACCCGCAAGCGTCTCTATATCGATGCGATGGAGGGGGTACTCTCCAAGTCGAGCAAGGTGATGGTCGATGTAGAGAGTGGCAACAACCTGATGGTGCTACCCCTCGACAAGATGGCGGCTGGTGCCGTGACCTCACGTAGTATGGTGGAACGCAACATTACTCCGCGCAGCAGCAGTAACAGTAGCACAGTGCAGAGCAGCAACAGCTCCTCCCGTAATGACCAGCGCAGTAGAAGCCGATAAGAGGATAGAGCGATGAATGGAATCAAAGTAGCTTTGGGTGCAATCGTCGTCGGACTGATTGTGTTATCAATGTCCGCCTTTATCGTTGATGAGCGTGAGCTGGCGATCAAGTTCCGCTTGGGACAGATTGCCGAGACTGACTATCCACCGGGCCTCCATTTTCAGGTGCCGATTGTCAATAATGTGCGCAAGTTCGACAAACGTATCCAGACGCTGGATGCCGATCCCGAGCGTTATCTGACCGCAGAGAAGAAGAACGTACAGGTCGACTCCTTTGTGAAGTGGCGTATCGGTGATGTAGAGACCTTCTTCAAGTCGGTCAGTGGCGACTTCTGGGTGGCTAATCAGCGCCTCTCTCAGGTGGTCAAGGATGGACTGCGTGGCGAGTTTGGTAAGCGCTCGGTACAGGAGGTGATCAGTGGTGAACGAGATGAGATCATGGCAGCCATTACCGAGAGTTCGCGCATTCAGGCCAAGGAGTTCGGTATTGAGGTGGTGGACGTCCGTATCAAGCGTGTTGATCTGCCACAAGAGGTGAGCAACTCGGTCTTCCGTCGTATGGAGGCAGAGCGTGACCGTATCGCCAAGGAGTTCCGCTCCGAGGGTTCTGAAGCGGCCGAGCGTATTCGTGCGGATGCGGATCGTCAACGCACGGTGATTGTGGCAGAGGCCAACCAGCAGGCGGAGAAGACCCGTGGTGAAGGGGATGCCAAGGCAACCGAAATCTACGCCAACGCCTACAATCAGGATCCGGAATTCTACGCCTTCTATCGCAGTCTGGGTGCCTACGAAAACACCTTCCGCAACCAGGGTGACCTGTTGGTGCTGGAACCGGACAGCGAGTTCTTCCAGTACTTCAGTGGCAAGAAGGCGTCACAGTAACGGACAGTGAACGATGGTCTGGTCGGACTTTCTGGCAGCCATCGCGCTGGTGTTGGTGATTGAGGGGCTACTGCCTGCACTCAACCCCAACGGCTGGCGTGAGGCCATGGTTCGACTGGCGGAGATGGAGAGCGAGTCGCTCAGAAAAATGGGGTTGATGAGTATGGTTGCCGGTGCAGCCTTGCTCTATCTGATAAGGGCCTGAAAACTGCTCAGCTTACCTCAATCAGTTTTATGAGAAAGGTTTATGGATAACCAAAGAACACCAACTCTGGAACGCTGGAGACTGCCGGACGGTATTGAGGAGCTGCTGCCTGCCGAGGTGATGGAGATCGAGGCACTGCGTCGCAGTGTGCTTGATCTGTTCCATAGCTGGGGCTATGAGACGGTTATTCCTCCACTGATCGAGTATCTCGAATCACTGCTCACCGGAGCGGGCAATGACCTCGATCTACAGACTTTTAAACTGACCGATCAGCTCACCGGTCGGATGATGGGGGTTCGGGCTGATATGACTCCGCAGGTGGCACGTATCGATGCACACCGCCTCAACCGAAAAGGCCCCAACCGTCTCTGCTATCTCGGTTCTGTACTCCATACCCGCCCGGAGATCTCCGGTGCTACCCGCAGCCCGATTCAGGTGGGCGCGGAGCTCTATGGTCATGCCGGCATCGAGAGCGACCTTGAGGTGATCCGGTTGATGCTGGAGATGGTCAAACTGGCGGGGCACAGAGATATTGTGCTCGACCTTGGCCATGTCGGCATCTATCGCAGTCTGATTGAGCAGGCCGGTATTTCGGAGGCGGATGAGCCTCTGATCTTCAATGCACTACAGTGCAAGGCAACCACGGAACTGAATGAAATTGTTGAACGAACGGTAGAGGATACTGCACTGCGTCAACAGTTGCTGGCGCTCAACAGCCTCAACGGTGGTATAGAGGTGCTGGCTGAGGCAAAGCAACTATTCGGTTCACAGCTCCAGGCGGAGATTGAGCAGCTTGAGCAGATTGTGGCTGCCGCTGAATCGCAACAGTGGGGCGTTGAATTCCACATTGATCTGGCCGAGCTGCGTGGCTATGACTACCATACCGGCGTACTGTTTGCCGCCTATATCCCACAGAAGGGAGACGCTGTCACCTCTGGTGGCCGTTATGACAATGTAGGGAAGGTCTTCGGGCGCGCCCGTCCGGCAACTGGCTTCAGTGGTGATTTGAAGAATCTGGTTGCAACAGAGCAGGAGGCCAACTACCCCCCAGCCGCCATTTTTGCCCCATCAACAGATTCAATCGAATTACACCGTGAAATTGAGCGTCTGCGCAAGACAGGCGAACGAGTGGTGGTAGAATTGGCCGGTCAAAAAGAGGGCGCTGCCGAGATGGGGTGCAATCGGAGACTGGTTCAGCGAGAGAGTGGCTGGGCTGTAGTAGCGTTATAGTTTTTGCAAAGACGCCAGGGCGACCACTTTGCGCCTTGGCGTCTTTGCGTGAGTATATATTTCAGGAAGTAGA
>CAYQFH010000192.1:0-2834 GCA_964416755.1 uncultured Piscirickettsiaceae bacterium | reverse complement strand
TGGAGGTATCCAGACCACCGGAGTAGGCGAGTACGACTTTTTTGATCTCTGACATTGCTACGTCCTGAAATTTTGAAAACGGGGTATTGTACAGCTACAACTATTTTAGTTCATCCTGTATGGTTGTCCTTTGCGCCAAAACATCAATAGGCAAGATGCTGCAGCTAAAGGAGATCTCATGTACAAAATCAACAAATCCTCAAACAGCATACAACGCCTTGAACAAAAATCTTTTTCATCATTGGGATTCCGTGAAAGGGATCACCTGCAAGAGTGGATTGCCAAACAACCTGATGTCCTGGGTGAAGAGCTATTGATTATCCAGAAGGAATTCTCCGGTTTTGACGATACCCAGGAGCGCCTGGATCTATTGGCACTAGACAAACACGGATCACTGGTCATCATTGAAAATAAACTGGATGATTCTGGACGGGATGTAACTTGGCAATCCCTTAAATACGCCTCTTACTGCTCTCGATTATCCAAAGCAAACATCAGCAAGATTTACCAACAATACCTCGATACGGCTGAACCAGGCAGCAATGCCGAGGAACGAATCTCCGATTTTCTTGATAATCAAGACTATGAAGAGCTTGAATTAAACAAGGGCATTTCACAGCGTGTCATTATGATTGCTGCAAAATTCAGAAAAGAGGTCACCAGCACTGTTCTCTGGCTAATGAACTTCAAAGTACGACTTCAGTGTTTCCGTGCAACACCTTATGCAATGGGTGAAGAGCTATTCCTGAATATTGAACAGGTCATACCGACTCAAGACGCAGAGGACTATATAATCGGAATGGCTGAAAAAGCCCAAGATGATATCGAATCGCAAACGGAGTTGAAGAATCGGCACATTGTACGGCGTAAATTCTGGACACAGGTCATCCACTCAATAAATAACACCACATCCTCTCTTTTTCAAAACATCAGCCCGGGGGTTGCCGGATGGATTGGTGCAGGATCTGGTGTTCGTGGCATCGGCTTCAACTTCGCCGCAACCAAAAATTATGGACGAGCTGAACTTTATATTGATCGAGGGGATAAAGAAGAAAATGAGTTCATCTTCGATCAACTCTTTGCACAACGTGAGAAGATCGAAAACAGCTTCAACGACACACTGGAATGGGAACGCCTGGATGATAAACGCGCTTGCAGAATCAAGGCAGAGACTTCAGCAAACGTTTTCGATGAGGCGCAATGGGAAGCCATGATCAACTTCATGACTGACGCCATGTGCCGCCTTGAAATAGCAGTGAAATCCCCTCTACTTCAAATTAATGAACAACTCAAGAACCGGTCATAGCTGTAGCAAGAAGACTTTCTCACTTTTACCTGATAGCCCCTTGGCATCAGGGCCTCTTGGCAGGGTCTTGTCGATTATCAAAAACCGCATGAACAACAATCTCTCGTTGTTCAATGGTGTAAAAAATCGTAAAGGGAAAGCGGCGGATTACAGCGCCTCGGAAACTGGCATACTTTACCGAAAATGATTCAGGCTGCTCAGCAATGAATTTAACAGCAAGCTCTATACAGTCGAGAAAGTCAAACCCTAATCCTCTACGCTGTCGCTCATACCAAGCAAATGCAAGATCCAGGTCTCTCCGTGCTCGTCCGGTATAACGTAGCCTCACTGGTATTTTTCACGCAGTGATTGATGCACGCTTTTCCAGTCATGAAGCTCTTCCTCTCCACGCTGATAAAGGTCATACCGTTGCTTGAGTACCTCTCTCTGCCACTCAGGCATTGGCAACTCACCACTAGCTTCAGCAACCGAGTCCCAGATATCTTCAACCAACAAGATTTTCTCTGAAAGATCCAGTTGGTTAATCTCTGCAATTAATTCACTTGTATTCATTTCAATTGCTCCCTGACATGATCCAGAGTAATACAACGCTATACAACATAACATGCCACTGGCAATACCGACTGAACCAACAGCAGATCACCTCTTCTTCGGCGGCATCAGGTCAGTAATTGTCCCCTCGGCCATCTCGGCAGCAAAACAGAGGGTTTCCGATAGCGTTGGATGGGGGTGAATCGTCAGACCGATATCTTCCATATCGGATCCCATCTCAATCCCCAGCACCGCCTCGGCGATCAACTCTCCGGCATTGGTACCCACCATCGCCGCACCAATCAGGCGACCACTCTCCTTGTCGAACAGCGCCTTGGTCATCCCTTCATCACGGCCAATGCTGAGGCTGCGACCACTCGCCGCCCAGGGGAAGGCCCCCTTGGTGAATTCGATTTCCTGTGCTTTGGCTTCAGCCTCAGTAAGTCCCGCCCATGCCACCTCAGGATCGGTATAGGCCACTGATGGAATAGTGAGCGGATCAAACGCCGACTTGTGACCGCAGATCACCTCCGCTGCCACCTTGGCCTCATGGGTCGCCTTGTGGGCCAGCATTGGTTGACCGACGATATCTCCGATAGCAAAGATGTGGGATACATTGGTACGCATCTGCTTGTCGGTGGCGATGAAGCCGTAGTCATCCACTGCCACACCGGCATTCTCCGCACCGATCAGCTTACCGTTGGGAGCACGCCCCACCGAGACCAATACCGCATCGAAGGTATCCTCTTCCGGTGCCTTGGCCCCCTCAAAACCAACCTTGATCCCGTTCTCTTCAGCATTCATGCTGGCAACACGGGTCTTCAGGTAGATATTCTCGTAACGCTTACTGATCCGCTTCTGCAACGGACGGACAATATCCTTGTCAGCACCGGGAATCAGTGAATCCTGCAGCTCCACCACAGTAATCTTTGAACCGAGCGCCTCATAGACGGTCGCCATCTCCAGACCAATGATGCCGCCACCGACAATCAACAAC
>CAYQFH010000191.1:0-2975 GCA_964416755.1 uncultured Piscirickettsiaceae bacterium | reverse complement strand
GGCGGCACATGGAACCTACTACACCTTCTACACCCTCTATATGGAGTCATTCGGCTTTGGCAAGGGGCTGATTGGTCTGCTCTGGGCTGTTGGTGTGGGGGTTGAGGTGGCGGTTTTTCTCTTCATGGCACGCTGGATCCCACGCTTTGGAGAGCGCAATCTGCTGCTGGTCAGCCTCTCTCTTGCGGCACTGCGCTGGATAGTAATTGCGCTCTTTCCAGAACAGTTGGGGTTGATGTTTCTGGTACAGAGTTTTCATGCAGCCAGCTTTGGAATTATCCATGCGGTCTCGATCCATATGGTACATGATCTGTTTCGTGGAAAACTCCAGGGGCGGGGTCAGGCACTCTACTCCAGCCTCAGCTTTGGTGCCGGTGGTGTGGTTGGAAGTCTGTTGGGTGGGGTGGTATGGACACTTTACGGTGCATCCTCCATCTTCCTCTTCTCGACACTGTTGACGATTGCCGCGCTTGTGGTGACCTGGCGCTGGATCCGCTAGCCGCAGTGATCGCTTGCAGTGATCGCTCTTTCCAGAGCGAGGAGCAGAGAGTAAAATGGGCCGTTTTCTGCAACGGCTGGCTTAGGAGCGAAAGGCTCTGGGGCCTTGGATCAAATAACAGGATTGGAAACTCCAACGAATATCATGGCTGGAAAGACGTTATATGACAAACTCTGGGATGCGCATGTGGTTCGTGCCGAAGAGGATGGCAGTTCTCTTCTCTATATCGACCGTCAGCTGTTGCATGAGGTGACCTCTCCGCAGGCCTTTGAGGGGCTGAGAATGGCGGGGCGGACACCCTGGAGAGTGGATGCCAATTTGGCAGTTCCCGACCACAATGTACCAACCACCAATCGTGAGCAGGGGATTACCGATCCTGTGGCCAAGACCCAGGTGGAGACCCTGGACCAGAATGCCGATGATTTTGGGATTACCGAATTCAAGATGGGTGATATCCGTCAGGGGATCGTCCATGTCATCGGTCCGGAGCAGGGGGCGACCCTGCCAGGAATGACCATTGTCTGTGGCGATTCCCACACCTCGACTCATGGGGCGTTGGGTGCACTGGCCTTTGGGATCGGCACCTCCGAGGTGGAGCATGTGTTGGCCACCCAGTGCCTGGTGCAGAAGAAATCCAGGAGCATGCTGGTGCGTGTCAATGGGGCTGTTGCTCCAGGTGTGACTGGCAAGGATATTGTGCTGGCCATTATCGGAAAAATCGGCACCGCCGGCGGGACCGGATATGCGATCGAGTTTACCGGGGAGGCGATTGAGGATCTCTCCATCGAGGGGCGGATGACCGTCTGCAATATGGCAATCGAGGCGGGTGCCCGTGCCGGTATGGTTGCAGTGGACCAGAAGACAATCGAATATGTTCGGGGACGCCCCTATGCCCCCAGTGAGGCGCAGTGGCCACAGGCTGTAGAGGCCTGGCAGGATCTGCATAGTGATGCAGATGCACTGTTTGACCAGGTGGTTGAGTTGAATGGTGCAGAGATTGCACCCCAGGTGACCTGGGGCACCTCACCAGAGATGGTGGTCTCCATCGAGGAGAGGGTTCCCGATCCTGCCAATGAGGCAGACGAGGTGAAACGGAGCGGGATGGAGAAGGCGCTGGCCTATATGGGGCTTGAGGCCGGAACTCCAATTGATTCCATTCCTGTGGACAAGGTCTTTATCGGTTCCTGCACCAACTCCCGGATTGAGGATCTGCGGGCTGCAGCTGCCGTTGCGCAAGGTCGGAAAATAGCGGAGAGCGTCAAGCAGGTGCTGGTTGTCCCCGGTTCTGGCCTGATCAAGGAGCAGGCAGAGAAGGAGGGGCTGGACAGGATCTTTATCGAGGCCGGTTTCGAGTGGCGTGATCCCGGTTGCTCCATGTGTCTGGCGATGAATGCCGACCGCCTTGAGCCAGAGGAGCGTTGTGCATCGACCTCCAACCGCAACTTTGAGGGGCGTCAGGGACAGGGGAGCCGCACTCACCTGGTCAGTCCTGCCATGGCAGCCGCAGCCGCAGTGGCCGGTCACTTTACCGATGTGCGCGAGATGTTGAAGGGGAATCAGTGATGGAGAAGTTTGTAGAGCATACCGGCAAGGTGGTGCCGCTGGATCGCCCCAATGTCGATACCGATGCGATTATCCCCAAGCAGTATCTGAAATCGGTGAAACGGGCAGGGTTTGGCCCCAACCTGTTTGATGACTGGCGCTACCTTGATCCGGGTGATCCGGCGATTGACAATGCAACACGGCGTCCCGATCCAGACTTTGTGCTTAACCGGGAGCAGTACCGGGGGGCGAGTGTGCTGATTGGGCGCGAGAACTTTGGCTGCGGCTCCTCGCGTGAGCATGCGGTCTGGGCGCTGACCGACTACGGCATTCGTGCGGTGATCGCCCCCAGCTTTGCCGACATCTTCTTCAATAACAGCTTCAAGAACGGTCTGCTGCCGATTGCCTTGAGTGAGCAAGAGGTGGATCAGCTCTTCAATGAAGAGCAGGCAGGAGAGGGCTACCAGCTGAAGATCGATCTCGAGGCGCAGACCGTCACCACGCCGGGCGGCACAGTCTTCTCGTTCGAGATCGATGCGTTTCGCAAATATCGGCTGTTGAATGGTCTGGATGATATCGGCCTGACCCTGCAGCATCAGGATGCGATCCGGGCCTATGAGACACATCGTCGGGCAGAGGCTCCATGGCTGTTTGCCTCATAGTGGGTCTCCCTGACAGTGGATCGGCGAAAGAATTTATTGTTGCAGTTCGCTAGTCAAAACCATGCACTTTAGAATGAATAATATTGGCGGTGTAGCGATGGCAGCTTTCCATCACCAGGGAATCTATTTTGGAAACTGCAGTGAGGGCTTCTTGGCCTTGCGATAGAGCAGGGCAATATGCCCAATAGTCTGTATCAGTGCTGAGCCACTCTTCTCTACAAGCTGATCAATCAATAGCCTGCGCTCCTCCCGGTCTCCGGCGTTGACACGCA
>CAYQFH010000190.1:0-2991 GCA_964416755.1 uncultured Piscirickettsiaceae bacterium | reverse complement strand
TGATTGATGTGAATGTGGAGAAAGGGATTAATGAAGTCTATCTGCCGCGTAATCAGCTCTTTCAGACGCTGGTCAATTTGGTCAAGAACGGGATTGAGTCGATTGCAGAGCAGAAGCCGGAGCAGGGTAGAATCACACTCTCTCTCACCCGTAAAACGGTGGGAGATGTTCCCGGCTTGAACTTTTCGGTAGAGGACAATGGTGTGGGGATTGAGTCAGAACGCATTGAATCTCTATTCAATTTTGGTCGTACCACCAAGCAGAGTGGTTCAGGGGTCGGGCTTCATGTTAGTGGTAATTTTGCCAACAGCTTTGGTGGCAGAATCGGACTAGAGAGTGAAGGCGTTGGTCATGGTGCGGAGGCCTGGATTTGGCTCCCGTTGGAACAGAGCAGAGCTCAGGACGAAGACCGATAAACAGAGAAGGGGGCGCGATGCCCCCTCTCTGTTCTTTGAATAGAGCGCTGTGTAGTTACCCGAGTTGCTGCATAAAAGTGAGCAGCTGATCCAGTGGTACCTCCTGACTCTCCTTGTCCGTCCGCCCCTTGTACTCAATCACGTTGTTGTCGAGCCCACGGTCGCCGAGTACCAGTCGGTGAGGAATACCAATCAGCTCCATATCGGCAAACATGATACCGGGGCGCTCCTTGCGGTCATCCAGAATCACATCGAACCCGGCATCCAGTAGCTGCTGATAGATCTCCTCTACCTTCTCGCGCAGGCGGTGGGATTTGTGCATATTCATCGGCAGCAGTGCAACGGTGAATGGTGCAATCGCCTCCGGCCAGATGATGCCATGCTCATCGTGGTTCTGCTCAATCGCAGCAGCAACCACACGGGTGACACCAATGCCGTAGCAGCCCATGGTCATGGTGACTGCCTTGCCGTTCTCGCCCAGTACCGTTGCCTTCATCGCCTCACTGTACTTGGTGCCGAGCTGGAAGATATGCCCCACCTCAATGCCGCGTGCGATATTGATCTCACCATTGCCGTCGGGGCTGGGGTCTCCCTCGACCACATTGCGCAAATCGGCAATCTCCTCTGGCTTGGGCAGATCACGTCCCCAGTTGACGCCGGTGAGGTGGAAGCCATCCTCATTGGCACCACAAACGAAGTTGGCGCAGTGGGCCGCAGTACGATCGACAATGACAGGAATCTCCAGACCAACCGGACCGAGTGATCCGGCAGAGGCGCCAGTTGCTGTGCGAATCGCTTCGTGCTCCAGCATCTGTAGTGGTGCAGCGACCAGCGGGTGCTTCTCCGCCTTGATCTCATTCAGCTCATGGTCGCCACGTACCACCAGTGCCACAGCAGGGTGCTCGGCACCGGTCACCAACAGGGTCTTCAGGGTTTCGCTTGCATCAATCTTGAGGAAGTTGGAGACCTCCTCGATGGTCTTGCTATCCGGGGTGGCCACCTTCTCCATCTCGGCTGTCGCTTCAGCACGTGGGCCAGCTGGGGTCAGCGCCTCGGCCAGTTCCACATTGGCGGCATACTCACTGCCATTGGAGAAGGCAATTGCATCCTCACCGGAGTCGGCCAGTACATGGAACTCGTGCGAGGCACTGCCACCGATGGATCCAGTATCGGCATCGACCGGACGGAAGTGGAGCCCCATGCGCTCGAAGATCCGGGTGTAGGTGTCGTACATCACCTGGTAGGTCTCTTGCAGTGAGGCCTGATCCAGATGGAAGGAGTAGCCATCCTTCATGATGAACTCGCGTGAACGCATCACCCCGAAGCGGGGACGGATCTCGTCGCGGAATTTGGTCTGCACCTGATAGAGGTTGATCGGCAACTGGCGATAGCTGCGGATCTCCTTGCGGGCGATTTCGGTGATCACCTCTTCGTGGGTGGGGCCGAGCAGGAAGTCACGCTGGTGGCGATCCTGAAAGCGCAGCAACTCCGGGCCATACTGCTCCCAGCGCCCTGACTCCTCCCACAGCTCGGCAGGTTGTACCACCGGCATCAACAGCTCCTGTGCACCGGAACGGTTCATCTCCTCACGGATGATGTTTTCCACCTTGCGCAGTGTGCGTAGTCCGGTTGGCAGCCAGGAGTAGAGGCCAGATGCGAGTTTGCGCACCATACCGGCACGGATCATCAGCTGGTGGCTGATGATCTCCGCTTCGGATGGGGTCTCTTTGACGGTGGCGAGAAGAAATTGGGAGGTACGCATGCTGTTGTTCCTTAACAGTTATTTTGTATTGATTGTGTGGCCAGATCAGATCGTGCCTGTACAGTTCAAGCGCAAGGCAGGAAATGTAAGTTTATAAGTATAAATGACCATTTTCTAACACAGCGATTGGGCTGTACAGGGATGAGCTGATTACTAAAAAGTGGACCCATTCCAGCCCCACATATGCCGTTCTGGTGCGGAGAATTCGGTGTAAATTCGACCCTTGTCGATCCCGGTCTGCTCGGAGAGCAGTTTGCTCACCGCTTCGGAGAAGACCGGAGTGGAGGATTCGGGTAGTCCCAAACTCTTGAACTCCAGATAGGCGCAAGGATCGGTGGTGCCGCCAAACAGCATATGGGCACCGGCGCGAATTGAGATCATCACGTAGTTTTCCGGCTTTTGCAGTAGCTGTGCCAGCAGTTGGGAGCAGCTGCCCATCAACTCCTCTTTCTGGTCGTAGGAGAGGCTGACGTTGGTATCAATCTTCAGATAGGGCATGGTGTATTTTGGTATTAAATAACCTGATGTTATGTATGGAGAAAAAAGAGGGAAAAACAGGCAAAAAAGTCAAATTTCGTCTTGTTTCAATTTTATGAAACGTGCAATATAAGTGGTTCATTAACTGCAGTTCCAATTGATTCAATATGCGGCGCAGATAATACGAAAAACAGGCTGGATTTTATAGCGATAGAGGCAAAATAGAGGCAAAAAAGTGGAATTAACGGGCGCAGAGATTGTTACAGAGTTCCTCAAGGATGAGGGTGTCGAATATGTATTCGGGTATCCCGGTGGGGCGGTACTCCATATTTATGA
>CAYQFH010000189.1:0-3026 GCA_964416755.1 uncultured Piscirickettsiaceae bacterium | reverse complement strand
TACCGGGATGGGATCAAGGCACAGAAGGGCGTTGATCTGTAATTACTACTGTTACTGCCCCTTCCACTCAAGAGGAGAGGTTATTGATACAATTCAGCAATATTGGATCAATACAATGGATACCCCATGACCAACAAGCAACCTGTAATTCTGATCGGTGCCGGCGAGATGGGTGGCGTCTTCGCCCGTGGCCTGCTGCGTGCCGGATTCCCTGTCCAGCCTGTTACCCGCGAGATCTCGATTGCAGAGACCGCCAACGCCATTCCCGATCCGGAATTTGTACTGGTTGGCGTGGCCGAAGGCGATCTCCACCCTGTGCTGGAGCAGATCCCCACTGCATGGCGTGATCGTCTGGTACTACTGCAGAATGAGTTGCTGCCCCGCGACTGGAAGCAGCACAAGCTCGACAACCCCACTGTCATTTCGGTCTGGTTCGAGAAGAAAAAGGGGATGGATTTCAAAGTGATTATTCCCTCTCCAGTGTTTGGCCCCCATGCCCAGACCATTGCTGATGCACTGGGTACACTGGAGATCAGCAGCAAGGTACTTGCTACCGATGCCGAGCTATTGCTGGAGTTGGTACTGAAAAATGTCTATATCCTCACCACCAATATCGCCGGTCTCAGAGTAGGTGGCAATGTGGGTGAACTGTGGGACAACCACCAGGATCTGGCCCGATCTGTCGCCAACGAGGTGATTGATCTGCAGGAGTGGTTAACCGGTGAAACTCTGGATCGTGATGCACTGATCAGCGGCATGGTTGAAGCCTTCAACGGTGACCTCAACCACGGATGCATGGGGCGCAGCGCACCGGCACGGCTGCAACGTGCACTGCAATTGGCATCCGAAGCAAAGCTCTCTCTACCAACCCTGGAATCCATTCAGGCGGCACAGTGAATGAACTGAGCCACGCTGCAGCAGCCCGCCGTGCCACACTGGTTGGCGCGCTGGTCAATCTGCTGCTGAGTGGGCTCAAGGTGATAGTCGGCATAATTGGTCACTCACAAGCACTGGTGGCCGATGGCATCCACTCTCTCTCTGATCTGATCTCCGATGTGATGGTGCTCTACGGCACTCACCATGGCCATCAGGAGGCCGATGAGGCCCACCCCTATGGCCACGGACGAATCGAGACACTGGTCACTGTCGGAGTTGGGCTGCTACTCATCACTGTCGCTGTCGGGATTGGCTACGATGCAGTTGACCGTCTCTTCCACCCGGAGGAGCTGGAACAACCCACTCTGATTGTGCTGGTTGCTGCTGCACTCTCCATCCTCTCCAAGGAGGGGCTCTACCACTACACTCTGCGGGTGGCGAACCAGATCCGTTCCAAACTGCTACGCGCCAACGCCTGGCACCACCGCACCGATGCCCTCTCTTCGGTGGTGGTACTGATCGGTGTAGCCGGTACACTGGCAGGGCTGGAGTACCTGGATGCGATTGCCGCTGTTGTAGTGGCCGTGATGATCGCCCACGCCGGATTTGAATTGGGATGGGAGTCGATTCAGGAGCTGATCGATACCGGGCTGGAGCAGGAGCAGTTGGAACAGGTGCGCACACAGATCCAGCAGGTTGAGGGGGTGCGTGCCATGCACCGGCTACGCACCCGCCGCATGGGAGCCAATGTGCTGGTCGACGTCCATATTCTGGTCGACCCACGACTCAGTGTATCGGAGGGGCACCATATCGCCGACCATGTGGAACTGACCCTCTACAAGCAGATCAAGGATGTCTCCGATGTCACTGTCCATATCGATCCGGAGAACGATGAACAGAACCAGCCCAGCACCGCCCTGCCCATGCGCAACGAACTGATCGAACGCCTCACCGCCTGTTGGGCCGACATCCCGGAGAGCGCCCACATTGCGGACTACACCCTCCACTACCTCAATGGTGAACTCGATCTGGAGGTGTGGATTCCACTGGAGTGCATTGAATCCAAAGCACGTGCCGAGGCACTGAGAGAACAGCTGATCCACTGTCTGATTGATGACCCACAAATCAAGCGGGTACGTCCGGTCTTTTTCTGATGATCGATATCCTGTTACCAATGGCCGCTCTGATTCTGGTCGGCACACTGTGGAAACCGCTGCGCCCCATGGGGCTGGATGCCGACACCACCCGCAAGTCACTCACCGGACTGGTCTATGTACTGCTATTACCTGCGCTGGTACTGGATGTACTGTGGACTGCACCGCTTGGGCTCGACTCCTTGCGCATCGTGTTGCTGGCCGCCTTCGGCATCGTCAGCGCCACCCTGATTGCCACAGTACTGTTTCGCCGCGACAAGATGCCGGATTCCACCCGGGGCGCACTGATTCTCGCATCCGGATGGGGCAACGCCACTTATCTCGGGCTACCGGTACTGGAACAGACTTTCGGTGCCGGGATGCGCAGCGTTGCGCTCCACTACGACCTCTTTGCCAACACCCCTTTGCTACTGACACTGGGCGTGTGGGTGGCACAGCGTCATGGTCAGGGAAGCAGTGATCACTCTTCTCTGGCAGAGATCGCACGGGTGCCGGCTCTCTGGGCTGCTGTGGTTGCGGTCATTCTCAATCTCAATCATGTGCCGGTACCGGAGGGGCTGGGCAAGGTGCTCAACATGCTTGGCAACTCCGTTCCCTCACTAATGCTGCTCGCACTGGGAATGGGGCTGCGCTGGGATGTACTCACCATGCGCTGCCTGCCTGCGATCCTGCCTGTGATTTTGATCCAGCTGCTGATCACTCCGTTGATCATTTACTGGACCAGCCTGGGGGTAGGGCTGGAAGGTGAACTACGTGCAGCGGTGATTCTGGAGGCGGCAATGCCAACGATGGTACTGGGGATGGTGATTTCGGATCGCTACCAGCTCAACACTCCACTGTTTGCTGCCGCCACTACACTATCGACCGCGCTCTCACTGGTAACACTGCCCCTCTGGTATGGCTGGTTGAGCTGATTTATGATCTCCGTCACCAATAACAATTAGAGAGATGGAGTATTCATGAAAATCACACTACGTAGAGGCGCATTGGCCACCG
>CAYQFH010000188.1:0-3040 GCA_964416755.1 uncultured Piscirickettsiaceae bacterium | reverse complement strand
AGCAGGCCGGGTTCTCCAATGTGCAGTACCGCAACCTCACCTTTGGGATTGCCGCCATCCACACCGGTGAGAAGAAGGGGTAAGTTGTTAGTGCAGGATCATTTGACATGATCTATAGAGGAGGTCTATACTACATGTCATACATATTGTCATACGGTATTTAGTGGAGATTATGTCATGAGGATCAATGCGCGTCTTGATGGAGAGAGTGAGGATTACCTTGAAAAAATCAAACAGGTAAAAGGGTTTGAGACTATTACAGATGCACTGAAGTATTCACTGAAAGAGGTGGCCAGTCACCTTGAGGCACAAGGTGATCCAGGAGATCAGTTCCAGGCATTTCTGAATAGTGAGTACGTAGGGCAGTTTGATGGGCCAGAAGATGGCTCTGTCAACTACAAGGATGATCTGTTGCAGGGGCTGAAGAGTAAGCATGGTATTGTGTGATACAGGTTTTTGGTATGCACTATCCAGCCCTAAAGACCGCCACTTTAGTCGTGCAGTTGAGGTTGCCGGATCCCTGAAAGAGGATCCAATCACCACCTGGCCGGTAGTTACAGAGACCTGTTATCTGCTGGAGCACAGAGTATCTGTAGAGGCTGCGGTCTCTTTTGTAGAGCAGCTCTACAGGCAGCAGATCAAGGTTTACCAACTGACAGAAAATAACCTCCCCAGGGTAGGCAGGCTGATGAAAAAGTATGCAGACCTGCCAATGGATCTGGCAGATGCATCATTGGTGATCCTGGCAGAAGAGCTTGGTCATGGTCGAATCCTCTCCACAGACCAGCGTGATTTCAACAGCTACCGTTGGAAAAACCATAAGCCGTTTGAGAACCTGCTATTTCCTGATTAGCAAAATGAACCTCTCCGATTACCTGAACAGACTCTCCATCCGCTACCAGAGCGGTATTGCCAGAGAACACGCCTATCGAGGTGATCTGCAAAATCTGCTGGAATCGCTCTACCCGGAGATTGCCGTCACAAACGAACTGGCACGGGTTGCCTGTGGTGCACCGGACTATATCCTGACCAGAAAGAGTATCCCTGTCGGCTACATTGAGGCAAAGGATATTGGAAAACCACTCGACCACAAAAACTACAGAGTGCAGTTTGACCGTTACCGTAACTCACTCCCCAATCTGATCATTACCGATTACCTGCTGTTTCAGTTCTACCGGGATGGAGAGAAGAGAGCAGAGGTGCGTATCGGCTCAATCGTGGATGGTTCCGTAGTTGCAGAACAGGAATCGTTTGACCACTTTCTTGCGCTACTCAACGAATTTGTCATCACCCACGGGCAGACCATCACCTCTGCCTCCAAACTGGCCAAAATGATGGCGGGCAAGGCAAAGCTGATGGCCAATGTACTGGCACAGGCGGTAGAGGGCGATATTGAGGATGAGGTGGATAGTGAGCTCCATCAGCAGTTCAATGCCTTTCGCCATATTCTCATTCACGACATTGAGCCCCCCCAGTTTGCAGATCTTTACGCCCAGACCATCGCCTACAGGATGTTTGCTGCGCGACTCCATGACAGAACCCTGGAGGACTTCTCTCGCCAGGAGGCGGCAGAGCTGATCCCCAAATCCAACCCCTTTCTGCGCAAGTTGTTTCAATCCATTGCCGGTCCCGACCTTGACGAGCGTATTGACTGGATTGTCGATGGATTGGCGGACATTTTTCGGGCAACCGATGTTGCCAGCATCCTGAACAGTTTTGGCAAGAGTACCCAGCGCAACGATCCTTTTATCCACTTCTACGAGACCTTTCTCGCCGAGTATGATCCCAGGCTTCGCAAGAGCAGGGGCGTCTGGTATACCCCGCAGCCGGTCGTCAATTTTATCGTCCGGTCGGTGGACGAGATTCTCAAGACAACATTCAGGATCAGGGATGGTCTCGCAGACAGCAGCAAAACCACCATCAAGGTAAGGACTGATAAACCGGACCGCAGAACCAGAAGTGGCTCAAGGATCGCAAGGGGCGTACTCTGACGGTTGATGATATTTTCCATTACCAGAAGATTATCGTGGCACTTTCAGAAACTGATCGGCTGATGGGTGAGATTGATCAGGTAGAGAAAGGAGAAAGTATATGAGTAGAGTGCAGTGGGAGTATAACTCCCCCTATATTGAATTTTCAAAAGAGCCAAACAACGAGCGTAGCAAGGAGTGTTTGCATGAGACGTGAACAGGCAATACGGTTATTAAGCAGTGAGAAAGAGTTTCTTCATCAGCAGTATGGGGTGACTAAGCTCGGATTGTTTGGCTCAGTTGCCAGGGATGAGGCAGGCAATGAGAGTGATGTGGATGTCGTGGTTGAGATGTCTCCAGACCTTTTTATGATGGTTCATCTAAAAGAGTCGCTGGAGGAATTATTCCATTGTCCTGTTGATCTAATACGGTACAGGGAACAGATGAATGGTTTTTTGAAACGGCGCATTGAGCAGGATGTGATTTATGTCTGACAAGAGGTTTTTGCTGGAGGTTGCCCAACAGATTCTTGAGGGAATTCGTCGTGTTGAATATCGTTTTGCAAGGGTGAATAAGTCCGACGACTTTCTGAAAGATGATGATGGTTTAAGCACATTGGATTCAATTGGAATGATGTTGATTGCAATTGGAGAGAGTCTGAAAAAATTTGAGCGTGCAGGTGGAAAACCCTGTTTGGAGGAACACCCTGAAGTGGATTGGAAAGGTGCAAAAGGGATCAGGGATTTTCTGAGCCACAACTACTTTGATATTGATGCCGAGGTTGTGTTTGTGGTGTGTGAAGAGAAACTGAGCGGTCTGAAACAGGCTTTTCATTCGATTGAAGAGTCACTAAAAAGCCAGGTGTGAAGAGAGCTGAGTCCATTACATAAACCTCAAAATCGCCTTATGTCGCTGTCTGACAATTGGGGAGAACCATGACCGCCCCAGTGACAGAATCCGTTATCCTCGAGACCAGTGGTACGGAGGGGGTTCCCAAAAGGGTTGAGCTTTCTGCTGAGATGCTGCGTGCCAGTGCCCGGATGGGGCAGAAGATGGAGGATCTGCAGCCG
>CAYQFH010000187.1:0-3064 GCA_964416755.1 uncultured Piscirickettsiaceae bacterium | reverse complement strand
GGCGACCACTTTGCGCCTTGGCGTCTTTGCGTGAGTATATATTTCAGGAAGTAGAACGATGGCAAAGAATGTAGTGATTATCGGCTCCCAGTGGGGCGACGAAGGCAAAGGCAAGGTGGTGGATCTGTTAACCGATCGCGCCTCCGCAGTAGCCCGTTTCCAGGGTGGTCACAATGCAGGACACACCTTGGTGATTGAAGGGGAGACCACAGTGCTTCACCTGATTCCTTCGGGTATTTTGCGTGACAACGTCACCTGCTTCATCGGTAACGGTGTGGTACTGGCCCCCGATGCGTTGCTGAAAGAGATCAAGATGCTGGAGGAGAATGGTATCCCCGCGCGTGAGCGTTTGCGCATCAGTGAGGCCTGCCCGTTGATCCTGCCATACCACATTGCACTGGATCAAGCACGTGAGGTAGCCCGTGGCAAGAAGGCGATCGGCACCACTGGCCGAGGTATCGGACCTGCCTATGAGGACAAGGTCTCTCGCCGTGGTCTGCGTCTGGGCGATCTGCTCGATACTGCCCGCTTCACCGAGCGTCTGAAAGAGGTGATGGAGTACCATAACTTCGCACTGGAACACTACTTCAAGGCGGAGACCGTCGACTACAACGAGGTGCTGGAGAGTTCTCTGGCAATGGCCGAGGAACTGCGCCCAATGGCAGCTGACGTCACCAAAGAGCTGTTTGAGCTGAAGGATGCCGATAAGGGTATTCTGTTCGAAGGTGCTCAAGGTACCCTGCTCGACATTGACCACGGCACCTACCCGTATGTAACCTCATCTACCGTGACCGCTGGTGGTGCCTCTGCCGGTACCGGTGTTGGCCCATGCTATATGGACTACATCCTTGGCATCACCAAGGCTTATACCACCCGTGTTGGCGGTGGCCCGTTCCCAACTGAGCTCTATGATGGCGACAAGTTGTGTGATGACAACGGTAAACACATGGCAGACAAGGGGCATGAGTATGGTGCAACAACTGGTCGTGCTCGTCGCTGTGGCTGGTTCGATGCGGTCGCGCTGCGTCGTGCAGTACAGATCAACAGCTTCACTGGCCTCTGCATCACCAAGCTGGATGTCCTGGATGGCTTGCAGACGTTGAAGATCTGTACCGGCTATAAGATGGACGGTGAGACCTTGAGTGCACCCCCAATCGGTGCCGACGCCTTTGATGCCTGCGTTCCCGTCTATGAAGAGATGGCAGGGTGGAGTGAGTCTACGCTCGGTGTGAAGGAGTATGATGCGCTGCCAGAGAACGCCAAAGCATATCTGAAGCGTTTGGAGGCGCTCTGTGGGGTACCGATCGACATCATCTCTACTGGTCCGGATCGTGAAGAGACGATTGTGCTGAACCACCCCTTCGCATAATCAACAATCACAGCCTTGATAAAAAGCCCGCTCCTGATTACATGAGCGGGCTTTTTGGTTACTGCAGCAGCTTTGCTGCAGCTGCAGGCATCTCCGTAGTACGGCTTGTAATTTTGCCTTTTTCTACCGTGATCCAGAGCGGAGCGCTGTTGGCATCATAGTCGTAGGCGATATTCTCATCATGGTCGGCATAGACCGGTAACAGCATCAGAAAGTGGCTGCGCGCCTTCTCATAGACGGCAAAGTTGTCCGTACTCATGACCACCGCGATCATGTTGATCTCTTCACGTACTTTTTCCGCCTTCTCCAACAACTTCCAGCACGACTCACACTCCATAGTCATGAAGTAGAGATAAGCATCCTGTTCCTGCAGATTAGCCATTACAATGGGTGCCGAAGAGGTGACCAATATACCCTCCAGTTCAGGGGCTTTTGTATTTTGCGCAGAAGGCTGTGGACTCTGGTCCGAGCAACCGGTAATAGTGAAAAAAAGCAAAACTAGCAACAATAGACGAAACACGGCAATCTCCTTGAACGACCGACGCCGAACTCTAACACAGACAGACGCACTTCGATGGTCGTTGTGGTGCAGTCGCTGAAAACTCTATGAATCTCCTTATATTGCCAGCCGACCACTCAATCTGATTCAATAGGTGCCGTTAATGAATCGTCCAATGCGTTCTGTTTTTATCAACAGATTGCACAATATAAACCGGATCTGGGTGTCACCAGTAATATCCCGGATGACCGGAAACAACTTCAATATAATGAAGTAGAGAATTGAATAATGAGAATTTCTTGCCCGGAATGCAGTGAAACATACAATGTAAAAGAGTCGATGATTCCTCTGGAGGGGGTGAAGACACGATGCAAATCCTGCGACATCATCTTTCAGATCAATCCGCGTGAGGTGGTTGATATCGATTCATTGACCGGAGCAGAGGGTCAATCACTGCCAGCGGCTGCTCCGATAGAGGTGGAAGCTGCACCTGAGGCTCAAGCAGTTGTTGAGTCAGAGCCATCCCCTGAACCTGAATTAGAACCAGCCCCTCAACCAACAGTTGCTCCCAAACCTGAGCCAGATCCAAAACCACCCACTGAGGTGCCCGTCTATGAGGATGACGAGTCAATTATTGATCGAATCAAGACCCAGTTCAAGGATCTCGAAGTAGAGCAGATGGCACTTATTACTGCTCCAGTGCTCATTCTGGTGCTCATTGTTAGTCTCATTCAGATGGAACAGCCAACCATGTACATTGCTCCACCTCCTTTCCATTCGGAAGAGGTTGACGATATGGAAGAAGCCGATGAACTTGAGGAGTATTCCGAAGGGATGATGGGAGTTGTGTCTGAGACAGCTCTTGAAGAGATGGCTGAATCTGCAGAGGAAGAGCTTGCAGTAGAGATCGAAAACTCTGAGGCAGCAGTTTCTACAGAAGCAATCCTTGAAGAGGAGGGTGAAGCTGCCATCCAGGAGCAGGAACAGGTAGAAATAGCTGAGCCCATCGCTGAAGTTTCTGCAGCCGAAGAACTTGTAACTGAAGAGTCTGTTGCCGCTGTACCAGTTGAAGAGAGCCATGAAGCAACCTCGCAAGAGATTTCCTCCGATAACAGCAGTGCTGCACCGGCTACTGCGGGTATTGGTCTCTACAGCGTTGAACGCTTTACCTCTTTGATGGAGCAGCTTGAAACAGG
>CAYQFH010000186.1:0-3084 GCA_964416755.1 uncultured Piscirickettsiaceae bacterium | reverse complement strand
CAGAAACAGTCATTGCGGCAGCTACTGCTACACTCAATACACTCTTTTTCATTGTCGTAATTACTCCATAGTTGGTTAAAAGCTCAGATAAAAATAGCAATCGCGGAAATAAGCGTTCACTAATTCTCATATGATAATCATTATCATTTAAAAGGTAAAGAAAAACTTGCAGGATAGATAAGGATTTTTTCAAAAAACTTTCTAGGCTTCATCAACCAAGAGTTTTCAGAATTCGCGAGTCAAGTTGTATGGAGTACTCCCATGAAACATGCCAGAGAATTTAGAGCGTGCATTGCAATCATTGGCCGTGCCGTCACACTCTCTCCTGACAATGCTTGTATACCAATATGGACCATTAAGATATTGATGAAATTATCGAGTAACACCTACTCAGCGGTCGAAATATAAAACAACTGCGACTTCCTTCTCACTAACCTCTATCTTTAATGGATTTCTATCATTTTTTAACTTATTATTGACAATCGTTCTCATTAGCATGTAGATTCATGCACACACAAAATAATTGTTACAAAGTAGGAGTCAACAACAATGAAACGGACCATTCGCCCCTCTTCTCTACTCAAAGCCTGGCTGATCCCGGTCTTTACAGCTGCTGCACTACCCATTGCCGGTTCAGCACTTGCTGCCGATGAGGTGGTGGTCTACTCCTCACGCAAGGAGCAGTTGGTCAAGCCACTGTTTGATGCCTTCGAGAAGAAGACGGGCATTACGGTCAAATACCAGACTGGTAAAGAGGGGCCTCTGATCGAGCGTATCAAGCAAGAGGGTGAACAGACACCAGCCGACATGTTGATTACAGTCGATGCAGGCAACCTCTGGTACGCCGCCACCCAGGGTATCTTTGCCAAGATCAACGATGCCGCTCTGAACGAATCTGTTCCACCTCAGTATCGTGATCCAGAGGGGCAGTGGTTCGGCCTCTCGGTGCGTGCGCGTACCATCGTCTACAGCACTGAACGTGTACAGCCAGGAGAACTCACCACCTACGCTGGACTGGCTGAACCACAGTGGAAAGATCGCCTCTGCTTGCGCACCTCAAAGAAGATCTACAACAAGTCACTGGTTGGCTCTTTCATCCATCACTATGGCGAGAAAGAGACCGAGAAGGTGGTGCGCGGCTGGGTCAAGAATCTGGCGGTAAAACCATTTGCCAAGGACTCACACCTGATCAAGGCGATCGATTCCGGTATCTGTGACGTGGGTATCGTCAACACCTACTACTATGGACGTGCCGAGAAGGCCAATCCGCAGATTCCAGTCAAGCTGTTCTGGCCTGACCAGAATGGCAACGGCGTACATGTCAACATCTCTGGTGCCGGTATCACCAAACACGCACCCAACAGAGAAAATGCCATCAAGCTGCTTACCTGGATGACCGGTCCCGAGTCACAGAAGATTCTGGGTGGTCTGAACAAGGAGTACCCGATCAACGGTTCCAGCGCGATGGATCCACAGGTTGCCGCCTGGGGTGAATTCAAGACCGACACCATGAACCTGGCGGAAACTGGTAAAAACCAGGCTGCTGCAGTAAAACTGATGCAGCGCGCACGCTACAAATAATCCAATAGAACCTCCCTTGCAGGCCGCAAACTACACTCTCTCTCGTAGTTTGCGGCCTGATTTTTATTCACCCTCCTCTGCCTGACATCATGCAAAAACAGACCTCTTCGCTACAAGTCATCACCTATCTGATGGCGCTGGTCGTCGCCCTCCCTTTTATCGTTATTCTGATCTCCTGGGGGGATATCAACCATGAGATCTGGGACCACCTACTCGACTATCTATTTATTGATCTGCTGACCAATACACTGTGGCTGATCATCGGAGTCGGCGGCGGAGTATTGGTACTGGGTACTGCACTGGCCTGGCTCACCACCATGTGCGAGTTTCCCGGACGCAAGATCTTCGACTGGGCGCTGATGCTCCCCTTTGCAATCCCTGCCTATGTCCTCGCCTTTGTGATGCTGGATCTATTCAGTTACGGCGGACCACTCTACAACGGCATTCAGACCTTCTTTGGTGGTTTGATTACCCCACCCGATATCCAATCCACCGGTGGTGTCATCACCGTCTTTGTGCTGGTCTTCTACCCCTACGTCTACATGCTTGCACGTACCGCCTTTGTTTCTCAGGGCAACAGCTTGCTGGAGGCGGGACAGAGTCTGGGACTCACCCCCACTCAAGCCTTCCTGCGTATTGCGCTACCGATGGCACGACCCGCCATCGCTGCCGGTGTCGCACTGGCACTGATGGAGACGCTGGCCGACTTTGGCGCAGTATCAATCTTCAACTATGACACCTTCACCCTCGCCATCTACACCTCGTGGGATGACTTCCGCAGCCTCTCCACTGCTGCCCAGCTCTCCTCGCTACTGCTGCTGTTCGCACTAATGGCGCTATTCGGGGAGAAGGCGATGCGTGGTAAATCCAAATACCATCAGACCACAGGACGTGCTCCCTATCGTTTTCAATTGAGCGGAGTACGCGCCTGGGGAGCAACCGGCTTTGTAATACTGGTACTGGGATTCTCCTTTATCCTGCCGGTGGTACAGCTGATCATCTGGGGGTTGGATGTCATTGAACAGGAACTCAACAGCCGCTACTTCGAGATGCTCTACCACACCCTGATTCTGGGTGGAGGTGCTGCACTGTTGGCCACTCTGGGTGCCTTTGCTCTGGCGATGGCCCGCCGCAAGGGGGGTGACTGGAAGATCGAGTCAGTAGGGCAGCTGATCACCCTCGGCTACGCCCTGCCCGGCTCGGTACTGGCGGTCGGCATCATGATCCTCTTCGCCAACTTCGGCCATGCAATGAATGCAGTGCAGACATGGCTGGGACAGGATCCCACTACCATCATGATGCAGAGCGTGCCGGCACTGCTGTTTGCCTATCTGGTGCGCTTCCTCACCGTTGCCCACGGCCCGGTGGAGAGTTCACTGGCTCGTATCAAACCCTCGATGGAGGAGGCGGCCCGCTCGCTGGGCGAGAGCAACAACGGCGTAGTGCGTCGCATCTATCTGCCGATTCTCACTCCAGGCATTTTCATGGCACTGCTGATGGTGA
>CAYQFH010000185.1:0-3129 GCA_964416755.1 uncultured Piscirickettsiaceae bacterium | reverse complement strand
TCAGTGCCAAGAAGAATATTACTGGCGGCTTCCCGCTACGGATTGACAGCAATAGCAAGATTGTTGATTATCTGGGAATGATCGGTTTCTACAGTCTACCCAATGATTATCTGGGAACCTTCAACAGGCGGGTGGAGTTGACCTCGATTGCTACCATTCAGGATGCCTTCAAGCGGCGCGTGCGTCCAGAGGAGTTGGTCACTGTGGTTGTGGGAGGGAAAATCAAGTGACAAGAGGCAAGCGACAAGCCAAAAACGGTGATCTATTCGGCTTGAAGCTTTCTGCTTGTGACTTGTGATTTTTCGTCGTGAGAGGCAAGCGCGGTGGTAGCCGCAAGCTGCGTATCATTGGTGGGTCATGGCGCGGGAGGCAGCTGACCTTTGCAGATCATCCAGCCATCCGTCCAACGCCGGATCGAGTACGAGAGACCCTGTTTAACTGGTTGCAATCCACAATTCGTGGTGCGTACTGTCTTGATCTGTTTGCCGGTAGTGGTGCGTTGGGGCTGGAGGCGCTTTCACGTGGTGCTGCACAGGTCGATTTTGTAGAGCAGGATCGCAAGAGTGGGCAGACGATTCAACAACATCTTGAACTGTTACAGTCAGCAGAAGGGCGGGTACACATTGGTGATGCCTTTCGCTTTCTGCAGCAGAGTGACCTTTCACGTTATCAGCTTATCTTTCTCGATCCCCCATTTGGAAAAGGGTTGCTGGAGCAGATTATCGTGCAGTTGCAGCGGAGTGAGCTGAATTCTGCGCTGCAGCTCTATGTAGAGGTAGAGAAGGAGATCAAGCAGATACCACTCCTTGATGGATGGTTAGTGACTCGCAGCAAAGAGGCGGGTCAGGTACGATACCTGCTCGCAGAACAGTCACAAGATACTTCAAGGGAGCGGTAGTGAAGAAAGTGGTCTATCCGGGGACGTTTGATCCCATCACCAATGGGCATATTGATCTGGTGGAGCGCGGTGCGCGGCTGTTTGATCAGGTGGTGGTTGCGGTAGTGTCCGGTGGTTCGACCAGCAAGCAGCCGTTGTTTACGGTGGAGGAGCGGGTTGTGCTGGCACAGGAGGCGCTACAGGGGATGGGGCGGCAGGTTGAAGTGATTGCCTTTGATGGCTTTCTGGTCGATTTTGTCCGTTCGGTTGGTGGGGATGCAATTCTGCGTGGCCTGCGTGCGGTCTCCGATTTCGAGTATGAGTTCCAGTTGGCAGGTATGAATCGCCACCTGGCGGAGGAGATTGAGACGCTGTTTGTCACCCCGGCGCAGCAGTATGGTTATCTCTCCTCTAGTATGGTGCGGGAAATTGCCCAACTGGGCGGAGACGTTGCACCATTTGTGCAGAAAAATGTGCAACAGGCGCTGGAAGAGAAATTTGGGCGTGGTGTACAATAACAGGGTTCAATAAATAGATAAGAGACTTTAGTAATGGCACTTTATATTACAGATGAATGTATCAACTGCGACGTGTGTGAGCCTGAGTGCCCCAACGAAGCGATCTTTCAGGGTGATGAGATCTACGAGATCATTGCTGATCAGTGTACTGAGTGTATCGGTCACTATGATGAGCCGCAGTGCGTAGAGGTCTGTCCGGTAGATTGCTGCTTGCCTGATCCCGATCATGAAGAGAGCGAAGATCAGCTGCGTGCAAAGTATGAGAAGCTGACCGCCTGATTGGTTCTCTGCTCCACAAAAAAGCCGATTCAGTTGAATCGGCTTTTTTGTGGATGCCTATGTCTCTTTTGCTTGCTTGGCTTCCCGTTTACGTCGCCGTTTCTTGCTGCGCTCACTTTCGCGCTTATCGATGACCCCCGCTTTCGGGTACTCATAGTGGTAGATCTCGCGGTTGATGTTCTGTTGGGTGATTACCCCGATAATTTGATAGTGCCCTTCCAGTTCCAGTGAAGGGAAGTTGGAGTTGAGTGGTACCAGATAATCTTTTTCGCCGCGTCGTACCCATTGCCGGAAGTGATACTCCTTTTGGTAGAGCACCAGTACATAAGCACCGTTTACAGCAGGGTAGCCGGGATCAATGATGATTACGGCCTCATCTTTGAATTCGGGAGCCATGCTCTCGCCAATAACCCGAAGGGCAAATGGCTCCTTGTCTTCACAGCCTGTGGGATTGTGAATATCCATATCGGTTAGTCTATCAAATCAGCGCTGACACTGGGGGCAGTACCAGGTAGAACGTTGACTCTGGGTAAAACGTTTGATCGGTGTATCGCAATTTTTGCATGGCTTGCTTTCGCGGTTATAGACAGTCAGTGACTGCTGGAAGTAACCGGGTTTCCCTTCACTGTTACGAAAATCCTGTAGTGTAGTTCCCCCTTGTTGAATTGACTCATTGAGCCGGTTCTGGATCGCCGTGGCCAATTTTTGGTAACGTGTTTTCGAAATCCGGCCAGCGCTTCGCTTGGGGTGGATGCCACTGAGAAAGAGCGATTCGCAGGCGTAGATATTTCCCACTCCAGTGATGATCTTCTGGTCCATGATAAAGGATTTGATCGTTGTCTTACGCCCGCGAGATTTATTGTAGAGGTGACTGGCGATCTCCACTGTTGTGGTGATCCCAACCGGTTCAATGCCGAGATGGACAATCAGTGGGTGCTGCTCAATCGGATCGGTTGTCCACAGCAGTGCGCCGAAGCGACGGGGATCACGGTAGCGAAGAGTGATTCCGTTACTGAATTGTAGATCAAAGTGGTCGTGTTTCTCGGGTGGCGGTGGAGTTTCCAGTACACGTAGAGAGCCGGTCATGCCGAGGTGGATAATCAGTGTGCCGGTTTCGCTTTTCAGTAGTAGATACTTAGCTTGGCGATCAATGGTGTTGAAGGTGACCCCTTGCAGAGTTTGTTCCAGCCCCTCTTCGACTGGCCAGCGTAATGCGCGGTTACGAATCATCACATTGGTAATGGTCTGATTCAAACAGGCGGGCTCGATGCCGCGGCGGGTGGTCTCAACTTCCGGTAGTTCAGGCATGGTGCAGAGTATAATAGCGGGATGTTACTTGGAGTAGATACTGGAGGCACCTTTACCGACTTTGTCCTGTGGGATGGTGGAAAATTGCGTATACACAAAGTATTGTCGACACCGCATGCCCCGGAAGAGGCGATTCTGCAGGGAATT
>CAYQFH010000184.1:0-3204 GCA_964416755.1 uncultured Piscirickettsiaceae bacterium | reverse complement strand
GCAACTGACGAGACAGCATCATGAGACGGATTCTGGTACTGACCACAATCCTGTTGATCGCCAGTGTCGCTGCACTCGAACTGCGTGGGCAGAACGGATACATCCTGCTGCGTATTGCCGGATGGAGCATCGAGACCAGCCCAAGCTTTGCCCTGATCACCGTATTGGCACTCTTCTGGGTACTGCAGCTGACCCTCCACCTTTTACTGCGCTTTATCCATTCACCACGCGATCTCAAACAGTGGAACCAGCACCAGCAGGTCAAGCGCTCCCGCAAACAGCTCAACCAGGGGCTGATTACCCTGGCCGAGGGAGATTGGAAAAAAGCGGAGCAGCTACTGACCAAATCCGCTGTCCACAGCGAAAATCCACTGCTTCACTATCTTGGAGCAGCCAATGCTGCCCAGCATCTCGATGCCGATGGGCGCCGTGACCGCTACCTGCAGCAGGCTCACGAAGAGGCCCCCAAGGCCGATTTTGTCATTCGTTTAACCCAGGCAGAACAGATGGTTGCCCACCAACAGTACAGTGAAGCACTGGAGCTACTCAAGCGACTGGAGTATGAGCGCCCCAACCAGCAGAAGATGTTGAAGCTTTTGGTCCAGTGCCTGAGCACCCTCAACCAGTGGGATAACATACTGGAACTGCTACCTCGTCTACGCAAACAGCAGATTTTCAACAACGATGAGTTGAGCCGACTGGAATTGCAAGCCGAGACTCGCTTGCTCTCCCAAAGGGCGGAACAGGGGGGACATGGTGCTCTGGTCAAGCAATGGAACAAGCTCTCCAAGAGACAGCGTCACAACCCCATCCTCTTCTACCACTACATTACGCTACTGCTGGAAGTAGGTAGCAAAGAGGAGTGTGAATCCCTGTTACGCAAGGAGATCAACCATCAGTGGTCGGAGCAACTGGTCACACTCTACGGTAACTTCACCACCGACAACCTGGAGCAGCAGATTCATACTGCAGAGAGGTGGCTGGAGCAGCACGAGGAGAGTGCAGCACTGCATCTGACCATGGGGCGTCTCTTCATACACAATGCGGTCTGGGGAGCAGCACAGCACCATCTGGAACGCAGCATTGAGATTGAACCGAGCAGTGCCGCCTATCAGGAGCTGGCCGAATTGATGAAACGCAATAAGGATCTCGCTTCTGCGCTATACTATTTCGAGCAAGAGATTGCCCTGTTGAGGGGAAACAGTGCAACTTCAGCAACAAGCTCGCGATTACTTACAACAGACTCCATTTAAAACCCCTTCATGTACCGAATCAAACTGCCTGACAGCACCGCAACCCTCCTGCTCTCGATTGCACTGCTCTTGAGTCCGGCAACAATGGCGATGGCCGACTACAATGCAGGCACCAAGGCCTACATGAAGGGCAACTACAAAAAGGCACTCAAACTATTCAGAGCGAGCGCAAAAGAGGGCGATGATCGCGCACAGTTCCATCTCGGCAATATGTATGACAGCGGTACCGGGGTTTCAAAAAGCCGCTCCAAGGCGCTACAGTGGTACACAAAATCGGCCAAGCAGGGCAATCCCAATGCCCAGTACAACCTTGGCATTCTCTATTACACTGGAGAAGGGGTACAACAGAACCACAACAAAGCGGTCTCCTGGTGGAAAAAGGCTGCTGAACAGAAGATGGCCAGTGCTCAGTTCAATCTGGCAATCGCCTATGCCAAGGGAGAGGGGGTCAAACAGAACTATGTCAAATCCTACATGTGGGCCACACTTGCCTCTACTCACGGCAGTAAACAGAGCCGCATGTTCATGAATGACATGGTGATGGCGATGTCGCTGAAACAACTCAATGACGCCGATCGTCTGGCTAACCGTTGGCTCGATAGCCACCCATAAGAAAAGGGGCGCTCCCCAAAACCGGAAAGCACCCCTATGAAACAGAGAAACTGCGCGCTTACTTGCCCACTGCTCCTGCAATCTCGAATGAGTCCGAATAGAAACGCTTCTCCGGCAACTTGCGCTGGGTACAGGCATCCTTGCAGGCGTTGACCATCACCGGAGGCCCAGCCACATAGACATCACGGCCAGAAAGGTCATAGAAGTCCTCGAAGACCGCCTCATGGACATAACCCGAGCGCCCCTCCCAATCCTCATCCGGTTCTGAGAGCACCGGCACAAACTGGATGTTGTCATGCTCTGCGGCCCACTGCTCCGCCAGCTCCCTGAGATAGATATCCCTGGTGCTGCGTACCCCCCAGTAGAGGTGGATGGTCTGCTTCAACCCCAGCTCAATGGCATGCTCAATGATCCCCTTGATCGGAGCAAAGCCGGTTCCACCTGCAATCATCACAATATCGTTACGCGAATCTTCGCGCAGATAGAAGCCACCCAGTGGTCCTTCGACGCGCAGAATCTCCTTCTCGGTCATCTCGTTGAAGACGTGCGGGGTAAAGTAGCCCCCCTCCACCAGACGGATATGGAGTTCAATCTCTTCATTGTTGTGGGGTGCATTGGCAATGGAGAAGGCACGACGTTTGTCATCCATCAGAATTTCGATGTACTGACCGGCGAGGAACTGCATGCTCTCATCCTCCGGCGTCTTCAGATAGAGGCGAATCACATCATCCGCCAACTTCTCAATCTTGCTCACCTTGGTCGGCATGGTATGTACCTGGATATCCTCAGCCCCCTTCACCACCTCCACCTCAATAGCGAGATCTCCTTTTGCCTCTGCCTTGCAACAGATCACCATCCCGGCATCCAGCTCCTCGGGAGTCAGAGGCTGTGGCTGGTACTCATCCTGATACGCATAGTCACCAGAAACCTTCGCCTTGCAGGCACCACAGAAACCGTTCTGACAACCGTAAGGAAATGCAACACCATGCTCCAGCGCCGATTCAAGAATATTCTCCCCCGCCTTGCTCTCAAATTTATGTCCACTGGGCTGTAGCTCGATCTGGTTTGCCATCCTGATTCCTTCTTAATATTTTTGATTCAAATAATTGCCTAATCTGGGTCACCCCCATAAACCCCAGCATTTTGATCTGTTATTAACCAGGAATCAATAGAAATCTGCCGCGATACGATTTTTTTCCAGCAGCGAGGTCTGCGCTCCTGTTCAAACAGATGTGCCATAATAGGGACACTCACAAAGCAGGAGATTAGAGAGTAAAAGTATGTCGGGAGGAAGACAGCTATTACCACTGCTGGTCATCGCACTGGGACTACTACTGAT
>CAYQFH010000183.1:0-3211 GCA_964416755.1 uncultured Piscirickettsiaceae bacterium | reverse complement strand
ATCACGGTGATCAAGGATGGCTATCACGGTGACACCAGCAAAATGTTCATGCTGGACAAACCCTCGATCCGGGCACAGAAGCTGGTGCAGATCTCCAGAGAGGCACTACTGAAAGGGATTGCACTGGTCAAACCGGGAATTCATCTCGGAGACATCGGTTACGCAATCGAAAAATTCACCAAGCAACACAATTTCTCTGTAGTGCATGAGTATTGCGGCCACGGTATTGGTCAGAAATTCCACGAAGAGCCACAAGTACTCCACTATGGCAAAAAAGGAATCGGCCCCACTCTGGAGGCGGGGATGACCTTCACCATTGAGCCGATGATCAATGCTGGAAAGCGGCACTGCAAACTCAACCCCAATGATGGTTGGACTGTCACCACCAAGGATCGTAGCCTCTCTGCACAGTGGGAACATACACTACTGGTCACCGAAACCGGGGTCGAGGTACTGACCAAACGCAGTGAAGAAGATGACCTCTGAAACACTCCCTACACACCTGCAAAACAGCTCCATTGATCCTATACAGATACGCACACTACTCCAGCAAGAGCAGACAGCAATTGCGGAGGCGTTCCACCAGGGCACTCCAGCCAAACAGCTGATTCGTCAACGTAGCGATTCCATCGATCAACTTCTCCAGCAGCTATGGCAGCAGCAGATTGGAGCAGAGTGCCCGGAATGTGCACTGGTCGCTGTAGGAGGCTACGGCCGACAGGAGCTGCACCCCCACTCCGACATCGACCTGCTGATTTTGAGCGAAAGTGAAGATGAAACCAGCAGCAACGCCATCAGCAACTTCATCACCCTTTTGTGGGATCTTGGTCTGCAAATTGGGCACAGCGTACGCTCCATCCAACAGTGCCTCACAGAGGGGCAGCAGGATGTCACTATTGCCACCAACCTGCTCGAGGCACGCCTTCTCTCCGGCAAGCCTGACTACTTCAACCAACTGCAGCAGCAAATTCAACAAGATGACTTCTGGGCTAGCGGCCCCTTCTTTGTCGCAAAACACAATGAACAGCGGGCACGCCACAGCAAATACAACGACACCGCCTACAATCTGGAACCCAACATCAAGGAGGGGCCGGGTGGACTGCGCGACATCCAGAACATCCTCTGGGTCACGCGCCGCCACTTTGGCTCCGACAGCCTGAAAGAGCTGGTTGCGCACAACTTCCTGACTGCAACCGAATGCGCCGAACTGGATGCTGGACGTGAACGGCTGTGGGAGATCCGTTTCACGCTCCATTTGATTGCTGGGCGTGCTGAAGAGCGACTGCTATTTGAACACCAACCTGCACTGGCCCAGCACTTTGGCCACCGTGACACCCAACAGAATCGGGGTGTCGAATCATTCATGCACAGCTATTTCCGAATTATCCGCATTCTATCGCGCCTGAACGAGATGCTGCTCCAGCTCTTTGAGGAGCAGTTGCTCACACCTCCAGAGCAACGCAAAGCACGTCCAATCGATGATCACTTTGGCAGCCGTGGCGGCTACCTCACCTTCTTACAGCCGGATGCGCTGGAACAGAATCCTGCATTGGCACTCACGCTGTTCCAGACCTTGCAGCAACACCCTCAACTGAAAGGGGTCACCGCAGAGACGATTCGACAGATTCGAGATAACCGACAACGCATTGCTGACCACTATCAACAGACGCTGGAGGCGCGCCAAACCTTCCGTGACCTCTTTTGTTGCGGCACCGGCCTCACCCACACGCTGCGCAGAATGAACCGCTACGGTCTGCTGGGCGCTTACCTGCCTGAATTCGACAAGATTATTGGCCTGATGCAGCATGACCTGTTCCACGCCTACACCGTTGATGAACACACCCTGTTTGTCGTGCGCAACCTGCGACGACTGACCATCAGCGAACACTACGATGAGCTGCCCCGATTGAGTGATCTCATCGTACAACTCGACCACCCGGAACAGCTCTACCTCGCAGGGCTCTTCCACGACATTGCCAAAGGGCGTGGTGGCAACCACTCCAAGTTGGGGATTGGTGTGGTAGAAGAGTTTTGCCTGCGCCATGATATCGACAAGGAGAGCGGTCACGAGATTGCCTGGCTGGTCGAACACCACCTGGAGATGTCCACCTTCGCCCAGCGCCGTGATATCGATGATCCAGAAGAGATTGAGGCCTTTGCCGATATTGTGGGCAAACAGTCCCGACTGGACATGCTCTACCTGCTGACCGTTGCTGATATCCGTGCCACCAACAGCACCCTGTGGAACCATTTCAAAAGTGCGCTACTGGCCAAACTCTACAACAGCACCAGTGCACTGCTGAGCCGTCCCGAGCTGGAGGTCAACTACAGCAAGGAGACTCGCCGACAGGCACACCAACAGCTGATTGATCAGGAGATGAACCCCACAGCCATCGATATCTTCTGGGAGGGGCTTGGCGATGACTACTTCCAGAAACATGATGCACAGGAGATCTGCTGGCACACCACCGAGATCCTCAACCATGCACAACGTCCACTGATCCGCTTCCACAAAAAAAGTCATCAGGGGGGCAGTGAAATCCTGATCTACACCCAGGACCAACAGTTTCTCTTCGCCATTCTGGTACACACTCTGGAAGCGCTGCATCTCGACATACAGGCCGCACGTATCAACACCACACAAAACAGTTTTGCACTGGACAGCTTTACCGTACTGGATCAGGATGGCAATACACTACGCCATCAGGATCAACTGCAACGAATCGAACAACAACTGAGCCAGGAGATCACTGAGCCTACACTGATCCATCAGCCAGTCACCTTCCGTCGCTCGCGTCACCAGAAGCACTTCCAGAACAAAGGTCGAGTTGATTGCCGTCAGGATCAACGCAAACAGCAGACTGTATTGGAGGTGCATACCACGGATCGTCCCGGCCTACTCTCCACACTGTGCCAGGTCTTCATGAGCTGCAATCTGCGCATTCATGCAGCGAAAATTGCAACACTGGGAGAGCGTGCAGAGGATATCTTCTGGGTTACCCACCAGGACAATTCTCCACTGATTGATCAGGAGATCACGCAGGAGATTGCGCCAGCAATTCAGGCTGCGCTGGAGACATAACGCAAAAGGCCCTCCTAATGAGGGCCTTCATAGGGTAGGACAACCTTGCAACTTAATCGAAGATAAACTCACCACTACCCAGACGCTGCTTGATCTCACCGATCACACGCTCCTCATCCGCCTCATCCT
>CAYQFH010000182.1:0-3286 GCA_964416755.1 uncultured Piscirickettsiaceae bacterium | reverse complement strand
TGGTGATCGAGAAGGCGAAGCGGATGGTGGAGCACAAGAAGGATGTGGTGATTCTGCTCGACTCCATCACCCGTCTGGCGCGTGCCTACAATACCGTGGCGCCCTCCTCGGGCAAGGTGCTGACCGGTGGTGTGGATGCCAATGCGTTGCATCGTCCCAAGCGCTTCTTTGGTGCGGCACGTAATGTGGAAGAGGGCGGCAGCCTCACTATCATCGCAACGGCGTTGGTTGAGACCGGTTCGCGCATGGATGATGTGATCTACGAAGAGTTCAAGGGCACCGGTAACATGGAGCTGCATCTGGATCGTCGGATTGCCGAGAAGCGGGTCTTCCCGGCGATCAATATCAACCGCTCCGGTACCCGTCGTGAAGAGCTGTTGACCAAGGAAGACGAGATGCAGAAGATCTGGCTGCTGCGCAAGGTGCTCCATCCAATGGATGAGCTGGCGGCGATGGAGTTCGTGCTTGAAAGGTTGCGAGCCACGAAAACCAATGGGGACTTCTTCGACGCGATGAAGAGATAATGTTGTTGCACAATGGCTGATTTTCAGTATAATTGCGCGTCCTGATTTTGCGCTCAGTGCGTGAAAAGTAACAAATTCAACGAGTAAACGAGATACGTTATGAAAAGCGGAATTCATCCAGAGTACACGGAAGTCAATGTGACCTGCAGCTGCGGGTTTGAGTTCAAGACTAACTCCACCATGTCTGACGACAGCCTGCACCTTGATGTCTGCTCTCGTTGCCACCCTTTCTACACAGGTAAGCAGAAGATTGTGGATACTGCGGGCCGTGTAGACAAATTCCGTCAGAAATACGGAAGCATGTAATTTTGTCTCTGCTGCGGCAAAGATTGAAAAGGGCATCTCTTCGAGGTGCCTTTTTTTATGCGCTTCTCTGGCCAGTGTGGGCCTCTGGCGTGTGTCTGGCGCCAGAGCTTGAACAGTTGGAACTCCACCGTATTGAACAGATTCATGATGGAGATACAGTCAGAACCGTCAGAGGAGAGAAGGTGCGTCTGATCGGTCTCAATACACCGGAGATGGAGCGCAAGGAGCGCCCAGCTCAGCCGTTGGCCGAAGAGGCTACACAGAGGCTGAAACAGCTGTTGGGTGATGACCCTCAAATCCTGTTGAAAAAGGGGGCTGAGTCTCGAGACCGCTATGGTCGTCTGTTGGCCTACGGGTTTACCCTGGATGGAAAAGATGTGGCGGCAATATTGGTTGGTGAAGGGCTGGCATTTGCGCTGATTGTGCCACCCAATCTGTGGAATAGTGCCTGCTACATTGGACAGGAGCAGCAGGCAAAAGGGTATGGTGAAGGGCTGTGGTCCTTGTCAGCCTATCAACCCAAGTCGCTTGGTCAGGTGAGACACGGTGGATTTCAGCGCATTCAAGGACAGGTACAGCGTGTGGATTGGAGCAGGAAGTGGCTCTGGCTGGATCTGACCGACCAGATCTCGGTACAGGTTGCAAAGTCGGACCTTCCCCATTTTGAGGGGGAGGTGGATCTGCAGGTGCTGGAGGGGAAGCGTATTACTGTGCAGGGGTGGCTGGTGCCACGTAAAAAGGGGTATCGGGTACGGTTGCGACACCCTTCCGCGATCAAAGTAGAGTAGAATCACCGCCTCACAGCATGCAATGATTGCGCACGGAGATAAAGGAATAACCATGGCCCCATTGAAGAATGACCGTTTTTTACGCGCCTTGTTGAAACAGCCGGTGGAGCAGACGCCAGTCTGGATGATGCGTCAGGCGGGGCGTTATCTTCCCGAGTACAAAGCGACGCGTGCGCAGGCGGGGAGTTTTATGGATCTCTGCAAGAATCCGGAATTGGCCTGCGAAGTGACCATTCAACCGTTGGAGCGCTTTCCGCTGGATGCTGCCATTCTCTTCTCCGATATTCTGACCGTACCCGATGCGATGGGGTTGGGGCTCTACTTTGCTGAGGGGGAGGGGCCAAACTTTGAGCGTCCGGTGCGCACACCAGCCGATATCGACAAGCTATTTGTGCCGGATCCGGAGGGGGAGCTGAAGTATGTGATGGATGCAGTGCGTACCATTCGCCGGGAGCTGGATGGTCGGGTGCCACTGATCGGTTTTGCCGGTAGCCCCTGGACATTGGCAACCTACATGGTAGAGGGCAAGTCGAGCAAGGAGTATGCGACCACCAAAGGCATGATGTACTCCGATCCGGCATCGCTACACAAGATTCTTGATGTGACTGCACGTTCGGTGACGACCTATCTCAATGCGCAGATTGAAGCGGGTGCACAGGCGGTGATGGTGTTTGATAGCTGGGGTGGTGCGCTTTCGCATGATGCATACCGGGAGTTTTCATTGCGCTATATGCAGCAGATTGTAGATGGTCTGAATCGAGAGAGTGAAGGGCAGAAGGTGCCGGTGATTCTCTTTACCAAAGGGGGAGGGCTCTGGTTGGAGTCGATGGCGGATACCGGCTGTGATGCGTTGGGTCTGGATTGGACCGTCGACATTGGTGATGCCCGTGCCCGAGTGGGCGATCGTGTGGCGTTGCAGGGCAATATGGATCCTGCGGTGCTCTACGGTACTCCTGAGCGTATTCGTGAAGAAGTAGCGACTATTTTGCAGCGCTATGGCAATGGCTCAGGCCATGTTTTCAATCTGGGACATGGTATTCATCAGTTTGTTGATCCTGAAAATGCAGGCGTGTTTGTTGAGGCGGTGCATGAGTTGAGTGTGCCGTATCACCAATAAGTGCTTCCGATAAAAAGTAGCCATGCATAAAAAATCCCCGATACCGTGAGGTGTCGGGGATTTTTTGTAGAGAAAGATCTCTTACTGAGCAGCAGGAGCTACAGGAGCATATGGGTAGTAAGGACGGTTCTCAGTGCGCAGATCGGAAGTACCGTTCATGCGGGTGTTGTTAGCAGCGTCCATGTCAGCCTGCATGTCTGAAGAACCCTTACCAGAAGCGTTAACGCTCATGCTGAAGTTACCCTCTGCGTCAGCCTTACCCTTACCAGCGCCGCGACCCTTACCGTCGAAAGCACCGTCAGCAGAACCAGTACCGTAACCAGACTGGTTGTCGTCACCGCCGAAGAAAGCAGAAGCGCTGGAAGCGAAAGCAACAAGAGCGATAGTAGCGATAGTCTTTTTCATGATGAAATCCTCAAAAGTATAAAAATTAAAAAAGTGTTAAATCTTTCGGTTTGGAAGAGTGTTTGGTTGGCTCTCCCTCACAACATGGAAAGCATTATAAAAGAACATTCTTGAATAGTAAAACAGGGTTGTTCTATATCCCATAA
>CAYQFH010000181.1:0-3308 GCA_964416755.1 uncultured Piscirickettsiaceae bacterium | reverse complement strand
ACTTAACAGTGTATTAGATGGAATCGCTAAATATTGCACTATACGGATTCCGTATAGCATCCAACTCCCTTTTCATATAACACGATACTAACAAATAACTTTTTCCTGTTGTGTTACGAAATGTTACAGAAAAATATGGATTCCTTATCCACTATCCCGCCACTTTCCATAATCCACAAAAAAGGGTGCCCCCAAACGGGAGCACCCTCTTCTACTGTAAATATAGTCTGAATCAGCTACGCAGCGCAGCCACCACCGCATCACCCATCGCGGAACAGCTCACCTCCTGCATCCCTTCGGAGTGAATGTCTCGGGTACGTACCCCATCATCCAACACCTTGTTGACCGCTGTATCAATCTTGTCGGCCATCTCCGTCTCATCGAGGCTGTAGCGCAGCATCATCGATACTGAAAGAATGGTCGCCAGAGGGTTGGCGAGATCCTGCCAGGCAATGTCCGGGGCAGAGCCGTGGATCGGCTCATGCTACGGGATCACTTTCCAACACTACTCTCAACAAAAGCCAACAACTCATCCAACAATTGAATATATTTTCCCGCATCTTCCATATCATCATGGAGCACTGCATACCTCCCCTCAACGGCATAGTAGGTCAATGGAATCAACTGCGAATTCTGTTCAGGAATTTCAATATCATGTTCTGCGACAGCGTGGAGAAGCTCTCTGATATTGTGTGTTTTGGTAAAGTGGAGTTGATGGTATGAGAGAAGCGCCTTGAGCATTTTTTCTGCACACTGTTGGAGATGGAACATCACAGCATCCATATCCAACTCATCATCCCCATTTTCAATATCTTCCAGCAGGTTCTTCCCTGCCTTCAAATCAGCTTTGGCTTTATGAAACAGAATCTGGTACTGCCTCATAAACTCCACAGCACAATACCCTTCTCTTCAATATCCTTGTATACAGAACCAAACTCATTTTTGTAGAAATTGTACTCATCCAGCTTTGTGACCAGAATATCCTTCCCCACTCGGATACCATCCAGCAGGCTATCGATACGTTCAACCTCTTCCCAGTGGTTACTGTAATCCCGCTCCACCACACAGATATCGAGATCACTCTCACTATCCGGCTGACCATAGGCATAGCTGCCGAAAAGGATGATTTTTTCGGGTTTCAACGGCGCTAACGCCTCAACAATTTGCCGTTTAATCTCTTCAATCTGGCCCATGCTTCAAGACCTTACCATCAATCTAGCCAAAAGTCTCTGTTGAATACCCAGCCACTCTTATCCTGTTTGCTTGCTGCACAAAAAAGGGCGCGCCCAAACGGGAGCACCCTCTTCTACTGTAAATATAGTCTGAATCAGCTACGCAGCGCAGCCACCACCGCATCACCCATCGCGGAACAGCTCACCTCCTGCATCCCTTCGGAGTGAATGTCTCGGGTACGTACCCCATCATCCAACACCTTGTTGACCGCTGTATCAATCTTGTCGGCCATCTCCGTCTCATCGAGGCTGTAGCGCAGCATCATCGATACTGAAAGAATGGTCGCCAGAGGGTTGGCGAGATCCTGCCCGGCGATATCCGGTGCAGAGCCGTGAATCGGCTCGTACATTCCCTTGTTGTTGGCATCGAGAGAGGCGGATGGCAGCATACCAATGGAGCCGGTCAGCATCGCCGCGCAGTCGGAGAGGATGTCACCAAACATGTTGGTGGTGACCATCACGTCAAACTGCTTGGGCGCACGCACCAGCTGCATGGCGGCGTTATCGACATACATGTGCGACAACTCCACTTCCGGGTAGTCCCCGGCGACCCGCTCCATCACCTCGCGCCACAGCTCGGTACACTCCAGCACATTGGCCTTGTCGACCGAGGTGACGCGCTTGTCGCGTTTCATCGCAATGTCGAATGCAGAGCGTCCGATGCGCTCGATCTCATGCTCGGCATAGACCAGGGTGTTGTAGCCCTGACGCTCACCATTATCGAGGGTACGTACACCACGCGGCTGACCGAAGTAGATACCGCCAGTCAGCTCACGCACGATCATCAGATCGAGACCAGAGACCACATCGGCACGCAGGGTGGAGGCGTCGGCCAATTGTGGGTAGAGGATGGCCGGACGCAGGTTGGAGAAGAGTTCCAGCTCGGCACGCAGCCCCAGCAGCCCCTTCTCGGGACGGACGGCAATATCGAGCGATTCCCACTGATAGCCACCCACGGCACCGAGCAGTACCGCGTCGGACTCTCTGGAGAGTTTCAGGGTCTCCTCCGGCAGCGGGGTACCGGTGGCATCGTAGGCTGTGCCTCCGACCAGACCACTCTCCAGCTCGACCGAGAGGCCGTAGTCGCTCTGCAGACACTCCAATACCTTGACCGCCTCGGCGACAATCTCCTGACCAATCCCGTCACCGGGCAATACTGCGATTTTATTACTCATTTTCTCAATCCATTAAAAACATAAAAGCGGTAACCACAGAGGTCACAGAGTACACAGAGAATCTCTCTTCAATAACCTCTGTGTACTCTGTGCTCTCTGTGGTGAATTTTTATCCCTAAAAAAGCCACGGCGCTTCGGCCTTGCGTTTCACTTCATAGGCCTTGATCGAATCCTGATTCTGCAGGGTAAGGCCAATATCATCCAGTCCATTCAACAGGCGGTATTTGCGAAACTCGTCGATCTCGAAGGAGAAGCGGGTGCCGGATGGTGTGGTTACGGTCTGCGCCTGCAGATCAATCTCCAGCTTGTAGCTTTCCGCTTGCATCTCTTCACTAAACAGCTGATCAATCTCAGCCTCTGCCAATGCAATAGGGAGCAGCCCATTCTTGAAGCTGTTGTTGAAGAAGATGTCAGCAAAGCTGGGGGCGATTACTGCACGGATACCGTAGTCGGTCAGCGCCCAGACCGCGTGTTCACGCGAGGAGCCGCAGCCGAAGTTTTCACGACCGATCAGCACGGTTGCCCCCTGATACTGCGGTTGGTTGAGCACAAAGTCGGGGTTGGGGCGACGGGTGCTGTTGTCGATTGCCGGATCACCGGGATCGAGATAGCGCCAGTCATCGAACAGGTTGGGGCCGAACCCGGCACGTTTGACTGACTTCAAATACTGTTTGGGAATGATCGCATCGGTATCGACATTGGGACGATCCATCGGCACCACCAGTCCGCTGTGTTGGGTGAACTTCTCCATTACACCTCTCCCATCAGTTTGCGCACATCGGTAAAGTGGCCGGTTACCGCCGCCGCCACTGCCATCGCCGGGCTGACCAGATGGGTGCGGCTATTCAGCCCCTGACGGCTCTCGAAGTTGCGGTTGGAGGTGGAGGCACAACGCTCCTCC
>CAYQFH010000180.1:0-3339 GCA_964416755.1 uncultured Piscirickettsiaceae bacterium | reverse complement strand
TCCGCATAACGCCCCAGAATCGCCACACGTGGTTTCATGGTGGAGTAGAGATAGAGCCCCAGTGCCAGCAGCGCACCGATCATGATGCCCTGATCCAGGTGGGGAGCAAAACCGAGGGTCGCAACAAAGGTGGTGACCGAGGCGACACCATCATGCTTGTTGGCAATCCAGGCGTGCTTGAAGGCCTTGAAGTTGATCAGACCGATCACGGCCATCATGATCACCGCAGCCAGCACCGCCTTGGGCAGATGATAAAGCAATGGAGTGAGGAAGAGCAGTGTAATCAGTACCAGAGCAGCAGTGTAAACCGAGGACATACCGGTACGGGCACCCGCATTCAGGTTCACTGCAGAGCGGGAGAAGGAGCCACTGGCAGGATAAGCCTGAGAGAAGCTACCGAAGATGTTGGCCAATCCCTGTCCAATCAACTCCTGGTTGGGGTCGATCTTGTCCTTGGTCTTGGCTGCCATCGCCTTGGCAATTGAGATCGCCTCCATAAAGCCCACCAACGAGATCACAATGGCACTGGTGAAGAGGATACCCAATACTTCGAAATTGATCGTTGGTGCCGAGATCGTCGGCAGCCCCTCAGGAATATCACCGACAACGGCACCACCCATCCCCTGGAAACCGATCACGTAACTCAACACCGTGGTAATCACCACCGCCAGCAGCACACCAGGCAGTTTGGGCAGATACTGCTTGGTACCCATCATGATGGCAAAGGCGAGCACACCCATCACCAGAGTCATCATGTGAGTATCACCAAGTTGCTGCAATACGCCCCAGATATCACCGAGGAAGAAGTCACTACGCTCCTTGGTCACACCAAATATCTTGTTGAGCTGGGAGAGACCGATCACCATCGCTGCCGCATTGGTAAAACCGACAATCACCGGGTGGGAGAGGAAATTGACCACAACCCCCAGCTTGAGCACACCGAGAGAGAGCTGGAACAGCCCTACCAACAGTGCCAGCATCACCGCCAGCGGTACATAGAACTCGATCAACTGCTCCTGGGTCATCGCATCAATACTATCCACACCAATGGCAGGCAGCTGACTCTGCAATGCGCTACCCACAGCAACTGCGGTCAACAGTGAGACTACCGCCACCGGTCCGGTACCCAACTGCTTGGAGGAACCCCAGAGTGCCGCCACCATCACCGGCAGGAAAGAGGCATAGAGACCAAAATAGGCGGGCAGGCCCGCCAATTGTGCGTAGGCCATCGACTGGGGAATCAGCACCAGTGCAACGGTAATACCCGCAATCAGGTCGGCACGAATAGTCTGCCCATCCATGGGAAACCAGTTCAGAAAGGGGAGAAAACGTTTAGCCATATCCATAAATCAATTACCGTTCAATGGGTTACAAAAAAACAAACAAAAAAGGAGTCCTGCCTCTAAGACGAAACAAGAAAAAACTGCTCTCGGAATGGGCGCGGATTGTACTCGATAATCACTTGATATTCAATGGCATAAAAGAACATCATAGACCACTGATTTTACAAACCGAATGCGCTCACAGATATAGACAAACCGCACCGGCCAGCGTCATCATACCCCCTTATGAGATTCTGCCACCTGCGACTCCGCTATTTGTCGATTCTGTCATCAACAATCCTGTTGCTGAGCGGCTGCGCCACACAGCAGACCACAACACCATTGGCTGCTCCTTCCCTGCCACACCCCCTGCAGTGGAACGGCAATCAATCCCTCTCACTGAACAGCAACTCCCCCCAGCCATGGCTGCAACAGTTTCACTCCGAACCACTCAACCAGCTGATTGATGAAGCACTGCAACACAACCACACCATCCGGCGCGCCCGAATCACCCTGCAGAGCGCGCAGCAGCAGACCATCGTCAGTCACAGCGCACTGCTCCCGTCAACCACTGGTGAAGTCAGCGCCTATCGCACCCGCAAACAGACCTCCGGGGTAACCGTTCACAGTAGCACACTGGGGCTGGAACTCTCCTCCACTTGGGAGGCCGATTTGTGGCAGCGTCTCTCGGATCTGGAACAGGCCACACTACAGCGTGAACGCGCATCTGCAACAGAGTTGAACGCTGCCCGACTCTCACTAGTGGCAGAACTGTCCCGCAACTGGTTCTCTGCAGTCGAATCCAAACTGCAGGTCGCACTCTCCCGACAGCGACTCAGAGAGTACCAGAAGGCGGAATCGGTCATTGAACAGCGCTACCGCAACGGTATTACCGGCGCTCTGGACCTCCATCTGGCTCGTAGCGAGGTGGCCATTGCCGAAGAACGACTCGCCAGCCAGCAGTTACAGTTGCAGCAACAGCTGCGTAAACTGGAGATTCTGGCAGGGCGTTATCCCTCTGCCATGCTTGAACTGGACACTGCACTACCTGATCTGCAGGCGCAGATACCGGTTGGAATCCCCTCTACACTGCTGGAACGTCGCCCCGACATCGAGGCCAGCCACCTGCGACTGCAGGCAGCCCATCTGGACACCGTGGCCGCAGGCAAAGATCGCCTTCCCGCCTTCTCCCTCACCGCAACAGGAGGCACCTCCAGCAGCGAACTGAATCAGTTGCTGGATTGGGACTATCTGGTCTGGAGTCTGTTGGGCAATCTCACCCAACCCCTATTCCAACAGGACAAACTGGCTGCCAAAGAGCGCATTCAGCAGCTTGCACAACAGCAGAGTACCATCGATTACGCCGAGACTGTGCTACAGGCCTTTCAGGAGGTGGAGAACAGCCTCTCTGCCGACCACTTCTACAAATTGCAGAGCGAGGCACTGGCACGTGCAAGCCAGGAGTCCAAAAAGGCCGCAGAGCTTGCACTGGCTCAATATCAGGGTGGCATTGTCGGTATCCTCACCCTGCTGGACGCGCAACAACGCGCCTATGACCGTCAAAGCGCCCTTCTGAACGCACAGGCATCCCGTATCGACAACCGCATCCAGCTGCATCTGGCACTGGGGGGAGACTACCACTGATGATCAAGAAGATTATTCTCCCGATTCTGGTACTCGGAGCCAGCATTGCCATAGGCAAAGCGCTGATTGCCACCGCTCCGGAGGCCAAGCGCAAACCACCCAAACCGGCGATACCACTGGTTGAGGTGACCAGGGTGCAAGCCATCGACTACACTATCGCGTTACAGAGTCGGGGAAACATAGCGCCTCAAACTCAGGGGGAGTTGGTGGCAGAGGTCGCCGGGCGCATTACTCAACTCTCCCCCAACTTCAAGCCCGGTGGCAGCTTCAACAGTGGAGATCTGTTACTGGCCCTCGACCCGACCGACCATCAACATGCGGTTACCATCGCCAAAGCGGAGCTGGCGCAAGCCAATCTCACACTGGAGCAGAG
>CAYQFH010000179.1:0-3470 GCA_964416755.1 uncultured Piscirickettsiaceae bacterium | reverse complement strand
AAAACTTCAATCTTTCTGTCTATTACTCCTTCCGAGCTATCTCCTGGTTCGGAATCACCACTGTGACCGATGCGCCCTGCCCGGAACCTTCACTCTCCACAATGAACTCACCGCCCATCTCCTCAATGTAGTTGACCGATGCGTGCAATCCAAAACCGCTACCACGATCTTTACTACTGAAACCATACTCGAAGATCTTGTCCAACTGCTCCTCTTCAATACCAATACCATTATCTGTAATCACCAGATGGCTCTGCTCCTCATCTTGCGACAGCGAGACCTTAATCACCCCCTGCAAGTCGGGGACCTTCTGACGCTGTTCACTGATTGATTCGTAGCTGTTTTTGATCAGATTATTGACCACCTGAACCATCTGATTACGCGACAGCACCACCTCTCTCTCTGCTTCCGGCATCTGTTTTACAATCTCGATCCCCAACCGTTCCAGCATATATCGCTGTAGCACCAGAGCATCTTCAACCACCAGTTGGAGTTGACACGGCATCTCCTGAGCAGGTTGTCTGGCACTCCCCTGCTGAACCCGAATAATCTCAGCGACATGCCGTACACTATGTTCAATTGGGCGCAAGGCCTGATCCTCAACCTCCTCAAGCAGTGGGTGCAGCACCAGCCCTCTGGATCGATCCACCATGCTGCGGATTTCATTCACGGCATCCACACAACGCTCTGGCAGCTCTTCTCCTTTTAAGGACTCCAGCTTATCGGCAACCATCTCAAACAGCGATTCCATCTTCTTCAGTACTGAAACCTGATTTTTCAACCGGAAAACACCACCATCAATCGCTGACAATGCATTTCCCACATTATGCAGAATCATAGTGGACATCTCCGCAATACCCGCCTGATAAGCCGCATAGGCCTCCTGCTGCTCTGCCCGAATCTGTTCTCTGCGGTCATGGATCACAAAAACCTTGCCCTCGACGACCGCACTACGGTCCATTGAATTTCTCAGCTCACCCACGGAGACATGAACCGGCATTCTCTCATCACCATCACGACGCAGATGACACTGTTTTTGTCCACTAAGAGCGTCATTCTCAACAAACAGACTCCGCACAGGCGCACCAAAATGGGTTATCGTCGGCCATCCTGTCCACTGCTCCAGCTTCTGATTGATTCTCAGGATGCGCCCATCAAGGTCCGTCACAATTACCCCCTCCTCCATCGATTCGAGGATCCACTCCATCTTCTCTTTCTGCTCACGCAGTTCAGAGTGGAGCTGCTGTTGGCGATCCATCATCTGGTTGAAATGGCCGACGAACTCACCCAACTCTTCATGTTGCTCGGACATGTGGCTGTAGCTATTGTGTTCATCGATACTTCGGACATCATCGACCATTTCTCCCAACGGACGCACAATCAAGTGGCGCACAACGCCATAAACTGCAAAGGAGATCATCAGGAAGGCAATCAGCAGTACCAGAAAGCGAGGTACAAAACTCTCCAGCACCGTCTCATCAATGTCTGAAATCGGGATTCTTACACTGACTACACCACGCAGATCTCCCACCTCATAGCCGAATGCAGTCCCCTCATACCGGGCCTGAATAGAGGGAGGCGCCTTTTCTGGATCACCATGACATCTCAAGCAGGAGGGCACCACCCAGATCGGACGAGCATAGAGGAAATGGCTACGCTCCGATTTGGTGAAGACCGCACGCTCATCGTCTTCTCTAAACCAGGCCATTGCCTCCAGTTCACCGACATCCGCCAGATTGCGAGGATTGCGCGGTCGATCTGAAACGGTGCTGATCTGGATGCCCCGTTTGTCCCAGTTGGAGGAGAACTCATCACTGATGCGAGGCAATGAATGGGCCGGCAAAAACCCGACCGTCTTGTCATTGAGAGCGATACCACTCTCCAGAAACTGTTTCTGATAGACGCGCCGAACCGACATCAGGAAGTGGTAGATCGCCTCACTCTCACTGTAGAGACGTTCATAGGTGCTACTTTTCACCCCTTGATAGGTGTAACCCGTCAGCACTGCTGTCGCCAACAGCATGATACCGCCAATAGAGAGCAACAGATATCGGGTCAATCTCATCTGACCTCACCTCTCTCAACAAGAGCGTGATTACAGCGCATATATTGCTTCATGCAACCAGTCGCCTCCTCCGGCAATATTTGACACTAGGCATTTTTCCTATTCTACACTTCCTGACCTACAAGCCAATCGCAGTTTTCTCCACCTCAATCACTCTTTCACGGCACGAGCTACCGTATAGGACTTTCCCTGTTTCAGCTTCTTGTAATTGCCAAACACCTCTTTGAAGTTGCGTTTGATGAAGTCACGCAAACCATTAATGGTTACCACCACAATCTGCCCCCCCGGTTTCATCTGTCGGTAGCTGTCACACAGCAGAATGGTCAACAATTCACGCCCCACCTTGGCGGGAATATTGGAGACCACGGTATCAAACCGGAGTTCGGATGGAACCTCACTCAAACCATTGGAAAGATAGGCCTTACAGTGGGACAGACCATTTTTCTCCGCATTGCGGTTGGCATACTCCACCGCCAGATAGTCCTTGTCCACCATATGGACCTCTCCCTGGCTGGCACGTTTTCCCATTGCCAGCCCCAAAGGTCCATAACCACAACCAATATCGAGTATAGTCTCATCGACCTCTACCCTCAGGTAATTAAGCAGCAGATCGGTCCCCTCATCAATCCCTCGTGGGCTGAACAGCCCCCAGCTGGTATTAAAGTGGAAATTGTTACCCAACAGCTTCGCCTCAAACTGCAGATCCTGCTTGAGTGCGGAAACTTTGTCACACGCAGTAGTGTGCCCACTTTTTTGTCCTGAATTCATCACTCCATTCTCTCATCTTGTACCCTTCAAGGGTATAATATCCCGCCACTTTTATTGGAATTGCAAGGAACCGCCTCATGGAACTCAGCTCACTGACCGCAGTCTCTCCGGTGGATGGCCGCTATGGTCGTGCGACTACCGATCTCCGCCTGATCTTTAGCGAATATGGCCTGATCCGCCATCGGGTACTGGTCGAGGTGCGCTGGCTACAGATGCTCTCCAACAATACCGACATCACCGAAGTACCCACCTTTTCAGAACATGCCAACAACCTGCTCAACAAGATGGTCGAGCAGTTCAATGAAAAGGATGCACAGCGCATCAAGGCGATCGAACGCACCACCAACCACGACGTCAAGGCGGTGGAGTATTTCATCAAGGAGAAGATCGCTGGTAATGATGAGCTGGAGGCGGTGAGTGAGTTTATCCACTTTGCCTGCACCTCGGAGGACATCAACAACCTCTCCCATGCACTGATGCTGAGCGAGTCCCGCACCCAGAGTGTACTACCGAAGATGGATGAGATCATCGATGCGATGACCCAGCTCTCTCACGAACTGGCCGACGCACCGATGTTGTGCAGAACCCACGGTCAGCCGGCCAGCCCCTCCACCATGGGCAAGGAGATTGCCAACGT
>CAYQFH010000178.1:0-3477 GCA_964416755.1 uncultured Piscirickettsiaceae bacterium | reverse complement strand
CATTCTGCTCCCAAAGCAGACGCGCTACCAGGCTGCGCTACACCCCGACAACTGAATCAAATTCAGCGAGCGCGAATCATACCACCCTTGGCGCATACGTCAACAACGGGTGCTATAATCCGCCAACTTTTTTTACCCTATTTTTGGAAAACCGAGAGATGAGCGCACAGATTCTGGATGGAAAGCAGATTGCCGGTGAAATCCGCGAGCAGATTCGCAATGAAGTGGAGCAGTTGATGGCTGCCGGTCACCGCCAACCTGGACTAGCTGTTATTCAGGTGGGTGATGATCCCGCATCCAGTGTCTATGTGCGCAACAAGCACAACGCCTGCGACAAGGCAGGCATCCTCTCCTTCAAACACGAACTGGACGCAAAGACCACAGAGGAGACACTATTGGCGCTGGTAGATCAACTGAATAAAAATCCAGCGGTTGACGGGATATTGGTACAGCTCCCCCTTCCCAAACACATTGATCCGGAGACGGTGATAGAGCACATTAACCCGGACAAGGATGTGGATGGTTTCCACCCCTATAATATCGGACGACTGGCGCTGAAGATGCCACTACTGCGCCCCTGCACCCCGAAAGGGGTAATGACACTGCTAGAGCGCACCGGGATTCCGCTGGAGGGAAAAGAGGCGGTGATTGTGGGCGCATCCAATATTGTCGGACGCCCAATGTCATTCGAACTGCTCTCCGCTCGCTGTACCACCACCACCTGCCACAGTAAAACCGCAGACCTGGAGGCTCACGTACGCCGAGCAGAGATTTTGGTGGTTGGAGTGGGTATCCCCAACTTTATCCCGGGAGAGTGGGTGCGTGAAGGTGCCGTAGTGATTGATGTGGGAATCAACCGGCTCGACGATGGCAGGCTGACCGGTGATGTGGAGTATGAAACTGCGAAGGAACGTGCTTCGTGGATTACTCCGGTACCGGGTGGTGTGGGGCCGATGACCATTGCAACTTTGCTACAGAATACTCTGAAGACGGCAGAGGTTTTTCATGATGCTTAAGAAAACCGCATTTTCAAGTCACTGCTGCGTATGCTTCGCGCAACCTACAGCCTATTTGGCGTCGTAACTTGTTTTTGCTTCACTCGAAAACATGACAACAATGATTTCAGAGGTATATCGAGCATTTATTGCCGCAGGAATGCCTGAAGAAGAGGCGCGCAAGGCTGCTGAAGCGCTCCCTGCGGAGAGTCTTGCAACCAAGGGCGACATCACTCGCGTGGAGAAAGAGTTACTGGTGATCAAGTGGATGCTGGCATTGGTCATTGCCACCACTACGCTTCCACTATTGAAATCGCTGCTCTCCTAAATCTACCCCCTACGCCAAGTGGTGCCGTTGACACCATCCTCCAGCACAATCCCCTGCCCGGCAAAGAGGTCACGAATTCGATCCGACTCAGCCCAATCCTTGTCGGCACGGGCTGTGGCACGATCCTCAATCAACTGCTCAATCTCTGCATCACTGAGGCCACTTGCGGCACTATCCCCCTTGAGGAACTGGTCCGCCTCCTGCTGCAGCAGCCCCAGCACAGCTCCTAAATGTATCAGCAACTGTGCATGCGCTTCAGTAGCGGCATCACCACTATCATTGAGGCGATTGATCTCACGCACCAGATCAAACAGTACCGAGAGTGCTTCAGGAGTATTGAAGTCATCCTCCATCGCCGCATTGAAGCGCTGCTCCCACTCACTGCTCTCAACTGCAGCAATCCCGTCACACTCAATCCCACGCAGTGCCGTGTAGAAGCGGGTCAACGCCGCCTGTGCATTCTGCAGGTTCTCCTCGGTGTAGTTGAGCGGACTGCGGTAGTGGCTGGTCAGCAGAAAGTAGCGCACCACCTCGGCCGGATACGCCTTCAACACTTCACGGATGGTAAAGAAGTTGCCCAGCGACTTCGACATCTTCTCATCATCGACCCGTACAAAGCCGGCATGCATCCAGTAGTTGACGAAGGTCTCCCCGGTCGCCCCCTCTGACTGTGCAATCTCGTTCTCATGGTGTGGAAAGATCAGATCCATCCCTCCCCCATGAATATCGAAGTGGTTGCCGAGGCAGCAGGTCGACATTGCCGAACACTCGATATGCCAGCCTGGACGCCCTTTTCCCCACGGTGAATCCCAGCTCGGCTCCTCCGGCTTGGCCGATTTCCACAGCGCAAAGTCCATCGGCGCACGCTTCACCTCACCAACCTCGACCCGCGCCCCCGCCTGTAGATCTTCCAGGTTCTTGCCCGAAAGCTTGCCATACGTCTCAATGGAGGAGACATCGCAATAGACGTCACCATTATCGGCGACATAGGCCTTGCCATTCTCGATCAACTGTTCAGTCATGGAGAGAATGTCATCCATTGAGTGAGTGGCACGTGGCTCCTGATTCGGTGGCAGAATCCCCAGCGCCTCGGAATCCTCATGCAACGCCTCGATAAAGCGATCCACCAATTCTGTGAACAATTCTCCATTCTCATTGGCACGATTAATGATCTTGTCATCAATGTCGGTGATATTGCGCACATAGTGCACCTTCCACCCCTGCGCTCGCAGATAACGCACCACCACATCAAAGAAGACCATCACCCGCGCATGACCGACATGACAGTAATCATAGACCGTCATCCCACAGACATAGAGATTCACCTCTCCCTCATGGATTGGCTTGAACTGCTCTTTGGTACGACTCTGGGTATTGTAGATCTGCAACATCACGCTTCTCTCTGAAGTAAGACCGAAAACAGCGCGAGATTATACCTCAGCAACAATGGTGGTATGATTCGCCATCACTTAACTGTTCACTGAATCATCATGAAAAAGAACCTCACCATCTTCGGCTCTGTCGTTGCTTTACTGGGTGCTATCACCTTTACCGTTTTCTCCTCCGACCCTGCGGTTGCCAATGAGAAGAATCCAACGGTTGCAGCAGGCTCTCCAGTGGTAGAGCTGGTTACTAATCGTGGCACCATTACCATACAGCTGGATGAGGCCCGCGCACCCTTTACGGTGGCCAACTTCCTCACCTACGTGAAGAACGACCACTACGCAGGCACCATCTTCCACCGTGTCATCCCCCGCTTCATGATTCAGGGCGGCGGCTACACCCCGGACTTCGAGAAGAAGCCAACCCTGGACATGATCCCCAATGAGGCAGACAACGGACTGAAAAACCTGCCTGGCACCATCGCCATGGCACGCACCAGCGATCCCCACTCTGCTACTGCACAGTTCTTTATCAACACCACCAATAATCGCTTTCTCAACCACACCCGCAAGTCGGCACGTGGCTGGGGCTACACCGTATTTGGTCAGGTCACCAGCGGAATGGATGTAGTGCGTCAGATTGAGCAGACAGAGACCGGACCGGGCGGCCCCTTTGCCAAGGATGCGCCACAGCAGACCGTGATCATTGAATCTGCCCGTATCGTCTCAAACTAATTTTCAATAGAAGGAAAACTGAAAAATGATCGTTAAG
>CAYQFH010000177.1:1372-3536 GCA_964416755.1 uncultured Piscirickettsiaceae bacterium | reverse complement strand
TCGACATGGTCCCCTTGTGCTGTTCACGCGGACCATAGACATTGAAGTAGCGGAAGCCGACCACCTGAGTCTGCATCTCCGGCTGCAGGCGACGCACATACTGGTCGAACTGGAACTTGGAGTAGGCGTACATGTTGATCGGGTGCTCATACTGCCGATCCTCAATAAAGGTGGTGCCAGCCCCGTAAACCGAAGCGGAGGAGGCGTAGAGGTACTGTGCCTTATGCTTCAGACACCAGTGCAGCAGCGACTTGGAGTACTCATAATTGTTATTCATCACGAAGTGGCCATCCCACTCGGTGGTGGCCGAGGTGGCCCCTTCGTGGAAGATCGCCTGTACTTTGCCGAAGTCTGCATCGTTGTTGATGCGCTCGATAAAATCAAGCCGATCCATATAGTCGGCAATATCCAGATCGGCCAGGTTGCGCATCTTGCGCCCGTTGGTGAGATTGTCGACCACCAGAATGTCGCGCTCGCCACGCTCATTCAGCGCCTTGACGATATTGCTGCCGATAAACCCTGCACCACCTGTCACTATGATCATCTTTGTGCCCTCAAAAGCTTTTCACCACAGAGGTCACAGAGGACACAGAGAATGATGAATAAAAACCTCTGTGCGCTCTGTGTGCTCTGTGGTTACAAATTCTGTTTAATCTTTTCCACGATCGACGTGGTCGAATGTCCATCAACAAACTGCAAGATCTCCACCGATCCACCATTGTCGATCACGCAAGAACCGCCCGCCACCTCTTCCGGTCGGTAGTCGCCCCCTTTCACAATCACATTCGGCAACACCTTGCAGTAGAGTCGTTCCGGGGTCTCTTCCGTAAAGGGTACCACCCAATCGACACTCTCCAGTGCCGCAAGCAGAGTCATACGTGCTTCGAGATTATTAATTGGTCGACTCTCTCCCTTGAGTTGCCGCACCGACGCATCGGAGTTGACCGCAATCACCAGACGATCCCCCAGCTTACGCGCCTCGGCCAGATAGCTGACATGACCGGTATGGAGCAGATCAAAGCAACCATTGGTCATGATCACCTTCTCACCACGCACATGGGCCTGGTCAATCGCCAGCTTCAGCTGATCTTCATCCAGCACGCCAAATCCGGTCTCTTCCGGATCGTGGATCGCCTGATGCAACTCCGCTACTGAAGCAGTTGCTGTACCCAACTTGCCCACCACAATCCCGGCTGCCAGATTGGCCACCGTCACTGCATCTCGCCGTCTGGCACCCGCAGCAAGAGCGGCTCCCAATGTAGCAATCACCGTATCCCCGGCCCCCGTTACATCATAGACTTCACGTGCATGGGTCGGCTGATGGAAGGGTTCTCGCCCCTCACACAGCAGAGTCATCCCCGCTTCACTACGGGTCACCAACAACGCTTCCATCTGCAGCTGTTTGCGCAACCGTTCTCCCTGTTCGACAATCGCTACACTATCTCTGCAGTGTCCGGCAACCGCCTCAAACTCGGAGAGGTTAGGAGTCATCAGGGTGGCATCCCGGTATTTGGAGAAGTCACTTCCCTTGGGGTCAACCAGTACCGGCTTGCCCGCGTTGCGAGCCAATCTAATCAATGTTTGGACTTCAGAGAGCGCCCCTTTCCCATAGTCGGAAAGAATCACAGCACCACAGCCTTCCAACTGCTGCTTGAATTGTTCAATCAGTGGATCGAAGGCAAGTTGATCCATCGACTCTTCAAAATCGAGGCGGAGTAACTGCTGATGGCGGCTCAGTACCCGCAATTTGGTCGAAGTACGCATCCCTGATTCTCTCTGGAACCGGCACTCCACCCCGCGTGAGGTCAACTGCTGCTCCAGCGCTGTCCCTTCGGCATCGTCGCCGACCACACCCAACAGGGTTACCTGCCCACCCAAGGCGGCAATATTGAGCGCGACATTACCTGCACCACCAGGACGCTCTTCGATCTCCTTGACGTGGACTACCGGTACCGGAGCCTCCGGGGAGACCCGGTCTGCACCACCGGACCAGTAGCGGTCCAGCATCAGATCACCCACCACCAAAGTGCGTCCTGCAGAGAAATCCGGAATGGCCATACTCATACGTAGGTCGCCTCCACCTGCTGACACCAATAGTGACCGATCAGAATATGGGCCTCCTGAATCCGTGCAGTCACCCTGGAAGGCACCAGGATAGTCTGGT
>CAYQFH010000177.1:0-1272 GCA_964416755.1 uncultured Piscirickettsiaceae bacterium | reverse complement strand
ATATGGGCCTCCTGAATCCGTGCAGTCACCCTGGAAGGCACCAGGATAGTCTGGTCTGCAATCTCTCTGATTCGGCCCATTGTTGCCCCCGTCAACCCGAGTGTCTCGACACCACTCTCCCTTGCCTGCTGTAGTGCCCGCACCACATTCTCGCTCTCGCCGGAGGTGGAGATCCCGACCACCAGATCGCCAGATCGGGCCAGCGCCTCTACCTGTCGCGCAAAGAGCTGCTCATACCCAAAATCATTTCCGGTCGCCGTGAGAATCGAACTGTCTGTAGTCAATGCGATTGCCGGAAGCGCCTGACGATTATTGACATAGCGCACCACCAGCTCTGCGGCGATATGTTGCGCATCGGCAGCACTGCCGCCATTGCCCATCAGCAATAATTTTCCACCTCTCCGTAAGCAGTCGACTATGCGAGTGGCAGACTGCTCGATCTCCACTGTGATCGCTTGCAGGTCGGAGATTACTGTTTGGTGCTCATTCAGAATGGTTTGAAACATGGCTAACAGATCTTGTGAAATTCCCGATACCAGTTGGCAAAATTACCAACCCCTTCTTTCACCGACATACTGGGCTTGTAACCAAACTCCTCGACCAGATCAGTCACATCAGCATAGGTATCCGGCACATCACCCGGCTGTAGTGGCAGCAACTCCTTGTCCGCTTCGACACCCAACGCCGCTTCCAACGCCTCAATGTAGTCCATCAGCTCCACCGGGTTGTTGTTGCCAATATTATAGACCCGCCACGGAGCCTTGCTGGAACCAGAGTCGGGGTTGTCGCCACTCCACTCCGGGTTGGGCGGTGCAGGTCGGTCCAACACCCGAATCACCCCTTCGACGATATCATCGATATAGGTGAAATCACGACGGTGCTTGCCATAATTGAAGACCTGGATCTTCTCTCCTGCCAAGATCGCACGAGTAAACTTCTGCAATGCCATGTCGGGACGATTCCACGGTCCGTAGACGGTAAAGAAGCGCAGTCCGGTAGTCGGTAGGTTATAGAGATGGCTATAGGTGTGCGCCATCAACTCATTGGCCTTCTTGGTCGCAGCGTAGAGACTGACCGGGTGGTTCACATTGTCATGTACCGAAAACGGCATCTTGGTATTGGAGCCATAGACCGAGCTGGAGGAGGCGTAGACCAAGTGCTGTACCTCGTTGTGACGACACCCTTCGAGAATATGGCCAAATCCGACCAGATTGGTGTCGATATAGGCGAGCGGATTCTCCAATGAGTAGCGCACACCCGCCTGTGCCGCGA
>CAYQFH010000176.1:0-3547 GCA_964416755.1 uncultured Piscirickettsiaceae bacterium | reverse complement strand
ACTCCTTTTCGGACGGGGGTGAGTTCGTTGGGCGTGAAGCGGCGGTAGCGCATGCACTGGAGATGGTGGAGGCTGGTGCTTCGATCATCGATATCGGTGGCGAATCGACTCGTCCTGGTGCAGATGCCGTTGCTATAGAGGATGAGCTGAATCGGGTGGTACCAGTTATCGAAGCCATTCGCCAGCAGAGTGCTGTTCCAGTTTCGATCGACACCAGTAAGCCGGAAGTGATGCAGGCAGCGGTAGAATCTGGTGCAAATCTGATCAATGATGTACGTGCACTGCAGGAGGAGGGTGCGCTGAATATGGCCGCTTCCCTGCAGGTACCGGTCTGTCTGATGCATATGCAGGGGCAGCCTCGCACCATGCAGCAGGCTCCCTGTTATGAGGATGGCATGGTGACTGAGGTGATCCGTTTTCTACAGCAGCGTATCGCTGCTTGTCAGTTTGCTGGTATCGAGCGTAGTCAGATCTGGATCGATCCCGGTTTTGGGTTTGGCAAGACGCTGGAGCATAATCTGGAACTGTTGAATGGATTGGAGCAGTTCCAGTCGCTGGATGCGCCGCTGCTGGTCGGAATCTCTCGAAAATCGATGATCGGTGCACTACTGGGCGATGTTCCGGTAGAGCAGAGAGTGCAGGGCAGTGTAGGAGCTGCAGTGGTGTCGGCGGCGCGTGGTGCGAAAATTATTCGGGTGCATGATGTGCAGGAGACCGTTGAAGCGCTTCAGGGTGCTGGGCTGATGGTCTGACTGCAGGGAGGAGGATGTAGTGGCAAGAAAATATTTTGGTACTGACGGAGTACGTGGTCGTGTCGGTGAGGTACCGATTACCCCGGATTTTGCGATGCGTCTCGGTTATGCCGCTGGCAGGGTGCTGGCTGAAGAAGAGAGAGGTATGGTGCTGATTGGTAAAGATACCCGTATCTCCGGTTATATGTTTGAGTCTGCATTGGAGGCCGGTTTCTCCGCTGCCGGGATCGATATTGGGCTGTTGGGGTCAATGCCTACTCCGGCAGTGGCCTATCTCACTCGCACGTTGCGTGCACGAGCCGGTGTGGTGATCAGCGCCTCTCACAACCCCTATCACGATAACGGTTTCAAGTTCTTCTCAGCAGAAGGCAAGAAACTGCCAGACCAGTGGGAGTTACAGGTTGAAGCGCTGCTGGATGCACCGATTGAGACGGTGGAGTCGGCAATATTGGGTAAGGCGCGCCGGGTTGATGATGCACCTGGACGTTATATTGAATTCTGCAAGAGCAGTGTGCCGATGGGGTTTTCTCTCAAAGGGCTGCGTTTGGTGCTGGATTGTGCCAATGGTGCTGCCTATGCCACGGCACCTCACGTGTTTGAAGAGTTGGGTGCAGAGGTGATCACGGTTGGGAATGAGCCAGATGGACTCAATATCAATCGTGAAGTGGGTTCTACCTATGTGGATCACCTCTCCAAACGGGTGGTTGAGTATCGCGCCGATCTGGGCATAGCTTTGGATGGTGACGGGGATCGATGCATCATGGTCGATGGTGATGGTGCAGTTGTGGATGGAGATCTGTTGCTCTACATCATTGCAATCTCTCGGCAGCGGCGAGAGGCGCTGCAAGGGCCGATAGTGGGCACGCTGATGACCAATCTCGGACTGGAGCATGCACTGAAAGCGAGAGAGATTCCGTTTATGCGGGCAGCGGTTGGGGACCGCTATGTGCTGGAGATGTTGCAGCAGCATGGAGGTCTGATTGGTGGTGAGTCCTCTGGACATCTGCTCTGTCTGGATCGCACCACTACCGGGGATGGTGTCGTCAGTGCGCTGCAGGTGCTGTTTGAGGTGGTGGAGAGTGGTAAGCGTCTGGCTGAGCTGACTGCAGAGGTGGAGTGCTATCCACAGAAGATGATCAATGTTCCGTTAAGGGATCGCAAGATCAACAGCTCAGAGAAAATCGAGCAGTCTGTGAAAGAGTATGAGCAGCGTTTACAGGGACGTGGCAGAGTGCTGTTGCGCCCTTCGGGTACTGAACCACTGGTGCGGGTGATGGTAGAAGGGCGGGATAGTGCCGAAGTGAATCAGTTGGCAGAGGAGTTGGCAGCGGTGGTGCAGCAGGAGATTGGGGTAAATTAGCGCAACTATCGATTGATTTATGAGGGGTGAACCGCTAAGATTCGCCGCTGCAATTTTCGCAGTAACCAGTTTTCAGGTTGCTGTACAGGATGAAGAATATAGGAAGGGAGTGCCCAATGCGTCAGCCAATCGTAGCCGGAAACTGGAAAATGAATGGATCTCTGGAGAGTATCCGTGAGTTGGTTGCTGGATTGAAGGCAGGCATGGGTGAGGTCAACGCAGCAGAGGTTGCAGTGTGTGCCCCTTCCATCTATCTGGCAGAAACAGCCTCTCTGGTGGATGGCAGTGCGATCAAACTGGGCGCACAGGATCTGAGTAATGCGGCTTCTGGTGCCTACACCGGCGAAATCTCCGGTGCGATGCTGAATGATTTCGGTACGGCATATGTGATCGTTGGTCACTCCGAGCGTCGTCATGGCCGTGGTGAGAGTGACGAGCTGGTGGCAGAGAAGTTCAAGGCGGCACAGGATGCCGGTTTGACCCCGATCCTCTGTATCGGTGAGCTGCTCGAGGAGCGTGAAGCCGGTGTAACCGAGGCAGTCTGTGCCCGTCAGATGGACGCGGTGATCAATGCCTACGGTGTGGAGGCGCTGAACAATTCCGTGGTTGCCTATGAGCCCGTTTGGGCCATTGGCACCGGTAAGACCGCTACCCCGGATCAGGCGCAAGAGGTACACGCCTTTGTGCGTACGCACGTGGCCAAGCAGGATGCCGATGTCGCAGCCGGTCTGCGTATCCAGTATGGTGGTAGCATGAATGCAGGCAATGCTGCCGAGTTATTGGCGATGGAAGATATTGATGGTGGCCTGATTGGTGGTGCTTCGCTCAAGGCAGAAGATTTTCTTACTATCTGTCGTGCCGCTGGATAAGACAAGAGTTAAGAGATAGAGATTCAAGATAATGCAAACCATCCTGTTACTGGTTCATGTGCTGGCTGCGCTGGGTATGATCGGACTGATCCTGATGCAGCATGGCAAGGGCGCCGATGCAGGAGCTGCCTTTGGTAGTGGTGCCTCTGCGACAGTGTTTGGTTCTCAGGGATCGAGCTCTTTTGTGACCCGCTTGACTGCAGGACTGGCAACGGTCTTCTTTATTACCAGCCTTTCACTGGCCTACTTTGCCGGTAATACCGAGAAAGAGGCGACCAGTGTAGTGGATCGTATTGAATTGCCCAAGCAGGAAGGTGTGCCTCAGCCTGCTGTGGAAGAGAAGTTGTTTGAGGGGGTTGCTCCGGCAGGAATTCCTGCTCCAGTAGTAGAGGATGCAGCACCCGCTGAACAGGTAGAGGAGACTCCGATTCCAGTAGCCCCTGCCGAGTCAGCAGAAGAGAAGAAGTAAAGTTTTTGCCGAAGTGGTGGAATTGGTAGACACGCTATCTTGAGGGGGTAGTGGCGTAAGCCGTGCCGGTTCAAGTCCGGCCTTCGGCACCATTTTT
>CAYQFH010000175.1:0-3579 GCA_964416755.1 uncultured Piscirickettsiaceae bacterium | reverse complement strand
CCCAAGGATGGTATCTCCGTTGCAGCGATCTACAAGCTGCGTGAGGATGGTTCCAAGATCCAGAAGGTCTCTGGTGGTCTCACTCCAAGCGGTGACAAGCGTAACCCTGCGCACCGTGCCCGTGAGGTGGACTATGCACTGAGCTGGTATGAGAATATCACCTCAAACACCTTTGCTGACTAACCCTTAGCAACAGGTAAACCCACAAAAAAACCCGGAAGTGAAAACTTCCGGGTTTTTTATGCTTTGCGTTTGCTGCCGAGAACTAGCCAATCAACTGTGGCCGATGTGAAGTTCGCATACCCTGCGTCTGCGATCCGTTGCAGTAGCACTCACGAACCTTCCCCAATAGCGTCAATACATTCATGTCAGCAATGGAACAGTAGATCCGGTTATGGTCTCTGCGAGACTGCACGATACCCGCTTTTCGCAGCACTTCAACATGCTGTGAAATGTTGCTCTGACTCGATCCAACCTCTTCCATGATATGGGTAACAATCTTCTCACCTCGACCGATCGCGCCAATAATCTTCAAACGCATGGGATGGCTGATTGCTTGCATGATGGTTGAGATTTTCGACAGATCCTGACCATCTGTCGGCAGATTCATAGCTTCCATAGAACACTCCTCCTTCTCTATAAAGTGTGGACAGTATTCTATCGACCCCCCCTAATATCACCATACGTATAAATACGAATATTAGGCTCGAGTTATTTTAGCCGAACATAAAAAAACCGGCTGACTATTCAGCCGGTTTTTATAACAACAGGTTACGCTGTTCTTACTGTGCAGCAGGAGCCTGTGGAGCTGGAGCACGAGGCGCAGTTACAGGTGCTGGGTACTGCATCTGTGGGTAAGGCATTGGAGCATAACCGTAACGTGGAGCGAAGCCATAACCACCATAACGGTAGAAATCTTCGTCATCGTCGTTATCCCACTCATCCATCATCTCCTCCATCCAGTACATTGGAGTCCACTCTGGCCAGTCATTGTCATCATAACCGTAGTAGTCATTGTTACCACCAAACCATCCTGCGCTGGCAACACTGGAAGCCATCATAGTAGCGGCTGCGATCACTGAGAATGCAACTTTTTTCATGTTCAAATCTCCTGAAAATTCAAATAAAACTGTAAAGAAACCGTAGAAAGTGACAACAATATACTATAATTTTATTGAATGTTCAAGCGCAAAACCATGTTTTTTTGCAGAATCACCTCGGTAACCAGAAGATCATCACCAGACAGAAGACAGTAACTGCCGCCACCAGCCATTTGAAACGGCGTAGCAACTGCCGTTGCTGTTCTGCCTGCTCTTGCTCGTCCATCTGCATAACCTACTGAACCTTCTCGTTAATAATCAATTGAACAGTCTCTGTAGCAGAACTGCTACTTGCAACTGTGCCAACCAGATCGCCACTACCCCCGGTAGCCACACCGCTTTTGGTGATTTTTGCTCCGACAATAACCTGATCAACGCTGGAGAGCGTATTACCCGGCATCATTGCCATAGAGTCATTCAGACGTACAGTCGCAGGGAGATCAGCCACGGTAATGCGCTGCGCTGCCAGTGGCGGACCTCCACGCCCTGCCGCCTTGGCGTAGACGAAGACGGTGTCCTGCGGTGAGACCGCACTGTGCAATGTCTTGTCCAGAGAGACTGCTACAGTCAATGATGCACCGGCTGGTAGAGAGAGTTCGATCAATGGTGTCTGTTCCAAACCAAGTTTCTGCTGTGCCTTTGCAGCCGCCTGATTGATCATCGCGACAATCTCACGATCTTCTCTCGGAGCGAGCCTGGCGAGACGTCTCCAAAATCCAAGTGCCTCTCCATACTTCCCCATTTCAAAGTGGATGTGTCCAGAGAACCAGAGTGTATCACTGTGGTCGGGATCGATCTCCAGTGCCCGCTGTAGCTGCTGCAACGGCTTGCCGGACCAGCTCCCCTGCTGTGCATCGGCCAATGCCTCACCATACTCCAGCAGTAGTTGAGGATCGGGGTGCTCTGCAAAGTGGATCAGGGCACGCTCATAGAGGGCAACAATCTGATCATCGCGCCCCAGATAGCGGTAGGATTTGGCAAGCATTGACCACCCCTCGACATTCTTTGGCTCCCGTTCCAGCTTCTGCTCCAGCTGGGCTACCGCCTGCTCAAAGGCGATCTTGCCCTGCTCTGCCTCCGCCTGTTGCGATGCAGCCTTTACATTGATCGCATCGGGTGAACCGATCTGCGAATAGACGCCGAAGGTGATCAGTGGCAGCACAACCAGCACTACAACGGCACCAATACGCCCCACTCCGCTATCACTCTCTGCCTGCTCCTCATCCCCCTCAAGATCGGTCAGTAGTTCCCGTTTAAGATCGGCCTCGGCCTGTCCAAAATCGGCTTCACTGATCGCACCACCTTCCAGGTCCTGCTTCAACTCCTCCATGCGTTGCTGGAAGATTGCCAGATTTGCCTCTCGACGTGCCACACCAATCTCACGACTACGCCCCAGCAATGGTGGCAACAGCATCAACAGAGCAACAGCAACCATTGCTGCTGCACCAAACCAGAACGTCATCTCTTCACTCATTTCAGTACCTCGGAGAGCTTCTTCTCCTCCTCTTCGCTCAATGGAGCATTCTGTTGTTTGATATCATCTCCCTCAGCAGAAGACGCCGCTCGTTGACGGCGCAGCTGCATGATCAGCAATCCGATCCCCAGTGGCACCAGCAGCAATGGCAACCCCCACAACAACCAGGTACGGGAGTCGACCTGAGGGCGATAGAGGACAAAATCACCATAACGGGCGACAAACCACTCGCGAATCTCCCAGTCGGTCTTGCCCTGCTGCAGCATCTGGTAGACCTTGCTGCGATGATCCCGTGCCAGGTCGGCATTAGAACCTGCTATGGTTGTATTCTGACACTTCACACAACGAATCTCTTCAATCAAGCGCTTGAAGCGATCCTCGTCCGCCTGATTGTCAAATTGAAAACTGTCAATCGGTGTTGCCCATGCCAACGAAGCCGCCATCAGTGCCATCCACAATAGAATTGTTTTTTTCATCACACCTCACCCGAAAGACAACGGCCATCTGCAGCACGCATCCGCTCAACCACGCTCATGATATTCCCCACATTATTGGTAACCTCCTGGGCATATTCTGGATTGGGGTTTTCCAAATCATTCAAAGGCCCGGTAATTCGTCTGCAGATTCGACCCTCTACATCAATCAGGAAAGTCTCCGGGGCACCGGTCACCGCCCACTCCAATCCAGCCACATTATCCCCATCGTCTCCGGTCTTCAGATAGGGGTTACCCAACACCTCAAGCCACTTGATGGCCGCCTCACGACTGCCACCTGATTCGATCCGATCCTTCCAGTTGATACTGAAGATTGGAATCTGCTTGCTCGCAGCAAGGCGCATTAACACGTCATGCTCAGCACGACAGGAGGGGCACCAGGTGGCCCAGACATTGAGCAGACTCACCTGACCGTTGAGATCAGCACGGCTGAAGCGCTGCCCCTCGACCAGCAGATCGGGCAGATCAAACTCCGGAGCCATCCTGCCGATCATCGGTGAGTCATCACTCT
>CAYQFH010000174.1:1767-3730 GCA_964416755.1 uncultured Piscirickettsiaceae bacterium | reverse complement strand
GTGTTATTGATGCAGATCGCCGAAAAAAAGGCCGTTTCATCCTCACCGGCTCCAGCTCACCTGCTCTTCTCTCAGCGGTTGCTGATACACTTGCAGGAAGGGTTGGCATCATTCACCTTGGGACGCTGAAGTACAATGAACGCCATCAGCAGCCACTTTCTCCATTTTATCAACTGCTTTCTGACCCTATCACTTCAAAGAGCATCTCCGTGTTCAAGACCATACCCCACACACAGGATGGAGGCGATTTTCTGTTACATATACTGTATGGAGGCTACCCTGAGACCGTCACCGCAGATGACCCAATACAACAGCAGTATTGGATGGATAGCTATCATCAGACCTACATCGACCGAGATATCAGAAAACTCTTTCCTCGACTGGACATGGTTAAATATCGCCGATTTACCAGCATGCTGGCCAGCCTTTCCGGAACCATCATCAATAAAGCCCAGCTAGGCCGATCCATTGACACCTCTGAGGTGACTATTCGCGATTATCTGGAAATTGCTGCACAGACCTATATCTGGAGAAATATCCCCTCCTATGAGAAATCTGCTGCAAAATCAATCGTCAAGATGCCCAAAGGGATCTTCCGCGATACCGGCCTACTCAACCACCTCTCAACCATCACTACCCGCAAGCAGCTACTCCACTCCCCATTGATCGGTCAGGTCTTTGAATCCGCCGTCATTGAGGAGATCTTAAAGGGGCTGGAGGCTTCCCCTATCACCAATTGGAGCTATTACTACTACCGTACCCGTAATGGTGCAGAAATTGACCTAATTCTTGAAGGTCCGTTTGGCACACTGCCGATTGAGATCAAGTTTGGAAGCAATACACAGCTAAAACAACTCACCTCTCTCAACCGTTTTATTAAAGAGAACAACCTGCCCATGGGGATTGTGGTCAACAATGCTGATAAAATCCGGCAATTAAATGAGCACATCATTCAAATTCCGGTATCAGCGATATAGAAAGCTACAACACCAAAAGAGCAGGTCCGACCCTGCTATTTTCTGCTAGCAGTCTGCTCTTGGTAGACCCAATCTCTGGACTGCCCATTTGCGTGATACCCCTCAACCAGCCGTTCCAGTAGCGCCTGCACCATCTCCACATCACCACTCTCGGTTGCGATCTGCAGTGTGTTGATCTCTGCCTGCAACTCAGACCACTCCATCACCGCATCCGCCTCTTGCCTTTTGATCAGTGGGTGAACAGTCTCTTTCCCTTCATGCTCTACCCGCAGCGACTGTGGAGAAGCAGCACTTTCATCACCCTCTCCCCACTCAACCTCAATATCACCATATGGGTTCTTCTCATCCTTCAGCCGAAGGCCTCTGTACTCCACCACACGTTTCGTGAGCTGGTAGAGACTGACCGGATCTCCCATATCCACGCTGAAGCGTTCTGCGGTTCCCGCTTCACTCTCCTGCTTCCAGATTGCTGCAGACTGCAGTACCAATGCCGCCACATCTTCAGCCGAGCGTAGATAACGACTCTCCTCTCTAGTTTTCAGTGTGACCGGTCCACCACTTTGTACCTGCCGACTCAATCGACTCAATAGTGGACTCTCACGGGTTAACAGGGCTCCACTACTCACCATGGCAAACCTGGTTCTGTTCTCCACTGTGGTCGCTGGCATCTCCACAGGCGAAAACTGTGGCTGCTGCTCTGCAGCAATGGCCTGCAGAATCTGCTCACACAAACGCCAGCAGGCCTCTACCACACTCTCTACCGCATCTACACGATCGGTAGTTACCAGCACTACGCTGGGAACTGCCATCTCAACCGAGAGTTTAGCTATTCGATAACTCGACAAGATACGCTCTTTCACCCCCTCCAGCAGATTACGCTCTGCAAACTCAGCATCTCCCACCGAAGGCAGCAGAAAGAGCCAGTCCGGGCTCCAGGTCTGCAGCACCTCACCCAAACGAACCTCATCCCGCAAGGTACCCAGCAG
>CAYQFH010000174.1:0-1667 GCA_964416755.1 uncultured Piscirickettsiaceae bacterium | reverse complement strand
GAACCAAAGTAACGCACCACTGCACGGTAGAGACCGAACCAGCTAAAAATGGGAAAGGCGAGCAGTGGTGCCAACCAGATGCCCGCAGCCAATGGGCCTGAAAAATAGCCTCCCACAGCCGACCACTCCCCAAAGCGGACTGCAATTGCAGCGGCCAGGGTTGCATAGACCAGCACACTATCCAGCGTAAGCAGCAGTAGATGCTTTTGCGCTAAAGAGAGAGAAAGCAGTGGTGCCACAGATTGTTTTACCCCACTCTTGAACCGTACCCCCCACTGCTTGAGGGTTCGAGTCACTCGCCAGATATGCTGCATGACCACCATATAGAACCCCGCAAAGAGCATAAAGAACCCAAAACGGATCGACTCTGCCACCCCGGCAAACTCCATCCACAACCCCACCCCGGCAAACAGCAGTGCCAACAAGACGATAAAGAGCAGCGCATGACGATCCCGATACCCCATCCGCATCACAATATGGTGGAGATGATCCCGGTCCGGTAGAAAGGGGGACTGCCCCTTCAACAGACGACGCACCATAATCGCTACCGTATCGACCAACGGTATCGCGAAGATCCAGAGTGCAGTTACCGGGGCAAAACGGGCCTCCAACCCACGCACCGGATCGGCCTGAGAGAGGGAGATCGCCAACCAGGCAATGAGAAAACCGAGCAACATACTCCCGGCATCCCCCAGGAAGATTCGTCTACTCTGACCAAACACCCCAAGGTTACAGAGCAGATAAGGGATCATTGCCACCGAAAAGAGCAGCGCTACTGCAAATTCCAGATCACGTCCCTGTCCCAGAGACATCAGCATCATCACCCCAAGGGTGATCAGGCTCAAGCTGCCCGCCAAACCATCGATGCCATCGACCATATTGAGCGCATTGATCACCCCAACTACCGCAATTACCGTGATCGGAATAGCCAGCAGCCCAAGATTGATCTCGCCAATTCCTAACAGGTCACCGAATGAGACTAAAGAGACGCCACCCGCGAATGCCATCAACAACACTGCGGCAGTCTGTACAGCAAAACGCGGCAATACAGAAAGCTGAACCCGGTCATCCTGAACTCCGACACCTACAATCAACAGGGTCGCGACCAGCAACGGCAAGAGCAACTGTAGAGAATCAAAGGCACTCAATACGCCAAACCAGCCCCCTACAAATAGAGAGATGCCTCCCCACAGAGGCACTGCACCGACATGATGTTTACGACTATTGGGCCGATCCAGCAACTTCAAAGAGGTTGCCCACGGCTTTGCAGAGAGCACCATGATCGATGCCCCCAACAAGGAAAAAAGAACAGCGGGTAGCCAGTAGTTCATTAATGAGTTCGGCTACATTCCCAACGCCAAGCATGTTCCACAACTTTTTCCATAGGCGCATCAATAACTTGATGAATCGAAAAGCCATTCCCATTACCAAGATTGTAAGCCAGACTTCCACCGCCATTCACTAAAGCAGGGATTATCTCATCTTTGAATATCCTTCCTCCAGAGACAAACCAGCTACCTATTACAGGGCGGTTACTTCTTTTTCCAAGCAGAACCAAATCATCGTTACCACTAACGATCATTTTAAATAAGTCAGCTTCCAGAAATTGCATTGATAAAATTCCAAGTATCACTGCACATCTGATCCAGCCCCTGTACAGCTTCCCA
>CAYQFH010000173.1:0-3971 GCA_964416755.1 uncultured Piscirickettsiaceae bacterium | reverse complement strand
CACCGGGTTTTCATCCCGGCAACAGGGGTTCGAAACCCCTAGGGGACGCCATCTAAGAATCTATGGTCATCCATAGTCATCCATAAGCCGCTGAATTATCAGCGGCTTTTTGGTTTCTGGGGTCTATAGTCATCCATCGAAATCTATGTACATCCAGCACATTTGGGGGTATAAATGGGGGTATAAGAGTTCGAACGTCCAATGTGGGGGTATAAGCTTTGCCGCTGAAAGCGATGCAGGTCAAAAATGCCAAACCGAAAGAGAAGCAATACAAGCTTGCTGATGGCGGGGGCATGTATCTGCTCGTTCTCCCTGCAGGTGGTAAGTACTGGCGACTGAAATACAGGATCAGAGGTAAAGAGAAGGTGTTGGCGCTGGGGGTCTATCCAGAGGTTGATCTGGAAGGGGCGCGTGATAAACGGTACAAAGCAAAGCAGCTGATCAAGAGCGGGGTGGATCCACTTGCAAAGCAGAAGGTAGAGAAGATTCAGAAAAAGCTCAACGAGGAAAATACCTTTGAGGCTATATCCAGAGAATGGCATGAGAAGCAATTGGAGGTGCTCGCACCAATAACTGCCAGAGATACGCTTTCAAAGCTGGTTAACCATGTCTTTCCCTATATCGGTTACCTGGTTATTAATGAGATCTCCGTACCTGATGTGCTGGCTGTACTCAGAAGGTTGGAGAGTGCAGGCAAGATCAGCGCGGCACACAGAACAAAGCAGATCATCGGGCGTGTATTCCGTTATGCCATCGCCTCTGGCCGTGCAATGCATGACCCGGCAGCAGACCTGAAAGGGGCGCTTACACCAGAGAAAACCACGCACCATGCAAGCATTACTGATCCAAAGCAGATAGGGGATCTGCTACGGGCTATAGACGGCTATACCGGAACCTTTATCGTCAAGTGTGCCTTGCAGTTGGCCCCATTGCTGTTTGTGCGTCCTGGGGAACTGAGGCGGGCTGAGTGGAAAGATATCGACTTTAAGGCCGCGCAGTGGGTGGTGCCCAGAGAAACTATGAAAAAAGCGGGGGAGGAGCGTAGAGAGCACATTGTGCCGCTGAGTACACAAGCAGTGGCCATACTCAAAGAGCTTTACAAGCTGACAGGTAATGAGAGACGAAAGGCAAACGGTAAGAGGCGCTATGTGTTCTCGAAAAACGATAAGCCGATGTCAGAAAACACCGTTAACCAGGCTCTGAAGCGGTTGGGGTACAGCGGTAAGGTGATAGTAGGGCATGGCTTCAGAACGACGGCCAGTACGCTGTTACATGAGAATGATTGGCTGTCTGATGCGGTAGAGCGTCAGTTATCGCACGTAGAGACCAATGAAGTGAAACGGGCCTATAACAAGGCTAAGCACCTCGATATACGGGTGAAGATGATGCAGGCGTGGAGTGACTACCTGTATGAGCTGAAGGCTGATATTGATGGGAATAAAGTGGTTAAGCTGAGGAAAGCGTGATGTCTGATCGACAAAATGTTGTGATCAAAAGGCCAGTGTATATGGCTGAGGAAATTGCAGAGAAGTGTGGGATTACACTTGATGATATTTTGTTGTCAGGTGGTAATCATAAACTCAACTTGTTTGCTGTTATACCGGAAGATACCGAGTTTACTGTGTCATTTGAATGTGGAAAAAATGAACCCTCTTGCAAGATCCCTGATGTGGATATAACGATCAAACGTGGAGAGGGATTTCTTGTTCCTGAATATTCGTTGGTCGATTGTTGGAATGAGAAAGCTGTAACAGGCGACCTTCCGCCAGTTGAGATCAATGGGAATTCGCTGAGCACGTATGGTGGATGGCATGCACACCTGATTGATGGATATCTTAATTATGATGCAAGAGGGGTTGCTGATCAGTTGGATGATTTATGGTTCAACAAGGGTGTTCCAGTAAATTGTTATTTCAGAGCTGTTGCTGGATTTCGTGCAAGACCAGAAGGTTTGTTTGTCTTTAGGGAGGATCCAAGTCTTTCTGGCTGGTTAGAGGAAAATCAGTTGCAAGACCGTTTTCCGATAGCTATTTCAAGTGTTGATTCGCTGACAAGAAAGCAGAGGCCGAATACAGAGTTTAAATACTTGGGAACGTTAGTTGAGCGTGTCGAAGTGGCGTCTGAGGCGTTTCCTCGTTGGAGACAGCAGCAGAAAGGCAAAGTAAGACATGAACACGAAATCAAAGAATGGTTAGAAGGGATGGGTTTTACAGGCAGGGAAGAAATAATGATCGCCAAACGTGCACTGGCAGATCGTTATCCGGCTGACTTTCAAAGGAATGCTCGGTAAGGACAGTTAATCGAAACATTGAGTTATTGCCGTCATGATCGCTGACACGTGTCAGCAGTGGTGGCAGCAAAAAAACCTGTCATCTTTTTTGGGGAGTGCCAGTGGTACCACCAACAACCAAAGGGATGTAAAAAGATGACAGACAATACTGAACACTGTGAGCGCTTACTGAAGTTGCCTGAAGTAGAGCGGATCACCTCACTGAAACGATCCACGATCTATAACAAGATCAAGCTGGGGCAGTTCCCGGCTCCACTTAAATTGACAGAACGCTCCAGTGCCTGGCGTGAATCGCAGATCCAGGAGTGGATCAATTCACGGCCTGTAGCATTGCAGGAGGGGGCACGGTAATGAAGGTATATGTTCCCAACCATAATCCTGAACTCTATTTGGCTTCACTGAAGTACAGCATGGGTCAGTCTTCATTGGTGCTCTCGCCTATCGTTTCCTGGAGGATGGCAGATCCATCGGAGCGCAATCCTGCTGCATTCCCAGTAGTGTCCGCATATCACCAGTTGTGCAAGGTACAAAACAGAGAGAGCGGTCATGCCATATTCAATGCGGTGGATGAGTCCTGGATTGATGGAAACGGCAATGCTGGGACTGGTCGTGAGGCATTGGAAGGGCATCTGCTGGAGTTGATGGATATGTCATCAATCCCAGTATTCCAGCGTCCAGACCTCAAGCTGGTTGAACCCAAACATTAAAACTACCACCCAATAAAAAAGCCGCTGCAGTCCGGCAAGACATAGCGCAGCGGCTTGGAGTTACAACATGAAAATGATAACAGAAGAGTTTGTTCAGAGAGAACGAAATGGAGAAGTGGTCACCACCAGTCGGGTGATTGCTGAGAAGTTTGGGAAGCGACACGACACGGTGCTGCGCAAGATCGAATCCATGTCAGATGAGGTCTTTACTCACCTCAAAATTGCGGTGAGTGAATATGTCGATCAGTCTGGTAAAGCCAACAAAATGTACCGCCTGAACCGGGATGCCTTTTCGTTCATTGCCATGGGCTTTACCGGCAAAGAGGCTGACCGCTGGAAGCTGGCATTCATTGATGCCTTTAACCAGATGGAGAATCACCTGCGCAACATGCTGAGCCGTGAGTGGGCTGAACATCGAGACCGCGCTGCGCTTCAACATCAGATGATGTCAAACACACTGCAAGAGGTGCGCAAGCTGCATGGTAAAAGCACAGAACACTACCACTACGCCAATGAATCGAAGCTGGTGAACTGGGCCTTGACTGGCAAGTTTCAGAAAGTGGAACGGTCACTGATGAGTGAACAGGATCTGGCGCTGCTGGCATCGTTGGAGACCTATAACGCCGTTCTGCTGGGCGCTGGCCATGATCGGGATACACGCAAGGCACTACTCAAGAACCGCTGTGCAGAGGCTCAACAGGAGGTTTTGGAGGTGCTTGCACGATGAACCAGTTGACCATCCCCACATCAGGGCGTATAAATATAGGCGTCAGTGCAAAATCACTGGCCGGGATTGGTCTCCCGTTTAAGTTAGGCGCACCAGTGCGCTGTCGCTTTTTGACAAGCGCATTTTTTGTGCCCGTGTTCGGCGGGCTGTCTGGGCCTCTTCGGAGGGCCGTACCTAACTGCGGTAAGACCAACCCAAACAGTCCGCCCCTTATTCGATTGGTCTCGAATGGTGGCGGTTCTCAAAC
>CAYQFH010000172.1:0-4063 GCA_964416755.1 uncultured Piscirickettsiaceae bacterium | reverse complement strand
TCGGTGCCGGATCAGAGTACCCGCAATATTCGTGCACTGACCTACTACAACAGTGATCGTATTGTGGAGGAGTGGGAGGTCACACCGACCCACTCCAACTACCGTTATCGCAAGATCGTGGGGGGCGATATCATCAAGACCGAAGTCAGCTCCATCGAGGCCTCAACCGGACGAGTGCTGGGCAGCATCCACTATGATCCTTCTCCCTACCTGCGCATCCGTGGACACAAGGAGAAGGAGAGTACCTTCTCCGGACAGTGCTATCTGGCTCCTGTTGCTGCAGAGCCGGCTGAGGCCAAATAATACAGGTCGGTGCTATTGTGGGTCGTTAAAGTAAGCCTTACCACCCTCAAACAGATCCAGAACCCCCTCCTTGCACTGGGTGGGGGTTTTATAACAGTCATATAGATCGACAGCAAAAATACCAACTGCGGGAATGGTTCCCAGCACTGGAATCCTGGAGGCCTTGTTAGCCAGTCGGCGTGCCCCTTTTGGTTGTTGAGATTCCAGTTTCGTCAGTTTTTGCTGGCTATTTTGAAGCGCTTTACGGGTCTGTTTTAACTCTTTCTGCGTGTTGTTGAGGGTTTTGCGAGCCTGTCGCAGATCATTCTGTCTCTGTTTCAGCCGTTGTTGAGTACGCACATGACGTGCCTGCAGGGTCTGGTGCGCCCCCATCAATAGCGCCCCCTCCAGGAACAGCGTATAGGCGTAGTAGCCACCACTGAAGAGGCCCAGCATCATCAGCAGTAGCAGGGTAGTGAGCAGTCGGGTCATAACTCAGCTTGCTGAGGCAACAGGTGGTTGTCGCAGTGTGGTCTTCCGCTATTGCTGGCCCACTCGATATGTTGTTCGATGGAGTTGCGATGATTCTTGACCACCACAGCCCCAAACTCCTCCTGCAGATGGTCGAAGATGCGCTGTTCGATCAGCTCAAACTCCTGTAGATGGCGGAACTGCTGGTAGAGGGTACAGGTGCGGTTCTGCAGCTGAATGCGCAGCAGGGATTCGATCAGCAGGTCGGCCGGGGTCCCCTTGAGGTGCCCATGAAAGTGGATGTACTCCTCTGCGGGATCACTCCGTGCGGAGAGCAGCAAATTAAGCAGCTGTTCACTCTCCTCCTTGCTCTGTTGTTCGCCGTCCAGCAACTGCTCCAGTGGCAGCCCCTGTTGTCTGGAGAGGGTATCGATTCGGGAAATTTTGCGTTTACGGCTCAGACGTTCACGTTCCAGTTCCACACTGACGCGCTCCTGCTGCTCCGGTGTGGTGAGTTCCAGCTCCTGTTGCTGTTGCAGGTTCTCCAACGCTGCAGCAATACGCTCCTGTGCCGATTCCGACGGGGTTGAGAATGCCTCCTCCGGGGAGAGTTCGCTCTCCTGCTCGCCGGCTGCCGGTTGCGGTGGTGCGGGAGGGATAAACTCCTCGTGCCACTTGCTGAACAGCAGCTCCCGTTCTGAGCTGAGGAACTCACCCGCCTCAAACAGATGGTCAAAGATCTGTTGATAGAGCACCTCACGCTGTACCTCATCATTGATCAGCATGCTCTCCATGATGATCGGAGTGATGGTGGAGAGCAGACTGCGCAGACGATCCTTGCGATCCGGGGTGATGCTGCAGTAGAAGAGGTGGTCAAAGAGTGTTTGTGGTGAGTCGAAACCGAAGATTTGAACCGTTTCGTCGATCTGCTCTTTCAGGTGGATGGCACCATCCAGCGATTCGCTGGAGAGCTGCAGCAACTCATCTTCTCTGCTGCCGCCGATCAGAATGGTGAGTGGAATTTCGGTATCCTCCAGCTGACTGTAGAGCTGGCTGATGGCAAACAGGGCATCGGCCCGTTCCCGGGCCGCAAGCCAACTCTGCTCATCATCGCTCTCCTCTTGCTCTTCAATGAGGTCTCCTCGCTCATCCTCGAAGGCCTTCTCTTCATCATGGGCGATCAGGTTGAGCAGTGTCTGTGGGTAGTGGGGCAGTGAGATGACCGTTGTTGAATCCAGGCCATAATCAAGATCTGGATTCAATCGGGCATAGTCTGGTAGTGGAGTAGCGGGTTCGGCAGGGGGGGCAGGGTCAATGGCGAGTGTTATGCTGGCGTGGGGGTACTTTGGCAGATATTGAGATTTTGAGTGAAGATCAACCAGATTGGTGGGATAGTGCGTAAACTGGAGTGGTGCTTCAACAGTAGATTCAAGTACAGGCTTATCAAGCTCGGGAGCGTTCTCATGCCCGGATATGTGCTCAGACTCCTCCCATTCTGCATCGACCACCTCAGTGTCGGACAACAGGGGATCTGCAGGAAGCAGTTGAGCTGCCCTCTCCAGTTCAGAGCGGATGGATGCGCTGAGTCCGCTCTCGCTGAAGATCTCCTTCTCAATACGCTGTTCCAGCTGTGGAATTTCCGCTTTGCGATAGTAGCGGGAGAGAGGGGGAAGTGTGGTCAGTGCAAGTCCCGCAATGGAGATCATGGAGAGCACCATCTCCCCGGAGAGCATGGGGAGCAGCAGTAGAAGACGGTAGAGCGAAGCTACATACGGTCGATGTTTGCGACAGAATTGGAGGAACCTTCTCAAAGCTGCAGGCGGTGAAAGCTGTGGAAGTTGAGGTCAAATAGTGCACCAATCACCATCAGCAGACCGGCGATAATGAGGGTGGCAATCACCGAGGCCACCATGAACTTCACAATCAGCCAGACCATCGAGAGCAGAGAGATATCCAGATTGATCACCTCGACCTTGAGTGGCTCTGGCTGATCCAGCTCTCCACTACTCAATTCTCCCTTGCTATTGTGGTGGAACTCGATTCTCATGCTTTGACTCTCAATGGATGGTTTGGCTGTATGATCAAGATAATAGAGAAAATTATAGCAGATTGGTATCCTTGTCCGCTTTCAGCCGGAGTCTAAATTCAGGTGGAACAGCAGCCCCTTTTTTCGGAACGTTTCAGTGCGCTCTCCCGGGTCTATGGGGAGGAGGGGTTGGCGCGTCTTGCAGCTTCCCATATTTGTGTTGTGGGTATTGGAGGAGTCGGCTCATGGGTGGCGGAGAGCCTGGCCCGTTCAGCGGTGGGCTGTATCACCCTGATTGACAGTGATACGGTGGCGCGTAGCAACACTAATCGCCAGGTTGTGGCGCTGGAGAGCACACTGGAACGACCCAAGGTTGAGGTGATGCGGGAGCGGATTCTGCAGATCAATCCGCTCTGTGACTGCCGCGCACTGCAGGTCGATCTCAGCCATGAGAATATTCGTGAATTGCTGGAGCAGGGGTATGACTGCGTGGTGGATGCGATTGATGGTATCAATGCCAAGGCACAGATGATCTACCACTGCCGTCGTAACAAGATCAGGATCGTCACTACGGGCGGTGCCGGCGGGCTGCTTGATCCGACGCAGGTGACCATCAGTGACCTGGCAAAGACCTGGAATGATCCGCTTGCGGCCAAGGTGCGTTCCGAACTGCGCAGGAACTACAACTTCTCCCGTAACCCGAAGCGCAGTTTCGGGGTTCCCTGTGTCTACTCGACCGAGCAGCAGCGCTACCCCTCAAGGTCGGGAGAGGTCTCACACTGCAAACCGGGAGTGCCGGGACTCTCCCTTGATTGCGCCTTCGGGTATGGCTCCAGTGTGATGGTTACTTCGGCAGTCGCACAGGCTGCCAGTTACAAGGCGATAGCGCTGGTTTTAAGTGGAAAACAGATTGCAAATAAAATATAACTGATTGATATGTATCTGTTTGAGTCGATATATTTGAACATCTTCTGCAAAATACGTAATTTTGCGTATGGCTGAAATGAGAATGACTCTCTACACTGGTAACCGTAGATTTGTGTAAACCCTTTTAGTCCACGGAGATCAATATGTTCAATATTCACCACGATTTGGATGCAGTACTGATCGCTGCACTGGGTGTGGTCTCTATCCTCTGGTTGGGACGTAACATCTATATGGCGTTTAAAGATATACTGCAGGAAAACAGCTCAAACACCTATACAGGTCATACGGCTGGCTAATTAGCCAAGGCTGCCGCCTTCTCAAGGATCCCCTGAAGCGATGTTTCAGGGGATTTTTTTA
>CAYQFH010000171.1:0-4076 GCA_964416755.1 uncultured Piscirickettsiaceae bacterium | reverse complement strand
CCACCAGGCGGAGAGAAAACCAACCAAGTACATGATACCGTACCAGTGTACCTTGACCGGCCCCAGCTCAATGTAGGGTTGGATATCGGGAGCAATCATGCGTTGGGAAGTACCCGTCCAAAGAAGGTCTTGATGTATTCGGTCTCGGGGATGGCTGGATGGACCGGATGATCCGGCCCCTGATGTCCCTCCTCCAATAGCGCCAGATTGCGGTCAATATGGCGACTGGAGGCAAGCAGCAGGCTCTTCAACTGATCCCGCTGCAGATGATGAGAACAGGAGGCGCTGACCAGAATGCCATCACGACTCAGCAGCCGCATCGCCAACTCATTGATACGACGATACCCCTGCAGACCGCTCTTCTGATCCTTCTTGCGCTTGATAAAGGCAGGTGGATCAACAATGATCAGATCAAACTGTTCTCGCGCACTTCTCAACTCCTTGAGTGCATCAAAGGCATCACCCTGCAGGGTGGCAACCCGATCGGTCACCCCATTGAGTGCTGCATTCTGATGCACCTGCTCCAAAAAGGTCTCCGAAGCATCGACACAGATCACCTCGTTGGCCCCTGCTGTTGCTGCCTGCACCCCCCAACCACCGATATAGCTGAAGAGATCCAGAACACGCAGCCCAGCAACATAGTGCTGCAACCGCTCACGGCTAATACGGTGGTCGTAGTACCAACCGGTCTTCTGCCCCTTCAGCAGCGGTGCCTCAAAGCGGACTCCATTCTCCTCCAGCACCACCATTTCCGGCACTTCACCCAGCACCGATTCCACCTGCTGCTCCAGCCTCTCTACCTTGCGGGCCGGGGTATCATTCTTGAAGAGAATCGCCGAAGGTTTGACCACCTTCTCCAGAGCAGCAATCACGGCTACACGTACCTGTTCCATACCGGCTGTAGTGATCTGTACTGAAAGCACATCCCCGAAGCGATCCACCACCAATCCCGGCAGCCCATCCGACTCCCCATGCACCAACCGATAATACGGCTTGGTAAAGAGTCGCTCCCGAATGGAAAGCGCCACTTTAAGCCGATGCGTAATCAGTGACTGATCCAATCGATAGCGACCATCACGACTCACCAGACGTGCTGCAATCAGCGTATTGGGATTCACATAGCCATTACCAATCACCTTGCCACTGGCACTCTGCACCTCCACCTGCTCTCCAGCCTCAAAAGTGGAGAGCGGCGTTGCCGCAACATCGATTTCGTTACTGTAGATCCAGAGGTGTCCCGCACGCAAACGACGCTCCTCTCCCCTCTTCAATTTCAGTGGTGCCAGCTTAGCCATACTTTCATCCTACAAAAAAGGCGCCCGATGGACGCCTTTTCATAAAACCCAATCTGCTGAATCAGAGATACAGCGTCATGGTCTCGGAACTGCCAGACTCATCAAAGAAGGTCGATGCACCAACAAATTCAACCCCGTCGATGAAGTCACTGTGGTCATAACCAAACAACTCAACAGTCATTTGGCAGGCGAGGAACTTCACCTCCATCTCCTGACAGATCTCACGCAGCTCTTCAATCGAGGCAACACCATGCTTCTGAGTGGTCTTCAGCATCATGTCTGTTGCAAACTTCTCCATACCAGGCATGTTGTTCATAAACACGTTAGGCAGGATTGGTCCCCAGTTAATCTTCTGAAACCAGTCCGGGCCAAACGGCATCTTCATCGGCATCGCAGGGTTTCCGGCCGGGGAGACGCGCAGGTTACTGGTGTCCTTCAGCAGCAGGTTCAGCCCATAAAAGGTGAAAAACATGGAGACCTCTTTACCCAGCGCAACCGCAGTACTACCGAGGATAAAAGGAGGATAAGCCCAATCCAGTGTACCTTTGGTACAGATCATGGAGACTTTGTTGATATCAGACATCGTACATTCCCTCTCTACATCTATGAAAAACGGCCGGAGTTTTGGCTCCAGCCGCTTCTACTATTTCAGCTATTCCGATCAGGATTTCTTGATCATGAATACAAACTTGCCACCCTCTTCACCAGAAGAGACCAGCTCATTACCGGTCTGGTTACAGAAGGCTTCGATATCCTTTACTGAACCTGGATCGGTTGCGATTACACGCAGTACCTGACCTGCATCCATGGTGTTGATGGTCTTCTTAGTGCGCAAAATTGGCAGTGGGCAGTTCAGTCCAGATGCATCCAGTTCTTGGTCAAAATCAGCCATTCTTTACTCTCCGTTTCTCTGTTACTCTTAAAAATCAAAGCATGATCAAAGTTCAATTATGCATCAAAAACGAGGTCGATACACAATCACCAATAATATGGGCCGATACTTATATTACATTGCCATACAGATAGCAAGCTTTACCGTACTATTTTGTCTATTAAACAGCTACAGTTTCACCGCTTCTGCCGCTGAAATTCGCCTCCCTTCTCTTGGCGGTGATAGTAGCGCCTCGGTGATGACACCCCAGCAGGAACAGCTACTTGGCGAAGCCTTTATGCGCTCACTACGCCAGCAAATCGAGATTATCGAGCAGCCCGAAATTCAACACTATATCGAAACACTGGGGCAGCAGTTGGTACTGCAGAGTGACGACCCCACCGCCCCCTTCGAATTCTTTGTGGTGCGCGATGATTCCATCAACGCATTTGCAGGCCCTGCTGGCAAGATCGGTATCCATACCGGCCTGATCGAGAGGGCAGAAAGTGAAGGGGAGCTGGCCGCAGTACTCGCTCATGAGATCGCCCACGTCACTCAGCGCCATCTGATGCGGCGACTGGAGAGCCAACAAAATCAGTCTCTACAGACTGCTGCAACCGTTTTAGCAACCATTATCGCCGCCTCCACCAACCCTCAAATGGGAGAGGCGATGATTGCCACCTCAACCGGCCTCTCCATTCAACAACAGATCAACTTCACCCGCAGCAACGAGCAGGAGGCAGATCGGGTAGGGATGCAGATTCTGCATGGTGCCGCCTACCATCCACGCAACATGCCCGCCTTCTTCAAACGGCTGCAGCAGGCCTCACGTCACGATGGCACGAGCGTGCCGGAATACCTACGCACCCACCCGCTGAGCCTCTCCCGTATCGCCGATGCCGAAGGACGCATTCCGCAGTTTGCACCCATCCCTGGTCGCAGCAGTGAAGAGTTCCACCGAATTCGCAATCTGCTCCTGATAGAAAGAATCACGCCACCAGAGGCAGCAGTTCGCCGTTATCAAGCAGAGTTGCAACAGGCTGACAACCTCACGATCCGTTCTCGACTACAGTTTGGACTTGGCAGCGCACAACTCCGAGCCGGTCACACTCAGCAGGCACTACAGCAGCTATTACCACTGCTGCAACTGGAGGAGGATGCCCCTACCTTGCTGACCCAGATTGCACTGGCTGAGGTGGAGCTGGGCCAACTGTCCACTGCACTGCAGCGTATCCAGCAGGTGCGTCAACTCTACCCTGGCCATCTGGCACTACTGCAATTTCACACTACTCTGCTACAACAGAACGGTTCTCTCCAGGAGGCCATCCGACAGCTGGAACAGGGCATTACCGACAATCCCGGCAATCCACTGCTCTACCGGCAACTTGCCCATATCCATAGCACAGCAAACCACCCTACCGCCTCCCATCTGGCACTGGCACACTACCACTACCTGCGCGGCGAGACCAAAATTGCACTACAGCAGATCGACTACGCTGACCGTACGGCCAAACGGAACCACTCCGACTTCATCCTCTTCTCCAAAATCGATGAGCGTCGCCGCCAGTATGAGGCGAAAGAGCTGCTAGAGAAGAGCGAAGGGCGCTCATAGAGGGATCTATAGGGCCAATAAAATGAGTTCCCTTGATTCTTTCAGGGGTGATCTTCATAATTCGCACCCATCTAAATTCAACATGAGGCACGAGAGACAATGAACACTGTCCTGAAAGAACTTCTTGACGAACTGACTCCTGAGCAGTTCGATGAATTCAAAGCTGACAAGATGCTGAACAAGATCTACGCCATGAGCGGGGACACCACCACAGACGATCTTGTGGCCAACGCACAGGCGACCGCCTCCTCTGCAATGCTGCGTTACCTCTACCCTCGCAAGAGCGGAGTAGCGGAGT
>CAYQFH010000170.1:0-4077 GCA_964416755.1 uncultured Piscirickettsiaceae bacterium | reverse complement strand
GGGACGATCCTTATGGTGGACATAGACACGCCCCAGATCCTCATTCAACTCTTTTGCAGCATAGCAAGCCTGATCAGCCCGATCCAGCATCTCATCGGCATCCGTAAGGTTCTCCCGGTTCATCATCGTGACACCGATACTGACCCCCAACCGAAACTCCCGCCCTTTCCACAAAAAGCTGTGATTTTTAATGGCCTTGTGGAGTCGCAATCCAACCGTTCTGGCCTGCTCAACCGTTACGTTGTAGACCAGCATACAGAACTCGTCTCCACCAATACGGGCCAATACATCACCATCCTTGACCTCATTCAACAGAGAGCTGGAGAGGTCACGCAACAGTTGGTCTCCAGCCAGATGCCCCGCACTGTCATTGACCTCTTTAAATTGATCCAGATCAAGATAGAGTACCGCATGCTCTCCCCCCTGATCATGCACCCGGCGCAATAGCAGATTGAGTTTACGAACAAACTCCCGCCGGTTAATCAACCCGGTCAACGAATCATGTCTTGCCTGATAGGTCAATTGCCGATTCAGCAGGTAGCGACGGGTCACATCCTGTGCATAGACGTTGACATAGCCTCGAGACGCTATCGGAACCAGCGTCACATGATAAAATACATTAACCCCTGCCACCTCGATCTCCAGAGGCCGCCCCTCTTCATACACGGAATGGATACGTTTGACCCAGGCTTGAGGGGCCATACTCCCCACCTCAGACACCCCGATCATCTCCAACGCCGGACCACTGTGCGGGTTGTGATAGAGCAACTCTCCACCTTCACTGAAACGAAGAATAGGAGAAGGGTTCTCCTCCGGATAGGAGGCGAGACGCTCAATCTCTTCAAATGCTGCCTGCTTCTCTACACGGTCACTCCAACTGATACAGAGGGTACGGGCCATTTGGAAAATTTCTTCTCCTGTAAACGGCTTGTAGATCAACATCGCATCATGACTCAACACCTGCTGAATCTCTTCAACACTGCGATCGGTATAGGCGGTAACAATAACAATCAGGATGCGGTCATCCAGTTTTCTCAACTCTTGCGCTGTACGCAATCCATCCCATCCGGGAGGCATCCGCATATCGATCAATGCAACAGCAAACGGACGTCCCATCTCCAGCGCCATTTTAGCCAGTTCAACCCCCTCCTGGCCCTGTGTCGCGCTCATCAACTCAACCTCAAACCGCTGTGGTGAGGCGTTATCAACCGTGGGCAACCCAAGGTCATCTGCCAACATATCTATCTCGTCCAGGGCCGGAGTCAATATCTCACGGTAAGTATCAATGACCTGAGTATCATCATCGATGACAAGAACACGATTATTCATTCGGGAAGCCCTGAAAAGTCTGTACTAAATAGATTGAACCAGCAACATTCATTACAGGTTAATAGTTGCATAGTCTATGCACCTGCACAACTACACCACAGTTTACTTAAACTGTATGAAATAGTAGCCAGCGCTCCCCCTCATTATTCAACACACTTTATCTCGGCTGCATCCCAGAAATCGGAACCATAATCGAGAAACAGCTCCTCTCCAGGCTGTACCGCTTTCAATACCTCTACTCGCGCCTTTTTCCAGCGTGTCGAGACCACAAACTGTACATTAGGCTCACTGGAGTGGTTGATATAACGGGTATAGTTTTCCCCCACGATAAGGCAATCTCTGCAGATCCAGAGCAGGTAGTGCGAGTCAATGTAAGGGGACTGCTCAGACTGCGCATCCGTAATGAGCTCTCCCAAATAGGGACCTACGGTATCCCCTGGCACAAGCGGCACAGAGGAAAACAGCCCCTGCCCGCACTCAGGAATGGTAGAGGTACGCACCTGAAAATGGTGCTCTTCAAAAGTGGTTGACCTGGCCATTATTCAATAAATCAATTGAATTAATTTTGTACTCGTGTTATGATTTCAGAGATAATATAGTAGCATCTACCAAACACCCAAACGGTTGAGAGAACTTCATGCAAAGAATCAGACAATCAGTTGCTGGATTGGCAATCACTACGCTGCTTGCAACTGCTGCGACCGCTGCAGAAAGAGGGCAGGATATATCTGAAACTGCTCAGACAAAACCACAGCAGCAGCGCCCAATGACACCACCTATGGCAGCTCCAATGATGCCCTATGGCATGCCCTATAATATGGCACCCCAACAGTGGGGACCTGCCCCTTACGGACCACCTCCCGGCATGATGCCATATGGTGCCTCCCCTTACGGCGCGCCCATGGGATATCGTCCGCCCAGCTTTGGTGGTCCCAACGGGTATCGTGCGCCAGGCATGAACCCCTCATTCAACCCACCTTCCATGGAGCCTCCCTGGGGGAACGACAAATCATTTGATATGAGCCCAATGAAGTTCTGGCCGGTTCCGGGCACAGGCAACCCCTGGCACTACAAGCCCTGGGAGCCCGGCGCACCCTGGGGTGACTCCGGGAAGTTTTCCGATCCACCCGACGAAGCCTTCCACGAAGCAGAAGATTTTCTGGCTGACGCACCACGCATGCCTGGTGGATGGGAACTACCCAACATCTCCATGCCGAGCCCGTTCGAAATCGGTGAACAGGTGGGTGACCAGAGCTGGCTGCTGCCCGAGAACTTCAAGATGCGTGACCGCAAACGCCCGAAGCGCTATCGCAAGTACTTCCAGAACGAGAACTAACTGACTCTAATGGGTGGCTGGGGTTGTCCTCATGATGCAAACGGTATCTGTCAAAAGGTACCGGATATAGCGTGCGACCCCGGCATGAAAGGGTGCGTTCTGGCGGGGCGTTTTCGCTTCAGTAGTGACAACAAGAACCGTCCAGGAGGCCCCAAAAAGCGGGCCTTTGAACGTGAACAGGCAAACTCAGTCAAATCAGACTAATTCCTCCAGCCATACTACAAACGTAACTATTCAGCAGTACCCGTAACTGATTCAGATTATCCTTGAAATTCGTCAGATCGAGGCAGAACAATTGTGAGTGTATACGCATACATGACCATTCTTGAACAAAGATATGGCGGATTTCAAGGGTGAACTGAACAGTTACCTACAAACAAAACCAATCAGCGGTACACACTCCTCCCCTCACCTGAATACTTGTCAAACACATGCAGATAGACTTGATCACAGGTCTTTAACCAAACTGAATCTTCATAGACCTCCGGTAGCTCATCCAGTACATCCTTGATCAGGCTCTCGACCCGCGCCTTGGTACGCTGCTTCTTGCGCCAGTCGATCACCAGTACCCCTTTCAGCTTCTCCAGCAGCTCATGCGCAACCTGCTTTACAGCATCACGCTCTTTCTCGGATAACACCACCTCACTGCAGAGCAGATCAAAGATCGCCAACTCCTCCTCAGTCAGCCCTTCACGAACCGTCCGCTTCTCCTCCTCTTCCAGTTCACCGATAAACTGCTTCAACTCCTCAAAGAACTGTTCTGCGGTATAGGCTCCCAAGTTGTACGCCTCAATCAGCTGCTGGAACCGTTCCTGCAGATCCTGACGACTGCTGTTCCGTTCAACCATCGGAGTCAGCTTACGGGCAATAATCGCCTTGAGACGTTCCACATCCGAGCGCCCCGGCTTCTGCTGGCGCTGCACCATCTCCGCCAGCGCATCAAAATCGATGCCTGCAATATTGACCGGATCAGGCAGATTGCTACCGATATGGATGGTCTCAATCGCCTCGTCCAGCAGCGCACTCACCTGGTTTCGCACCACATCCAGCACATCACTGTCATCCACCTCCAGCCCCGACTTCACCCGCATCTGACGATAGATGATATTGATCGCCACCCGCTCCCTCACAAAACGGTCCGCACGGGTATCCGGCAGCACCGCCTTGAAGATCCGGTTGATCTGGCGCAGGTAGCTGACAAACTCATCATGGTGTTTTGGATCAAGCAGAATCTCGCTTGCCGCATCCAGCAGCGTGAGACGTTGCAGATCATCCTCTGCCTCGATAATCGCCTGCAATCGAATCTTCCGCTCAGCCAGAAACGCCTTGACCGATGCTATTGCTCTCTCCAGCTCATCACTCAACAACTATGGACTAAAAGTCCATAGGTTGCTTCTGCGGACTGAAAGTCC
>CAYQFH010000169.1:0-4096 GCA_964416755.1 uncultured Piscirickettsiaceae bacterium | reverse complement strand
ACGGTGAACAGATTGTGGTCAGCCCGGTCGACGGCGCCATCAGCCAGTGCGGCCCCATTGATGGTGACGCCATCTTTCAGGCCAAGGGACATCAGTTTGACCTCACCGCACTGTTGGGTGGGCTGGAGACACGTGCCCGCCCGTTCTCCAATGGTACCTTTGCCACAATCTACCTCTCTCCCAGAGACTACCACCGCATCCATATGCCGGTCGATGGAACACTACGTGAGATGGTCTATATTCCGGGTCGGCTCTATCCGGTCAACAATCCGTCCACCCGCACTGTTCCTGGCCTGTTTGCACGCAATGAGCGGGTTGCAGCCATTTTCGACACCCCGATTGGACCAATGGCAATGGTTCTGGTTGGCGCGCTGTTTGTAGGCAGTATCGAGACCGTCTGGGCTGGAGAGATTACCCCACCCAATGGGCCATTTGTACAGTGTAAGCACTATAATGAAGAGAATCCTGTTGCACTCAAACAGGGGGAAGAGATGGGACGTTTCAATATGGGCTCGACCGTGATACTGCTTTTCGGAGCACAGGCCATCAAACTGGATCTGGATCTGCAACCCTCCTCCACCCTCAAAATGGGGACCGGGATTGCTCAGACAACGGGGTAACTGACTACTACATTACACCTGCGGCTGAGAGGATTCCTCTGCAAGTGTCTCCTTTCCTCGCAGACGGTCAAAGCAGATCCCCTGTGGAGAGCATAGATAACGCGCCTCTTTCGCAGCCTGTCGTTCTGCTGCCTCTGCAGTTGCAGCCTCAGCCGCCTCTTTCTCTCCACTGAAGAGCAGATCATCCAGTGCATGCAGCTCTCTGGAGAACCCTTGCGGATTGGCTGGCTCAGTCGAGCCAGACTCCGCCATATCGCCCACCTCCACATCAGCCTCATGCGGTTCCTGTGCAGGAAGGTCTTCAGCTGTAGCTGGCTGCGCAACTTTCACCTCCTCTACTGCATCCACATACCACCCGGGCAGTGACCCCTGGGCTGAGGAGACTACTACACCCGACTTGAACTCCATCATACGTGCATTGACCACCAAACCATCCTTGTGGTGGACATAGGTACCGGTCAACACGACATTGATTTTATGTTTGGTAATCAGCTCATCCACCTCCCGACTCCGGACAAAATCTCCTTCAGGGGTTACCCGAATATAGGGCATCATCTTGAAATCGATCACCTTGTGTCCACGTACCTGCAACTCATGGAGCATATTCTCCGAGAGGATGTCACCGATACGACTGGTCTCATCAAAGTCTTCCAGATTGACAAATGAGGTGACGGCCACAGGATTGTCTGCAAACTGTGTCAGATCTGTATTGCGAATCAACTGGTCTGCCATCGCCTGACTCACCTCATTGATATATCCCCCCATATTGGTTGGAACCGGCTCTGGTTCCGGTTCGGCCACCTTTACAGGACGGGTTTCACTGGCACAACCACCCAGAATGGATGCTGACAGTAGCAGTGAGGAGAGATGAAGAGTCAGTCGATTCACAATAGATTTCCCGATTATCAGCTATTTTGGACCACGCAGCTCAACTTCATGCTGCTGGATAGGCTTCACCGTATTATTCAGCCCCTTCTGAAGACGCAGATAGTAAGGCTTGGAGATATGGGCCTGTGCAGTCGATGCAATCACAGAGTCCTTCATGCTGACAATGCGCGCATTGAAGGTGACACCATCGGGATATTCGGTAAAGGTACCGGTCACCACATAGTTGATGTTGTATTTGCCACGCAGCTCTTCAACCTTCTTGCTCATCACGAAGTCACCTTCCGGGGTCACCTCAATCGCTGGCATCATCTTGAAGTCAATGGTCTTGAATCCACGAATCTGCAGCTCGTGCATAATGTTCTCACCCAACCAGAGGCCAATCTTGTTGGTTGACTTGAAGTTCTCCATCTCCACCAGTGAGGTGACAGCGATGGGATTCTGGCTCAGACTGTTGATATCACGGTTCTGGGTCAACTGGTCCACCAGAAAGCGGGAGATCTCATTCAGCTCACCAGAGACAGAGACCCCGGCATTCTGCTCATAGGGCATGGTGAGCCCCGGACGCATCATTGCAAAATCATTCAATGGTGCTGCAGATACAACACCGGAGAAAGCAGCAGCTGCGCACATTGACAGTTTGGTTACATTTTTCATGCTTCTCTCCTTTTATTTGCAGTTTTCTGCCTGTCCATAGGCTCGTACAGTGACCGGGAAACGGCCACATGCCTGACAGCTATCTGCATAATTGACAACTGCGACTGCTTTTGCACAGTCCCCCATGGGCAGAGCAGGCTTCTCGACTCTGCAACTTGGACAGGACTCAGCCTCTTCCTTTGGTGCAACAGTCTCCACCTTCTCTTCAGCCATTTGAATAGGCCCGATCGTGCAGCCTGTAAGTAGTGCGGCACCGAAAACAGGGAGCCACTTCAATGTATTGATCTTGACAAATGCCATTTTGACCTCTCCAGAGTAAATATTCTTTAACTAAAATTTAACGGTTTGAAGAACTACACAAAACAGTTCAGCCCAAAACCATGATTACAGTATCGGCAATCATGCAGCACACTACGCATGGGGTTCCCTTAAAGCAGAGTAAGAGTTCTCTTATTTGTTACTACAACAGCCACCAAAAGAACACTGGCACACCTCTTGCTCAAAGACTGGTACAGATAATTACCACTCACAAATTGACAAAAAATTGACAGACCATGATTAAGACCATCATCACCGACGACCAGTCTCTATTCCGTACTGCATTGAAAAACTCACTTCAACTGAGCCAGAAAATTGAGGTCGTTGCAGAGGCCGCAAATGGCAAGCAACTGCTGGAACAATACCCTGATAGTGGTGCCGATGTAGTACTGCTCGATATTGGCATGCCTGTAATGGATGGCACTGAAGCACTACCCAAGCTATTGAAGAGTGATCACAATGCACGAGTCATTGTATTGAGTGAACATGATCGCGAGCCTCACATCACACAGATGCTGAACATGGGCGCACTGGGATACTTCTCCAAGAATTGTGGAATGGATGAGCTGATTCAGGCAATCGAGAACATCTACCGAGCTGACCAAGGACAGTTACCTATCGAACCACAGCTTTCCAAAGATATCATGCAGCAGATGGCACTCTCCTCTCTAGCACCTAATCCCAAGAGTGAGACTCCCAATCTGAGCAAACGCGAGTTCCAGATTCTCTCTCAACTACTACTGGGAAAGAATGCCTCGGAGATTGCAGAGTCCTTCTTTATCAGCCCGAAGACAGTATCGGTACATAAGACTAATATCATGAAGAAGATGGGAGTGACCAGCAACCTCGATCTCTTCAAGAGCAGCTTGGAGTATGGACTGATCCAGTAACAGTCACCTCAGTCATAACAACAAAAGGCTCCGCTGTGTTTCAGCAGAGCCTTTTTTCATGCTATCCGGTGAACGCCTCACACCTTGCCTATCGGAAACGGTAGCACCTCACCAATCAGTTCTTTCCCCATCGACGACATCATCAAGCGATCCACACCAATCGCAACACCGGAGCACTCCGGTAGCCCCTTCTCCAGAGCTTCAAGGAAATGTTCATCCATCGGCATGAGTGGAAGACCGTCTACCGCACGCTCATCCAGCTCTTTCTGAAAGCGGTTACGCTGTTCACTGGCATCTGTCAGCTCCCGGAATCCATTCGCAATTTCTACCCCGTTGAGAATCAGCTCAAAGCGCTCTGCCACATTGGGGTTATCCGGACTGATGCGTGCCAGTGCTGCCTGTGATGCAGGATAATGTGTCAGAAATAGCGCAGCATGGGAAAATTGGGGAAGAATCGCAACCACGATAAAGTAGTCGACCCAGCTATCCCAATCGAGATCCATCTCCTCTGCAGAGGGCAGTTTCATCTCCATTGCACGGGTGCGCAACTGCTTGGCGCTGGTTGCGTAGAGATCTTCTATACCTGCCGCCTGTTGAAAGGCCTCTGCAACCGTCAATCGTTCAATGGATGGCAGGTCCACAAAGTTGGTCACCAGTTCCTCCACCTCATCCATCAACTGCTCCATGGTGAAGTCAGGACGATACCACTCCAGCATGGTGAACTCC
>CAYQFH010000168.1:0-4168 GCA_964416755.1 uncultured Piscirickettsiaceae bacterium | reverse complement strand
ACGGAAAGTTTGTCGGGGTGATGGATCTCGATATTCGCAACGGCAAGGTGCAGGGTTATGACTACTCCTTGCTGCCGGTCTTCTCCAATCTGCTGGAGCCAAACGCCGAGATGGCGCAGCTCATTACAGATATTCGCAAACCCTATGACGGCTGGCTGAATGAGGAACTGGCAACGGCCGATCAGCTGCTCTACCGCCGAGGCAACTTCAATGGCACCTTTGATCAGATCATCTGCGATGCACTGAACAGCCACTTCGATTCACAGATCTCTCTCTCGCCTGGGTTCCGTTGGGGCACCACAGTGATGGAGGGGCAGAAGATCACCATGGATAATGTGCTGGATCAGACCTGTATCACCTATCCCGAAACCTACTCTCGAGAGATGAAAGGGACGGATATCAAGAATATTCTCGAAGATGTCTGTGACAACCTCTTCAATGCGGACCCATATTATCAGCAGGGTGGCGATATGGTGCGTGTGGGTGGGCTGGACTATGTCTGTGACCCAACTGCGCCAATGGGCAAGCGCATCAGTGAGATGACCTTGGATAGTGGTGAGAAGATCGATGCCAACAAGCACTACAAGGTCTCCGACTGGGCAACCGTTGGTTCGAAATCGCCCGGTCCGATGATTTGGGACGTGGTGGCAGGCTACCTGCGTGACCAAAAGGTCGCCAGCGTGAAGAAATTGAATGTCCCTGCGTTGAAGAGTGCACAGGGCAATCCGGGGTTGAACCACTATCCAGGCAAGATGGTGGGATAGGCTCAAATTCAAAATCAATAACAACCAATAACAGAAATTGCCAACAAAGGAGAACGAAGGAGTATGAAAGCGATCAAGCAGATATCGGTAATCTGTTTTTCCGTTTCACTGGTGGCCTGTACATCTGCGCCAGTGCAAAAGGCTCAACAGGAAGAGGCCCCGAAAGCGGTTGTCGTGGGTGAGGAGCAGGGGGAGTTCGAAGCACTGCATGCCCTCGCCAAAAAGACACTGCAGGCAGCCAACAAGGCGGGCTATCAATGGCGTGATTCAGGCAAAATCCTGAAGAAGGCGGAGAAAGCTGCGGCAGCTGGGGATTTCAAGAAAGCTGCAAAACTGGCCAATCAGGCACGCGAACAGGGCGAGTTTGCTTTGGCGCAATCCATAGAGCAGGCTAATGCTGGACCACGTTTCGACAAGATTGAAGCCAAAATCAAGGCGGCAGATGCAGAGATGGCGGCTGCAGAAAGTGCGCGCAAGGGGGCTGCAAAACTTGGATATGAGTGGCGTGACACCGGCAAAATCATGAAAAAGGCCAAGCAGGCCTATAGTGCGATGGATTATGTCAAAGCTGCCAAATTGGCAAAGAAGGCACGACTGCAAGGGGAGCTGGCTCAGGCGCAGGCAGCTGCACAGCAGAATGCTGGTCCTCGTTTCTAGACAATAAGAATAGTTGAATTACCAAAGGAGAAAATGAGCATGAAAATGAGCAAGTTGATCTCAACAGGAGTGGCTGCTACCGGGTTTGCCGTGGCGTTGATGGGCTCCTCTGTTGCTGTTGCAGATGTGATTGAAGAGGGTAAAGCGATCGCCTTCAATAAGAAAAAAGGGAACTGTCTGGCTTGCCACCGTATTGAGGGTGGACGTATGGCCGGTGATATTGCACCACCCATCCTGATGATGAAGATGCGCTACCCTAACAAAGAGGAGCTGCGTGCACAGATTTGGGATGCCACTGCTGCGAACCCCAACACGGTAATGCCCCCATTTGGACGTCATAACATCATGACCGAGTCTGAGATCGACAAGGTTACAGAGTTTATCTACAGCCTGTAAGTACTATCAAAGGAGAAAGAACTGTGAAAAGACGACTATTTATGAAAGGAACTCTGGCAGGTAGTGCAATCACTGCAGCGCTGGGAGCAGGTTTGCTGGCGCCACGTGCGGTATTGGCTGCATGGCCAAAGGCTGAGATGGAGGCCGAGAGTGTGGCCGATACTGGAAGTGCCAGTGGCTCGGTGAAGATCAAGGCGCCAGAGATTGCCGAGAATGGTGCGGTTGTTCCGGTAACGGTAGATGCCACCGGAATCAGCGGTGTGGAGAGTATCAGCATCGTGGCTGCAGCGAATCAGCGTCCACTTGCAGCAACCTATCAGATGAAAGAGGGGGCGGTAGCCTTTGTCTCTACTCGACTGAAGATGGGTAAGACTGGTGATGTGTTTGGCTTGGTCAAGACGGCCTCTGGTACGGTGCATGCAAAGGCACAGGTCAAAGTTACCATCGGTGGTTGTGGTGGTTAGCCATACATAATCGATTAACGATAAGAATTCATAAGAGGAAAATAAGATGGCAAAGAATGCGGTTAAGCTTAGAGCCAAAGCGAAGAAGGGCGTTATCGATATCAAATGTCTGATGAGCCACCCGATGGAGACAGGTCTGAGAAAAGACAAGAAGACAGGAGAGAAGATTCCTGCCCACTTTATCCAGACAGTGGTTGCAGAGAAAAATGGTGTGCCTTTTATGCATGCAGACTTCAACTCCACGATCTCAAAAAATCCATACCTGCGCATTCAGGTAGAGGGTGCCAAAGGAGATGAGATCAAGGTGAGCTGGACCGACAATAAAGGTGGTTCCGGTTCAGGAAGCAAGAAGTCTAAATAATAAACAGGCCACCAGCAGTTAGCTGCTGGATAGCCGGCTCACACACAGAGTGAGCGCAATAGAATAATCAAAGGAGAATATGATGAAGAAAATCCTGGTGAGCATGGGAGCAGTAGCAATGGCATTAGGTGCCGTTGCAGCACAGGCGGCCCCTGCTGATGACCTCAAGGCATTTCAGGCCTATTTTGTAGAGAAGTTCCCGAAGACCGAATATGCTGATTTCAATAATGGCGTCTATTCGATCAATGAGAGCTTCCGTCAGCAATGGGAGGCAATTGAGGAGTTTCCCCCTTATGAAGCTTACGTAGAGAAGGGTGAAGAGGAGTGGAACAAGCCCTTCAAGAACGGTAAAGGCTATGCAAGCTGTTTCGGTGACGATGTCTCCAAAATTCGTGCAGACTATCCCCGTTGGGATGCACAGCGGGGGCAGGTGCTCACTCTCGAAGGTGAGTTGAACCGCTGCCGTACCGAGAATGGAGAGAAGAAACTGAAGTGGAAGACCGGCACATTGGCTTATCTCTCTGCCTATGTTTCGTATGAGGGGCGTGGTCAGAAGATCAATATCGTGATTCCTGATGATCCAAAGGCTCAGGCTGCCTATGAACAGGGTAAGCAGTTCTTCTACGCCAAGCGTGGACAGCTCAATCTTGCCTGTGCCGATTGTCATGTCTACCAGTCAGGTCAGCATATCCGTGCCGATCTGCTTTCACCCGCGCTGGGACAGACCTCTGGTTTTCCAGTGTTCCGCGCCAAGTGGTCTGGAAAGTCTAAATCCGGGGATGGCATGGGTACCTTGCATCGTCGCTATGGTGGCTGTAACAAGCAGGTCCGTGCCAAGCCATTCAAGGCGCAAAGTGAACAGTATCGCAATCTGGAGTTTTTCCACACCTATATGAGTAATGGTCTGGAGTGGAATGGGGCTTCCTATCGCAAGTAGTTCAGTGTAACAGCTGATCAAAAAAGGGGTAAGGTGAGAACCTTACCCCTTTTTCATGATAGGAGAAAAAGTACCCAGCTACTCTGAATGCGCCAACTGGTAGCCATAGAGTACGCATCCAATCACCATCAATGGTGAAAAGAAGATCCAACCCGCCAGAAAGAGTGCAATTCCCTTTCCTCCAGAATGTCTGGCCCAGGCAAACAGACCGCCGACCCCCATCAAAAAGTAGCGAAAAAAGAGTACCAGGATGATCAGTGCTGCTACACCGACGACGGAGAAAATCAGATAGGGCATATGGTCAGTTATTGAAAGCTCAAGAGGCCAATGTATCACATTGTCTCCAGCAGCAGTAAAAGATTAACCAGTTGAAACAGAAAGCATTTATTGTTTACGCAAAGCGGTCGATTTGGTGAGACTCAGTTACAGATCGGGGCGTTACAGGAGTGCTCTCAGAGACAGATGGAGGCTCTTTGGACACCTCAGAAACTGTTGGACGCTGTTCACGGAGATACTGGCTTTTGGCAAGCAGATAATCTCAATGTCCTTCAACAGTTTATAAAAATACTGTGTTCATGTCTATATGAGT
>CAYQFH010000167.1:0-4179 GCA_964416755.1 uncultured Piscirickettsiaceae bacterium | reverse complement strand
GGATTGATGCTGGTGATTGGTGTCAAGATGTTGATTCTTACATAACGGATTCTCAGGATAGATTGAAGAAGGAAATTGGGTAGATGGCAATTGAAGTACAGTTGAGTGACCTGTTGGGGCTTTATGCAAAGGCGGGGGCACGTATTCTCGGCCAGATGAGCGATCGCTTCATCAACGCCTTTCATCAGACCTTCAAGATTGATGATGATCTGCGTCATGATTACTTCCGTGATAAGGGAATCTCTCTGGCGCGGCGCCACCGCTACATGCAGGCGCAGAAACTGCTGCTGGAACTGCATGCAGAGTATCCGGAGGATACTGAGGTGGCCCTCTATTTGGGGATCTGCTATTTCAAGACCGGGAAGCTGGAGGAGGCGCAGCCACTACTGGAGGAAGCACTGAACGACCGCCCAGAGCACAGTCGTCTGCGTTCCGTATTGGCCAGGGTCTATGAGGAGTTGGGTGATCAGCAGAAGCTGCTTAAACTGTTGCGCGAAGATCGTGATGCCAATAGTGAAGATTTTGATACCTTGATGAAACTGGCGGTTGCGCTGGATCGCGCCGGTGAGATGGGTGAGGCGATAGCGGTGTTGGAGAGTGCGCTCAAGCAGAATGGGGATAGCCTCAAGGCGCACCGCCTGATTGCCGTGCTCTATGAGAGTCAAGGCGAGAGTGACAAGGCAACAGTTCATCACAAGCGTGTGATTGAGCTGGAAGTTGCTAGTGATGAGGTTGCCTCGGAGACGGTCACAGTGGAAGTTTCAGAATCAGCTGAAACCGCTGCCAAGAAGGGTGTCACTGATGAAGAGCCACAAGTAACAGTTGTTGATGAAGAGGCAACCGAGAAGAAGGAGCAGGCAGCCTGATGCCACTGGGTTACGACGATCTGCAGGGTGGAAGGCGTGATCGGATGAACGCGTCGAAGGACCGTCTGCGCGAACTCTACCACGAGGAGATCAATCCCCGCTTCCAGATGCCGCATATCCCGGGGGCGAAGGTGATTCTGGTGATCTCGTTGATCATTCTCACCATCTTCTCGGCCACGGTGCTCTACAAATTCAACGCCTTTATTATGATGCAGGAAGAGGTGTTGGCAAAACGTGGTCATCTGGAGGGAGCCTTCCAGCGCAGAGCCAACCTGTTTGAGAATCTGCTTAAGCTGACGCTGAATCATGCCTCATTGGAGCATGCGGTCTTCTCTCATGTGGCCGATGCGCGTAAGGACATCATCAAGAAGATCAAGCTACCACCCGAGGTGGAGGCATCGATTACCCGTAGTATTTCGAGCCAGGAGAATCCAAACTTTGATGACTTCAGCAAGGTGCTGAGGGAAATGAGCCAGAGTGGTATGGAGCAGTCTCTGGGACGTCTGCTGGGGCTGGCTGAGCAGTATCCGGACATCAAATCCTCGGAGACCTATAAAGAGATGATGATGTCGCTGGTTCATATTGAGGACCGCATCGCAGATCGTCGTATGGCTTACCAGGAGAAGGTGAGAATTTTCAATACCGAGATATCCAACTTCCCCTGGTACATTCTGGCTGAGGTGACCCGTTTCCATCGCTTTGACTACTTTGTGGCTGAGGATGCGGCCCATCGTCGACCAGAGATTCATCGCAGTATCTTTGAACAACTGTTGCCGTTCAGTACAGAGAATGGACATGGCAAGGATAGTGACAGCCATGAGCCGACTGTTTACCAGCAACCTCAACAGCAGACCAGACAGCAGGCAATTGTTGAAGATCCCCCTGCAGCAGAGTTATCAACAGAGGAGCATGCTGCGGATGAGCAGCCTGAAGCGGAGGTGGCGAAAGAATGAACCCGCTCTGGCTCTTTGTCGGTCGTATGGGTACATTGTTGGGGGTGACGCTCAGTCTGAAGAATCTACGAGAGATTCATCAGCGTGAGCAGAAAGAGATTCAGCCACACAGGATTTACAATTCGCGTGAGGCCGCGGTTCTACTCGGTGTAGAGCGTATTGATATTGTGGAAAAGTTGAAAAAGCAGCAGATCAAGGGGCGATTGGTTAATGGTAATTACCGTATTCCCGGCTCCTGTCTGCTCGATTATCTAAAACAGGATGAGGTGATCTGAAAAGATCAGAGAGAGCACTATGGCAAAGTTTGAACACTGTAGAGACTGTCGTGATGAGGTGGTTTGGTGGGCCTTCCTGGTCAATATCGGCCAGATGACTTACAAAGGGCTGCTGGGGATGATGACGGGTAGTGCGGCGTTGGTGGCAGATGCAATGCACTCCGGTGCCGATGTGGTGGCCAGTGGTGTAACCATGGCCAGCCTCAAGCTCTCCAACCGCCCGGCTGATGATAAACATCCGTATGGTTATGGCAATATCCAGTTTATCTCCTCGTCGATTGTCGGCTTGATCCTCATTTTTGGTGCGATCTATCTGATTTATGAGTCAGTCTCTGCAATCATTGCAGGGGATATTACTGAACCCAATCCGATGGCACTGTTGGGGGCACTGATTTCGGCACTGACCAATGAGATCATGTACCGTTACCAGAGCTGTGTGGGTACCGAGAACAAGAGCCCGGCGATCATGGCCAATGCATGGGATAACCGTTCTGATGCACTCTCTTCGGTAGGCGTGCTGGTTGGCATTGGTATCGCGGTCATGGGCTTTCCGATTGCCGATAATATCGCGGCGGTTGTTGTGGGCTTCATGGTGATCCATATCGGTATTGAGCTGAATCAGGAGGCGATCTCTGGTCTGATGGACTCTTCACTCGATATCGACGAGCTGAAAGAGGTCTACGATCTGGCACAAGAGGTGGATGGTGTCATTGGTGTGGTCTACCTGCGTGGACGTCATGTCGGTGAAGAGATGCATGTTGATCTCAACCTCTATGTCGACAAAGGATTGACGGTGAAAGAAGGTGACCAGATTGTGCGTTGGGTGAAGGAGAAAATCGAGTATGGTGTCGAACATGTCCATGATATTCGCGTTTCACTCACCCCTGCACAGGTGGTGAAGGGGAGCAAGGCACGTCGTGCAGCACGTTCTTCAGGAGAGATCCCGGTCGTTACCGTCAACTAATGTTCTTGAATCAGGGGTAAGCGGTTATGCGTGAGCTGTTATCCAGTATCAAACCTGAGCAGTGGGTCATGCTCGCAGGAGCAGTGCTTTTCATTGGTATTGCCTTTGTCGCACTGGTGCCAGGGGATATTGATGTGGATGTGGAGACTGCGCGCAGTGGGCCAGCACAGAATCAGGCCCATCTGCACCGCCAGGTGAAACAGACCGGAGGCAATGGCAATGCGCCGGTCAATGCGCCGTTCAATGCCATGGCACCACAGATGAATGCGGTACAGTGGCAGCAACCGATACAAATGCAGCAGGTGCAGTTGATGAAGCCGCTCAAGGTAGGGGCAACGGAGCACTATCAGGGGCGTGTAACCCAGGTGATCAATCGTGACCCCGGTGGCTGGGGACAGATCCATGTGATGGTGCAGTCGGGAGGCCGTCAGCAGGAGATTTCGCTGGCCCCGGAGTGGTACCTTACCTTTCAGGGCTGCAAGTTACAGGATAGACAACAGGTGAGTGGAGAGGCGTTCCGTTTTGACAAGGTGCGTCCAACGGCTCCGGTCTATGCTCGCCACATTACGGTGAATGGGGTCCGTTGCCGCCTGAGAACACTGGATGGTCTGGCGCTCTGGAGCGACCAGCCCCGTTAACTGCGGTCTCATTCAGACCCGATGAAGCGTATCCGAAAACTGCTCAACAAGGCGCAGCCACTGGCACGACCATCGTTGGTGGGTTTTGTGATTCTTACCTTGCTGGGCACCGGATTTTTCTGGATCAAGATGGTCGAAGATCCATCACGCCGTGCAGCAACCAATGGCTTGATGGGGCGTTTGCCGAAACCGACCGAACCTTCTCTGTTTGACCCGGTAATTGATCTGATCAGCCCGCAGACTGAATACCGGAAAATGCGAATTACCCATATCCCCCGTATCAAACCGGGAGCCACGATGCCCCATCCATATGTTGGGGTCTGCATCAACTGCCATCTGATTATTGGTGGTGCCAAGGCGGGCAGTCAGTACAAAACCCCTATTGGTGCGCTGTATGAATCTTTCAGTAAAAACGTAGTGAAACTGGGGCCGCCTATCAAAGCGACCTCTGAGCGTCCCCATCCCCCAGCGGGACGCTGTATC
>CAYQFH010000166.1:0-4184 GCA_964416755.1 uncultured Piscirickettsiaceae bacterium | reverse complement strand
CATCCCGCATCTCCACAAAGTTACTGGCCACCTTGTTGAGCAGACGCCGTGGCTGCTCCACCACACCACCTTTGCGTGCGATCTGGCAGGGGTCATGGTAGGTGAGTCGTGCCTCTTCCATCCCCTCGGTCCGAATCAACCCCTGACGGGTAAACTCATCCAGTACCTCAAGGATATGCTTGACCTCGAATTTGTAGGGACGACCAATCAGGTTGGGGCCTTCCCAACGCACTGCAGTAAAGGCGTGACCACACTCTGGGCTGATCACCGTCTTCACATCCAGTGCCTCAGCCGCATCAACAATGCGCGAGACAATCACCTTGGCCAGATCGGATACACCAATCTGGATACCACTATTGGTCGCTTCAAAGGCGGTGGATGCGATAGTCCAGGTTTTACCCGCCTGCTTCATGATCCGAGCAATTGCCTCCAGATACTCGGGAAAGTTCATGATCTCCATCGAGGAGAGCAGCACCATATACTCCGCCCCCTTCTTGTCCAGCTCCACCTTGAGACCGGTATCCTCCTCCAGATGGCGGATCTGCGCCTTCACTGCAGGGAGCTTGACCCCCATGGGGCTACCGATCTCCACCGCACGCTCGGTGGCACCAATCAGGTCAGGCGGTGCATAACCGGCTGCTGCAAAGCCTTCACGCAGTTTGCGGATCATCCCGGAGATATCATTACCCAGTGGGCAGGCGAGTGAGCAGCGGCCGCAGAGAGAGCAGCCATCATAGACCATGGTCTCCCACTCCTTGAAGGTCTCCTCATCCACCTTCTTGCCCAACCCCAGTGCAGCTTTCAATCTGCCCAGCACGGTGTACTCATGCTCCCAGACCCGACGCATGGGCTCCACCTTGTTGATAGGGGTGTACTTGGGATCTTCCGTCTCGGTATAGAAGAGACAGGCATCGGCACAGAGTCCACAGTGGACACAGGAGCTGAAGAAGCTGGCAACCGGCGCATCGATCTGCGCCTTGATGAACTGAAGTCCCTTTTCGACAGATGGCTTGCTCATGATTCCACTCCTCTGCGTCCCGCCAGATATCCCTGATACCAGCGCGACAGCGCAAAACTGAAAATGTGGGTCAACTTGGTAAATGGTGCGACAACCAATAGTAATTCAGCACTGAGGATGTGATAGGCCAACATCAGCGTGTAGTCGAACAGCAGATGGTTATAGGCCATATATCCGGTCACCAGTGGCAGCAGGGTTACAAGCCAGACCACGTAATCCTCCAGCGTGGAGATATGCTGCAACACAGGGCTATAGAGCCGCATCAACAACGCCACCACCATCGACAGCATAGTCACTGCGGTAATCGCATCGACCATGCCACTGGGCAACCCTGCCCAATCCAGCCCCAGCAGTTCAAGATGGGGGCGATAGAGGAAGATCACCACAAACAGTCCAATGTGCATCACATAGCCGTTGAGAATGCGCAGTGGCTCCCGCGCAAAGATGGTGGGACGGGGCAATGAACGGCTGACAATGGTACGCAAGCCACCGCTGATACCACTATCGCGTGGCGCCGACAGATCCGGCTTGCGCCCGAGACTGAGAATCTCGAACAGTCGCAACAGCACACCAAATACGAAGATCGCCAGTGCCAGTTCGAAGCCTGGTCCTCTTGCCCAAATCAGTAGCTCATTGACTTCCATGTCAGCTCTCCCTCTTCAGATCATCAACCGCCAGGGTCTCACGCTCCTCCACGGCTCTGCTCTTCTTGCCACGATTGAGTGCTGCAGCGGCAGCACCGACACCAACACCGATGGCACCCGCCTTGAGGATGGTCTCACTGGTATCTCCTTGAGGTACCGAGAGTGCCTCATAGAAGCTACCGGCATCCCAGAAGTTGGGTTCCGAGCAGCCCAGGCAGGGGTGTCCCGACTCAATGGGGAAGCTGACACCATCGTTCCACTTCAGGGTGGCACAGGCATTGTGGGTGGTTGGCCCTTTGCAGCCCAGCTTGTAGAGGCAATACCCCTTACGCGCCCCCTCATCATCGAAGGCCTCGGCAAACAGACCTTGATCATAGTAGGTTCGACGATAGCAGCGGTCATGGATGCTATCGCCATAGAACGCCTTGGGCCGTCCCAGCTCATCCATATCAGGCAGACGCCCGAAGGTGAGGAAGTGGGCCAGAGCACCGGTCATCACCAGTGGAACGGGTGGACAGCCGGGGATATTCATCACCGGTTTGTCCTTGACCAGCTCACTGACCGGTACCGCACCGGTTGGATCTGGCTTGGCCATGGGCAGACCACCGTAGGCGGCACAGGTACCGACCGCCACCACGGCAGCAGCCCCTGCTGCAGCCTCCTCCAGAATATCGATATTGGTACGCCCCGCAATGGTAGAGTAGATCCCATTCTCTTTCATGGGGGTGGAGCCATCTACTATCAGCAGATACTTGCCGTAGTCTGCCTTCATCGCATGCTCTTTGGCCTCCTCGGCCTGATGACCTGCCGCCACCTGCAATGTGTGGTGGTAATCGAGTGAGACGAAGTCAAAAATCAGATTTTCAATGGTTGGCCCGTAGGAGCGGGTGATCGACTCGGTACAGCCGGTGCACTCCTGAAACGAGAGCCAGATCACGCTGGGTCGTCGTGCTGCTGCCAGCGCCTTGGCCATCACCTCGGTTGATCCTGCCGGTAGTGCCAGTGCCGCTGCCATACTGCTACAGAACTTCAGAAACCCTCTACGGCTCACTCCGTTGCGTTCCAGATGCTCGGCAAAGGTCTCACGATCCATATCTGTACCACCGATGTCTGCACCACCAATGTCAGTACCACTCCAGTCCGACTGCTCCAGCTTCTTGTTCATCAGGCCACTCCAGTAGTTTTAGTATTCACCAATACACTGTATTAATTAACCTATTGCTACTGATTTTTTATACCTAGAACAAGCTATTGTCAAACCTATTTCTTTGAATTTTAAGCGACTATTTTGGTTGGTTATTCACTTGCCGCCATTTTGATTGTATCAATGGCACCCCGCATCTCAGCAGGATCGGCCTCGATAATGGCGGGAACTGCCGCAATTTCCACAATTTCTGCAGTGACTCTCCCTTCCTGATCCCGATGGGTAATCCGCCAGACACCGGCAAATCGGGTCTCGATAATTTCACTCTCCCCCATCACATTGAGTCCGATTTTGATCTCCCCTTCCCCCAACACGCGCTGTAGTACCTGCTGATCCACTGCTGTCAACGGCAGACTCTGCAGATCCAGTTCCCTACGCTCTCCGGTTTGCAGATAGGCTTCCAGCAGTGTCGCAATCTCCAGCAGAATGGAGTTAACCATGGCACGGTTCTCCATCCCTGCAACTGTAATCGGGATCTGGTCGAGCCCACTCATTGCCACTGCTCCAGCAGTTGATTGACCTCTTCCACTGCCACCTCAACGGCGGCCTCTACCGATGGGGAGAGCACATCTGCCCAATCCACAAACTCCGGTTGAACCCCTACCAGCGCCCGATGCTCCGGCAGATCACTACTGAGTGCACTGATCGAGAGCAGATCCAGCAAACTCACCTCATGCACACTGCTCATCTTGCCGGTACCGATAAAGGCATCCATCTCCTCATTTTCAAATACCTGAACCGCACCACTGCGCCCTTGCAGATTGGCCGCATCGACCACAATCAGATAGTCCGCCTCGGCAATGGGGCCGGCCAGGGTAAAGCTGAGGGTACCCCCATCCATCCACTCCACGCCGGGACGCTCACCAGAGGCCACCAGTCGCTCGATCACGCGCACCCCCACCCCCTCATCCCCCAACAGTGTATTGCCCAACCCCAAAACCAATGTCTTTTTCATAATTGATCCCATCCCTTTCCTTTACTACTCGTAAGAGTATCATTAGCAGTATGTGTTTTGGCATCCCCATGCAGATCAAAAAGATCGACCGCTTTATCGCCCACTGTGAGGCCCAGGGGGTAGAGCGCGAGGTCAACCTCTTCATGTTGCAGCATGAGGATTGGGCTGTGGGCGACTATCTGGTGAGCCATCTGGGGCAGGCGATCCAGAAAGTGACACAAGAGGAGGCCGAAACCGCCTGGGCGCTCTATGAAGAGATGCAGCACAACACGGCACCTCCAGAGAACAGTACCGACTAATCATGCACGAACTCTCGGTCTGCCAATCGATCATCTCCCAACTGGAGTCCATAGCAGCCGAACA
>CAYQFH010000165.1:0-4235 GCA_964416755.1 uncultured Piscirickettsiaceae bacterium | reverse complement strand
CTAACAGTGTATTAGACGGAATCGCTAAATACTGTACTATACGGATTCCGTATAGTATCCTGAATACAACCTACAGCAACTCCCTTGTACCACCCCATAACCTTCTCCTGAACAGATAGTAGATTCGACCCTATCAAATGAAAAGCACTTTATCAACGTCTACTACTGATATAGATCGCTTCTGGGAGAAATATTACAATTTTGTAACAAAACAGGGAGTTAAAGAGAAACTATTACGATGGTATGTACGCCACTGCGAGCAGTATATTGCATCCATTCCCGACCGGCGGTTGGCACAGCACACCCCGGATGATGTGAGCGCCTATCTGCAGCAACAGGGGCGTTTGACAGGGATCAGTGACTGGCAATACCGTCAAATGGTCGATGCTATACGGAATCTGTTTCTTTTTATTCAGGCACCGTGGGCCAATACTTTTGAGTGGCAATCTCTGATTGATGCCTCTTTCTCTCTGGATAGCGGTCACGCCTCCATTGCCCGTGAACAGTCCATCAGCCAGACGGTGGAACGCCTCTCCTCTTCCAGGGACTCATCTCTGGCCGCAACCCGCAAACGGCACCGCGCAGTGATCGAGCAGTTGTTGACCGAGATCCGTAGCCGTGGCTACTCGATTCGCACCGAACAGAGTTACGAGACCTGGGTCTCTCGCTTTATCGCCTTCTGTGATAACCGCCCTCCTAGGGATCTGGGGGTCAATGAGGTGCGACAGTATCTGGAGTATCTGGTTGTTGAACGCAATGTGGCGGCAAGCACCCAGAATCTGGCGCTCAATGCACTGGTCTTTCTCTATGATCAGGTGCTGCACCAACCCATTGGGGAGATCGGCAATTTCACCCGGGCCAGACGCCCACGAAAGATTCCAGTGGTCTTGTCCCGCTCTGAAACCAGCCATCTGCTGGAGCAGTTGCAGGGCAGCCATCATCTAATGACCAGTCTGCTCTATGGTGCCGGATTGCGCTTGATGGAGTGTATACGGCTACGAATCCATGATATCGATTTTGATTACAATCAGATCACGGTACGTGGTGGCAAGGGGCAGAAGGATCGCGTTGTCCCTCTGCCCCAACGCCTGATCTCTCCGCTGCAGGAGCAGATGCAGCGGGTAGAGCAGCTCCACCAGCAGGATCTGGAACAGGGCTTCGGAGCGGTCTATCTGCCGGGTGCATTGAACAGAAAATATCCAAACGCCGCCACCGAGTGGGGTTGGCAGTACCTCTTTCCCAGCAGCCGCCTCTCGGTCGATCCACGAACAGGTATAACGCGTCGCCACCACCTCCATGAGAGCAGTCTGCAGAAGGGCGTCAAGCGCGCTGCCCGCGCTGCCGGGCTGACCAAGAGCGTTAGTTGTCACACGCTGCGCCACAGCTTTGCCACTCACCTGCTGGAGAGTGGAACCGATATCCGCACGCTACAAGAGCTGTTGGGACATGCCGATGTCTCCACCACCATGATCTATACCCATGTACTCAATCAGGGGGCTGGGGTACAGAGTCCGCTCGATCAGCTCTGAGAGATTTGGCACCCTGCACAGGGATATTGGGACAATATGGCCGCTGAAAAGTGGGCCAGCCGCAGGAGAATTTCATCATCTCTTTTATCAATGGTGAGCAATAGTTGCTATTAATATTTCTCATACCTACACCCTTGGAAAATATTACAATCCCATCACACATAAAGATTTTATTTATGTGAACAACTTTTTCTAATTCTGTCTTTTATCAATTCAATGGGAAGAAAAGCGATGAATGAATGCGTAGTCTGGCTCGATTCAGTCGGCATGGAGGATGTGAAGATCGTGGGCGGCAAGAATGCCTCCCTGGGCGAAATGATTGGTGCCCTCTCCAGTAAAGGGGTACGAGTCCCTGGTGGTTTTGCTACCACAGCGTATGGCTTTCAGCTCTTTTTGAACCATAACAATTTGAAGTCCAACATCAACTCGGTGCTGGACAAGCTGGACCCGGACAATATTCAGCAGTTGACCGAGACCGGTGCCAAGATCCGTGAGTGGATTGAGGAGACCCCCTTCCCCGAGGCGCTGCACAACGCCATTGTCGGCTCTTACCAGAAGCTGACCGAGAAGCTGGGTAGCGAGGCGACCTTTGCGGTGCGCTCTTCAGCGACTGCAGAAGACCTGCCAGAGGCCTCCTTTGCCGGACAACAGGAGACCTACCTCAATATCAGCGGTATCGATGAGGTGCTGGCTGCGATCAAGAAGGTGTTTGCCTCGCTCTATAATGACCGCGCCATCTCCTACCGCGTACACCAGGGGTTTGAGCACGAGATGGTCTCCCTCTCTGCCGGTATCCAGCAGATGGTACGCAGTGACATCGGCTCCAGCGGGGTGATGTTCACCCTCGATACCGAGTCCGGCTTCAAGGATGCGGTCTTCATTACCTCCGCCTACGGACTGGGTGAGACTGTCGTGCAAGGTGCAGTCAACCCGGATGAGTTCTATGTGCACAAGCCCACCTTGGCCGCAGACAAGCCTGCGGTACTGAGCCGCAACCTCGGCTCCAAGCTGATCAAGATGTGCTACTCCCACGGTGAGCTGGAGGAGAGCGTAGAGACGCTGAATGTGGATGAGGCAGAGCAGATCCGCTTCTCCATCAACGATGCACAGGTTGAGGAGCTGGCCCGCTATGCGATGACTATTGAGGCGCACTACAAGCGCCCGATGGATATCGAGTGGGCGCTGGATGGCAACGACGGCAAGCTCTATATTGTGCAGGCCCGTCCAGAGACGGTGAAGAGCCGTGAGGATAACAGCCAGGCGATCGAGCGTTACCAGCTCAAGGAGAGCGGTGAGGCGCTGGTCGAGGGACGTGCCATCGGCCAGAAGATCGGCAGCGGCCCTGCCCGTATCATCCACGACATCTCCGAGATGGATCAGGTGCAGCCCGGTGATGTACTGATCACCGACATGACCGATCCCGACTGGGAGCCGGTGATGAAGCGCGCTTCAGCCATCATCACCAACCGTGGTGGTCGTACCTGTCACGCTGCGATCATCGCCCGTGAGCTGGGTGTACCGGCCATTGTCGGCTGTGGCGATGCCACCGAGAAGCTGACCGATGGCGATGGAGTGACCGCCTCCTGCTCCGAAGGGGATACCGGTTATGTCTATGCCGGGGAGCTGGCCTTTGAGCGTAGCGAGACTGCGGTCGACAGCCTGCCGGAGATTCCAGTCAAGGTGATGATGAATGTGGGCAACCCTGGTCGCGCCTTCGACTTCGCCAACACCCCGAATGCGGGTGTCGGTCTGGCCCGTCTGGAGTTCATCATCAACAACACCATCGGCATCCACCCCAAGGCGCTGCTGGAGTTTGATCAGCTGCCGGACGACTTGAAGAGTGAGATTGGCAAGCGTACCGCGGCCTACGGCTCTCCAGTCGACTTCTATGTGAGCAAGCTGACCGAGGGGATCGCCACCATTGCGGCGGCCTTCTCCAACGGTGCGGTGATCATCCGCATGTCCGACTTCAAGTCCAACGAGTACGCCAACCTCTTTGCCGGTACCCGCTACGAGCCGGAGGAGGAGAATCCGATGATCGGTTTCCGTGGTGCCTCGCGCTACATCTCCGAGAGCTTCCGCGAGTGCTTCAAGATGGAGTGCGATGCGATCAAGCGGGTGCGCAACGAGATGGGGTTGACCAATGTGGAGATCATGATCCCGTTTGTGCGCACCCTGGAAGAGGCGGCTGCGGTGATCGAGATCCTCAAGGAGAATGGTCTGGAACGTGGCAAGGATGGCCTGCGTGTCATCATGATGTGTGAGCTGCCCTCCAATGCGGTATTGGCAGAAGAGTTCCTCGAGTACTTCGATGGCTTCTCCATCGGCTCCAACGACATGACCCAGCTGACACTGGGAATGGATCGTGACTCCGGTCTGGTTGCAGATGGCTTTGACGAGCGTAACCCTGCAGTGAAGAAGATGCTGACCATGGCGATCGACGCCTGCCACAAGCAGGGCAAGTATGTCGGTATCTGTGGCCAGGGGCCATCGGATCACCCTGATCTGGCTGCGTGGCTGCTGGAGAAGGAGATCTCCAGTATCTCACTCAACCCGGATACCGTGGTGGAGACCTGGAACTATCTCGGCAGCATCTAACCCTGTATGAGCATTGAATAGAGGCGCAGTGGAAGATCCCCTTCCCTGCGCCTCTGTTGGTTAAGGAGCCAACACCATGACCATCCATAGAACCGTTTTCTTCGCATC
>CAYQFH010000164.1:0-4288 GCA_964416755.1 uncultured Piscirickettsiaceae bacterium | reverse complement strand
GAGAAGTCACGGTCACTCACCGCATCGAGCGAGTTCTCTGTCGGTGCATCAAAGCCCAGCAGGCGCGCAGTAATAGTACGGTCGATCGGGAAGGTGGTACCGGCCAGTGCCGCCGCACCCAGTGGCATGATATTGACCCGCTTGCGACAGTCGACCATGCGCCCATAGTCTCTCACCAACATCTCATGCCACGCCATCATATGGTGGCCGAAAGTAACCGGCTGCGCTGTCTGAAGATGGGTAAACCCAGGCATGATGGTCTCCGCCTCACGCTCAGCCAATACCAGCAGCGCCTCCTGCAGACGGGTAATCTCCGCCAGGATGGTATCAATCTCATCACGCAACCAGAGGCGGATATCGGTTGCTACCTGATCATTGCGCGAACGACCTGTGTGAAGTTTTTTGCCCACATCCCCGATCTGCGCAACCAAACGGGACTCGACATTCATGTGAACATCTTCCAGCGCAATCGACCAGTTGAAGTCGCCCGCCTTGATCTCCTCCAGAATTGCTTCCAGCCCCTCGACAATCTGCTGCTGCTCCTCGGCAGTGAGAACCCCAACCTCAGCCAACATGCGTGCATGGGCAATGGAACCACGGATATCATAGTGTGCCATACGCTGATCAAAGGTAACCGATGCGGTAAAGGCCTCCACAAAAGCGTCCGTAGACTCAGTAAAACGCCCGGTCCAGGGCTTCTCTTTTACTTCACTCATAATCTCTATTTCAATTGAATAAATTTTGCTGCCGCAGCAATCGACTGGTCGATAAAGTCGCTGACAAAGTCACGTACGCCCAGCCCGACCATCCGCTTCTGTACCTCTTCCCCCTTGCCATTGAGGAAGAGCAGCGTCGGCGTCACCCAGACCTTGTAGTGTTGACTGACATCGGTCGGTGCAACCTTCTGACCATCAAAATCGACAATATCATCAAAACTGTCAAGATGAATCTTTCGGATCAATACCTTGGAGTCATAGGCACGATTACGCAACAGCGGTACCAGATAGTCCGATTCCATCACCATGCAGTAAGGACACTCCTCAGCCGACACCATCAATATCAGTGGTACACCACGCTCTGCAGCAAGCGCACCATCCTGCTGCAGATTGTCACTCATTGTCACATGGTCGGTCGTTGCCCAGCCAATCGGCGCGATCAGCAGCAGGCCCCACAAAAAATGTCTTAAAAAATGGTTCACTCGAATCCTCTGACAGAGACAACGGTCTCCACGTTCCTATATACTTCGACGCAAATTTGCTCATTGTAACCCCAATCTGGAATCCAATCATGTTATCCAAGCTCCGAATTGCAACCCGCAAGAGTCCTCTCGCCCTGTGGCAAGCCGAATATGTGAAGAGCCGTCTACTGGAGATCCATGATGGACTGGAGGTGGAGCTGGTCACCATGAGCACCAAAGGGGACAAGATTCTCGACACTCCGCTGGCAAAAATCGGCGGTAAGGGGCTCTTTGTCAAGGAGTTGGAGGCACAGATGCTGGAGGGGAAATGCGATATCGCAGTACACTCGATGAAGGATGTGCCGATGGCCTTCCCCGAGGGACTCTTCCTGCCGGTGATCTGTGAGCGCGAGGTGCCACTGGATGCCTTCGTCTCCAACAGCTACGAGAAATTTGAAGATCTGCCGGAGAATGCTCGAGTCGGCACCTCCAGCCTGCGCCGCAAGTGCCAGCTGCTTGATCTGCGACCCGATCTGGAGATTCTCGATCTGCGCGGCAACGTCAACACCCGTCTGGCCAAACTCGATGAGGGGCAGTTCGATGCCATCATCCTCGCCTCTGCCGGACTGATCCGGCTAGAGATGGAGGGGCGTATCCGTAGCCGCATTGCGCCGGAGGTGATCCTGCCTGCAGTCGGTCAGGGTGCAGTCGGCATCGAGTGTCGCGAGGGGGATGAAGAGGTGCTGCAGTTGATTGAGCCACTCAACCACCATGAAACTTCCCTGCGGGTACGCGCTGAACGAGCCCTCAACAACCGCCTGGAGGGAGGGTGTCAGGTACCGATTGGCAGCTACTCGATACTCGAAGGAGACCAGCTCTGGCTACGCGGGCTGGTCGGTTCCGTTGATGGTGCCACCATTATCCGCAAGGAGGTCCATGGTGCTGCTACCGATGGTGAGACACTCGGCATCGAGGTGGCAGAACAGCTACTGAATAGTGGTGCCCGAGAGATTCTTGAGGCACTCTACGCCGAGGCGGAATAGCACACACAATCCTGTGCGATCGGCACCACTTCAAGACAGAACCATTCTGGTTACCCGCCCTGCCCATCAGGCAGCACGGTTGATTGAGTTGATTGAGACTGCTGGCGGGAGTGCACTCCCCTTTCCTACCATTGAGATTCTCCCTCCACACAATCCCGAGACAGCCCTGGAGCAATTCCGACAACTGGAACAGTTTAATATCCTACTCTTTATCAGTGCCAATGCTGCCCGTATCGGGCTGGAGATAATTCAGCAGCAGGGAGATCTTCCCGAAAACATTCAGATTGCAGCAGTCGGTAAGGCAACCACCCGAGCACTCAACCGTGCAGGAGTAGCCGTCGATATCCTGCCGGAACGCCGTTTTGATAGCGAAGGGCTTCTCGCCACCCCACAACTGCAAGCAGTCGACGGAAAGAGAATTTTGATTGTACGCGGTGAGGGGGGGCGTGAACTGCTGGCCGAGACCCTGCGCCGACGCGGTGCTGAGGTGCTGTATGCCGAAGCCTACCGACGTACCATCCCACAGATCGATCCGGACCCACTGCTGCAGGCGTGGCATCAGGATCGACTCGATGCAGCCGTTGTCACCAGCAACCAGAGCCTGGACAATCTGATCTCCATGGTGGGCGAAGCGGGACATGCGCCACTACTGCAGACCCCACTGGTGGTAATCAGTGAACGTACCCGTGAAGTGGCGTTGGAACGGGGATTTTCTCATCTTCCTGCACTGACATCCGCCCCCAGTGATACTGCAATTCTTGATACACTTGCTGAGTTATTTCAACCCAGCCCCAATACGGATCACGATTGATGAGTCAGACAGAATCACCTGCCGCCAAAGTGGAAGAGGTCATCCTTGATGCCGAAGTACTCTCGGAAGAGCGCCCGGAACAACCCGCCTCAAACCTGCCCAAACTGATTGCCCTCTTTATCATCACTGCTCTACTTCTCGGTGGTATCTTCTGGCTCGTGAATCAGCAATTCACACAACAACTTCAGCAGCAGACCCGACAGGCCACTGCACAGGGTACCGAGAACCGGCAAGGTATCCAGTCGATCAATGGACAGTTGAACCAGATGATTGGACAAATTGAGACCCAGCGTGAGATCACCAACGGCTTCAACAGCCAGTTAAAACAACAGCGCCAGGGATTCGACAAGCTGCAGACCCGTCTGGAGAGCTCACTGCAGCAGCAGGAGCAGATGGTCCAGCAGCTGATCCACAGTAACCGTGAACAGAGCCGTCAGTTGAGCCAGAGTGTGGCTGCACTGGCTCGTCGGGTTGATCGTCGCGAAAGCAACCTCCACACCGCCGCCGCACTACGCCTGCTGCAGATTGCCGAGGAGCAGTTGATGATCGTGCGTGATCTGGAGAGCACACAACATGCACTGGCACAGGCCGGACAGCAGATCACCGCATCGGGTGACCCCATTCTGCTGCCGATCCATGCACAGATTCAACAGGAGCTGAAGTTGGTGCGCGAAACCCGAACACCGGATCTCCCCGCCATTCTGGCACAGCTCCGGTCAGCCATTGAGCAGGGCACACAACTCCCCTTCAACCAACCCACGGAGTTTGAACAGGATACACCTGCAACCACTACAGATACCGACCCATGGAGCTGGAAGGCGATCCGTGACAAGGTGTGGAATGATCTGCTGACACTGGTGCGTGTCGATAAACAGGAGAATGAGCTGCCGGTCATCGCCTCACGCTCCGAAGAGCAGTTGAGTCACCTGATCTTGCGTCTGCGCCTGGAGCAGGCACAGAGTGCCCTGCTGATGCGAGACACCAAACTGTTCCATGAGCGTATCGCCTATGCGATGGCTTGGCTGCCGGTCTTTGACACCAACAGCAGTGCCGTCACATCGCTACAGCAGCAGCTCGATACACTGCAGAAAATGGAGTTACAACCCACACTGCCGACGATCGGTGAGGCGCACCGCCGCCTGCGTGAGATTGTGGCGCAGCGCAGTAGTAAACAGAAAAAAGAACCGGCAGATCCAGATTCTGCAACTGACGAGACAGCATCATGAGACGGATTCTGGTACTGACCACAATCCTGTT
>CAYQFH010000163.1:0-4311 GCA_964416755.1 uncultured Piscirickettsiaceae bacterium | reverse complement strand
AATATGGCGCTGCCCCCCTGTCACGCCTTCTTCCAGTTCTATGTGGCCGATGGCAAGCTCTCCTGCCAGCTCTACCAGCGCAGTGCCGATATCTTTCTCGGGGTGCCCTTCAATATTGCCTCTTATGCGCTACTGACGATGATGGTGGCGCAGGTGTGTGATCTGGAGGCGGGGGACTTTGTCCATACCTTGGGCGATGCCCACCTCTACTCCAACCATATGGAGCAGACCGATCTGCAGTTGAGCCGTGAGCCATTCCCACTGCCGAAGATGAAGATCAATCCTGAAGTGAAGTCGATTTTCGATTTCAAGTTTGAGGATTTTGAGCTGGTCGATTATGAGGCGCATCCCCACATCAAGGGGATGGTTGCGGTATGAGCAGCACAGAAAGTCCACGTATCACACTGATTGCGGCGATGGCCAATGACCGGGTGATCGGTACCAACAACACGCTGCCGTGGGATCTGCCGGCCGATATGAAGCACTTCCGTGAGCAGACCATGGGCAAGCCGATCCTGATGGGGCGCAAGACCTATGACTCGATTGGACGACCGTTACCGGGGCGGCACAATATTGTAGTGACCCGCAATGCAGGCCTGGAGATTGAGGGTTGTACGGTCGTATCTTCGGTTGATGAAGCGTTGGAGGCGGCTGGGGATGTGCCAGAGGTGATGGTGATGGGCGGGGCATCCTTCTACGAGCAGCTGTTGCCACAGGCAGAGCGTCTGGTGCTGACGCTGATTGATTTGCAAATTGAAGGGGATGCCTGGTTCCCTGCGCTGGAGGAGGGAGAGTGGAGAGAAGTGGCTCGTGAGGATAATGAGCCTGATGAGAAGAATCGTTGGGCCTATAGCTTTATCGAGTTTGAACGCACTTCTTAGAGCCATCTTTATATTGGATTGAGTGCACCTCCACAATTCAGTGTATGCCAGATTGGCGGTTCAACATCGATCTGCAGCGCAGAGAGTTCCCCCCCCCAGAGGCAGCCGGTATCCAACCCATAGACATTCCGGGTATGGCGTACCTGCAGAGTAGACCAGTGACCGAAGAGGATTCGGTCACTGCCGCTGGCACGATCGGGTACCTCGAACCAAGGCATCAAATCTTCAGTTTGTGAGCCGATCTCCCCTTTATGTTTCAGATCCAGTTTCCCTTTTGCGTTGCAGAAGCGGAGCCGGGTAAAGCTGTTGGTGATAAAGCGCAGGCGGTCTGCACCTTGAAGTGACTCTTTCCATTTTTTTGGTTTGTTACCATACATCACATTGAGAAAATCGCGGAAATTGTCGCTGCGTAGCGTTGCTTCCAGCTCTCTGGCATGCTCTTGCGCTTCAGTGATAGACCATTGCGGGGGTAGGCCTGCGTGAACCAGCGTATAGCCGAGCGCCGCATCATGGTGCAGCAGTGGGCGGTGACGTAGCCACCCCAGCAGTTGATCTCTCTCTTCTGATTGTAGTATAGGCAGCAGGGTGTCGAACTTGCTGCTGTAGCGCTTATCCCCCTCGGCCAGCGCCAGTAGATGGAGATCATGGTTGCCCAGTACGGTGATCGCACGATTGCCCAGTGACCGGATAAACTGCAGGGTCTCCAGTGATTTGGGGCCGCGATTAACCAGATCCCCGGCAAACCAGAGCGTATCTTGTTGCGGATTGAACTGGATTTGATTGAGAAGTGCCAACAGCTCATCCAGACACCCCTGAATGTCACCAATCGCATAGACTGCCACGCTGTGGGTTACTCCTTGATGCGAACCGCCAGTACATCACAGTTGGCATGATGCAGAACGCCATTGGCGGTGGAGCCCATCAACAGGGCGAGGCCGTGGCGACCGTGACTGCCGAGTATGATCAGGTCACACTGCTGTTCATCGGCCACTCGAACAATCTCCAGTTTTGGAGTGCCCACCTCGACAAATTGAGCGGTCTCACTTTGTTCCAGTGTGGAAGCAGCTTCAGCCAGATTACGTTTGGCCTGATCAATCAACTCCTGTTCGATATTGAGGTCGGGTAGGTAGACATCCACATTGAACTCATGCTGGTAGTACTCGACTACATGGATCAGACTGACCTTGGCCTGGCACTCATTGGCAATCTCTCTGGTCTTCTCTGCCACCTGTGAACTGCTACTGGAGAAGTCGGTTGCGAATAGAATATGTTGATACTGACTCATGGTGCGCTCCCTTATGGCTGGTTACTGAGTGTAGCAAACTCTTCCAGTGTGAGGGTCTCGGCCCGACGGCTTGGGTCAATGCCGCTCTGCTCAAACTGCTCTGCGGTGATCAATTTTTTGAGGCTGTTGCGGATGGTTTTGCGGCGCTGTGCAAAGGCAGCGGTGACGACGGATGAAAAGCGGCTGTCATCCTCAATATGGATGGGTGAAGTGTCCCATGGTGTCAGCCGTACTACGGAAGAGTGGACCTTCGGAGGCGGATTGAAGGCGCCAGGACCAATGGTGAAGAGCGGTTCTACCTTGCAGTGGTGTTGCACCATCACCGAGAGACGGCCATAGGCGCTGCTATTGGGGGCAGCGGCCATGCGATCGACCACCTCCTTCTGCAGCATGAAGTGCATATCCTTGATCAGTGAGCGGTGCTCCAGCAGGTGGAAGATGAGCGGAGTGGAGATGTTGTAGGGGAGGTTGCCGGCAACCCGCAGTGGTCGATCTTTTTCAAACAGGGTGGTGAAGTCAAACTTGAGTACGTCACTGCTGTGGATGGTGAGATCCCCCAAGGTGCTGCAGGCCGCTTCCACAATGGGAATCAGATCTCGATCCAGCTCTACTGCGTGCATCTGTTCCAGTCTGGGCAGCAGTTGGCAGGTGAGTGCCCCCTGTCCCGGACCGATCTCGACCAGATTGTCATCAGGCTGTGGATTGATTGCGTTGACAATGTTGTTGATGACATTCTGGTCATGAAGGAAGTTCTGCCCAAAGCGTTTGCGGGGGGTATGTTCACTCATATGTGGGGCTCCTGCTGTTGTGCAACCGCAATCGCCTGCTGCAGACTACCCGGATTGGCCTTGCCAGTTCCTGCCAACTCCAGTGCTGTGCCATGGTCAACCGAGGTGCGCAGAAAGGGGAGACCGAGGGTGATATTGACCGCACTGCCAAAACCGTTGTGTTTCAGTACCGGTAGCCCTTGATCGTGGTACATTGCCAGTACCGCATCCCCCTTTTTCAGGTTGGCCGGAGTGAAGAGGGTATCAGCGGGGAGGGGGCCAATCAGCTTCATCCCCTGGCTGCGGAACTCCTCCAGTACCGGAGTGATGATCTCAATCTCCTCTCGTCCCAGATGCCCATCCTCTCCGGCATGGGGGTTGAGACCAGCGACGAGAATGGTGGGGTTGTCGGTTTTGCAGTGCTGGATCAGGCTATGGTGGAGGATAGGGATGATCTGACGCAGCTTCTGCGGTGTGATGGCAGCGGCGACCTTGGAGAGTGGCAGGTGGGTGGTGGCCAGTGCAACCCGCAGTGTATCGGCTGTTGGACTGGGGGGGATGGCCAACATCATGACTACTTCATTCACCTCGCATAGCGTCTGCAGGTATTCGGTATGCCCACTGAATGGAATCTGTTGAGTGCGTTGTGGACCGCAGGCACGACAGACCAGTCCGGCAGCGCCTGCATCGTTGATGACCCCTTTGTGAATTGGACCGGTGATCAATGCACTGTGGCCGCCTTGCAGGCAGTCCTCGGTGGCGAGACGAATGGTTTCCAGAACATAGGCGGCACTGTTCGGTGTCAGCTGTCCCGGTTGAACAGTGGCCTGTAGAGGAACGGTGCGTACACTGAGTGCGCCTGCCTCGCGGGTTGCTGAGTCCTCTGCTTCAACAATCTGCAGAGGAAGTCCCAGCAGTTGTGCACGTTCCAACAAGAGTGCGGGGTCGGCATAGGTGATCAGATCATAGTCGCGCGACTGTTGTGCGATTTGCACGGCAAGGTCGGGGCCGATCCCTGCTGGTTCACCGGGGGTGAAGGCGAGACTCATGTATTTGAGGTGTTTTTAGATGTCGTCGAGACGATACTCAATATAAGCCTCGTCACGCAGGCGGCGCAGCCAGGTTTCTGTGGCCTCGCTGATCTTGCGTTTGCGGATCATCTTGCGTGCTTCGCTCATCAGGTGGGCCTCGGTATTGTCCTCCTGTTTGCGGGCCACCATCTGGATGATGTGCCAGCCGAAACGGGACTTGAAGACCGGGCTGATCTCGTTGGGTTGGAGCTTGTCCATCTCCTTGACGAACTCCGGTACCAGATTTTGTGGATTCTGCCAGCCGAGATCGCCCCCATCCTTGGCGGAGCCATCCTCCGAGTTGGTGC
>CAYQFH010000162.1:2538-4357 GCA_964416755.1 uncultured Piscirickettsiaceae bacterium | reverse complement strand
GTACCGATCAAGGTACTGGTACTCGACACCCAGGTCTACTCCAACACCGGTGGTCAGGCCTGTACCTCCGGCTTCATCGGCCAGGTGGCCGACATGAGTCCCTACGGCAAGGTATGGAAAGGCAAGACCGAAATTCGCAAGGAGATGGGTTTGATCGGCATGGCTCACCGCACCAGCTACATTCTGCAGAGCTCGATCGCCAACGTCACCCACATGATCGAAGGCTTCATCGACGGTCTCAACAGCCGCAACCCTGCGATGTTCAACCTCTACACCACCTGCCAGCCTGAGCACGGTGTAGCGGATGACGCCACCGACATGCAGACCAAGATGGCATTGGATGCACGTGCCTATCCGCTGTTCAAGTTTGATCCCGATATCGGCACCACCTTCAAGGAGTGCGCCAGCATCGAGGGCAACCCCTCCATCGATCAGGACTGGGTCAGCTACGACCTCAACTACACCGATGAGAACGGTAAAGAGCAGAAGATGACCCTGCCCTTCACCTTCGCCGACTGGGCACTGACCGAGGGTCGTTTCCGCAAGCAGTTCAAGAAGGCCCCGGCCGACAGCTGGAATGACAACATGATTCCACTGCATGAGTTCCTGGAGATGGATGAAGATGACCGTGACGGCAACTTCCCCTACATCTGGGCAGTCGACAGCAAGAACCGCCTGATGCGGGTACTGGTGGCGCAGGAGATCGTTCGCTCCTGTGAAGAGCGTCTCAGCTTCTGGCACCAGATCCGCTCCATCGCCGGTGAAGACAAGGCCGACAAGGTCGATGTCGAAGCCATTGCCAACCAGGCCAAGGCGGAGATGGCGCAGAGTGTCGCCTCCAGCCTGCTCTCACTGGCTGGTGGTGACCCCGCAGCCCTGGGTAATCTGTCTGCTGCACCTGCCGGTGGCAACGGCGCAGCCGCTCCTGGGAATGGTGCTGCTGCCGACTTCGAGCCGGTCTGGGTCGAGACACCCGAGTGTACCGCCTGTGACGAGTGTGTCGATATCGCACCGGAGACCTTCCAGTACAACGATGACAAGATGGTCTTTATCGCCAATCCAACGGCGAACAGCTACAAGGACATCGTCAAGGCCGCAGAGAAGTGTACTGCGGAGTGTATCCACCCTGGAACGCCCTGGAATATGAACGAGAGCGATCTCGAGAAGCTGACCAAGCGTGCAGAGAAATACCAGTAGAGGGGTGGAATGAGAGCTGCCCGTACCATGATGACAACACGCTCGAGCACATCCCTGTGTCGCTCTACTGCCGCCCTCCCTGGCGGCAGAAGGTTGCCATCATGGTACAAACAGCTCTCTGATGGTGTGAGGAGAAACCACTCCAAACACCTGCACCCACTATCTGGTTGTGTCTGCTATCCCTTTTCAGGGACTTCTGCGACCAGGGACGGTCGCAGCAGAGCCTACATGGATGTACTCGTGGCGTTCCCTGAAAAGAGATATCAGGCACAACTGTGCACCCAACCACATGACAATGGATTGAGAACTTGCCCATGATCCTCAATGCAGAAAAGCTGTTTGCCAAGCTCCGTAACAGAAGAACCTTCTCGCACGGCATCCATCCGGTCACCAACAAGGAGACCACCGCAGGATTGGCGATTCGGCGCACCCCTTTCCCCCCAAGAGTAGACCTCCCACTCTCTCAGCATATTGGCGCACCCTCCGTACCACTGGTTAAACCTGGGCAAGAGGTGGTACGCGGAGAACCGATCGCTGAATCGGGGGGATTCCTATCCGTACCACTGCACGCACCGGTTACCGGTGTAGTGAAGTCGGTCGATACCTTGATCCCAACCGCAGC
>CAYQFH010000162.1:0-2438 GCA_964416755.1 uncultured Piscirickettsiaceae bacterium | reverse complement strand
TGATCGACAGCCTGCTCGACAAGCAGGTACCCGAGGGACAGATCCCCGCCAAGATCGGTGTTGCCGTCTACAACGTCGGCACCATGGCTCAGCTGGGTAGTCTGATCCCCGACAACTGCGGCCTGATCGAACGCGTAGTCACCGTCACCGGCCCCGGTGTGGAAAAACCCGGCAACTATCTGGTACCGATCGGCACCCCACTGCGATTCCTGCTGGAGCAGGTGGGTGGCAATGTCGAGCAGAGCGAGGTGATCCTCGGTGGCCCGATGATGGGGATGAGTATCGCCTCACTGGATGTCGCAATCACCAAAGGCGTCTCCGGCGTGATCGTGATGGCACCGCAGAAGCTGACCACAGAGCAGCAGACCGTCTACCCCTGCATCAAGTGTGGCTCCTGTCTCGATGCCTGTGCACTGCACCTCAACCCCTCGATGATGGGGCAGCTGGCGGCCAAGCGTGAATACCAGATCATGGAGGAGGAGTTCCACCTCAATAGCTGTTTCGAGTGTGGCTCCTGCAGTTACGTCTGCCCCTCCAATATTCCACTGACCCAGTACTTCAGAATTGCCAAGAATCTGAACCGTGAGCGCCATGCCGCAGAAGCGGAGGAGCTGGCCGCACAAAAAGCGGCAGAAGAGGCTGCGCAACCGTGTGCATTGAATGAGACACCACAAGAAGAGGCCGCTTGAGCCTGATGAATCTATGATCAACAGAAAAAACCCGGTGGAGATCCGTACCTCTCCCCATCTGAAGAAGAACCTATCGGTCGACCAGATCATGCTGCATGTGGTCTATGCACTGGTGCCGGTTGCCCTCTGGTCGGTCTACCAGTTCGGCATCAGTGGTGCTGCAGTAATCATCACCGCGATCCTCTCCTCAATGGGTACCGAGCTACTGTTCTGTAAACTGAGTAACAAACCCAGCACCTTGAAAGACAACAGCGCCCTGCTGACTGGACTGCTGTTGGGCCTCACCCTGCCCCCCGGATTCCCGCTGTGGATGGTGGCAGTCGCCGCCTTCTCCGGTATCGGTATCGGCAAGGTCTTCTTCGGCGGACTGGGACACAACATCCTCAACCCTGCACTGGTGGGTCGTGCCTTTGTCCAGGCCGCCTTCCCGGTGGCGATCACCACCTGGACCCCCAATCTGTTGCCGGGCCGCTTCTTCGAGTTTATCCCCTCCACCCTTTCCACCCCACTGCTGATCCCGGACTCTGTCGCCGACTGGATCGCCAGCAAAAACATCGACGGTTTCACCGGAGCCACCCCACTGGGACTGCAAAAGTTCGAGAACACCACCACCGAGCTGTTTGACCTGTTTGGTGGCAGCACCACCGGCTCACTGGGTGAGACCTCCTTTGCACTGATCGTGCTGGGCGGACTCTATCTGGCAGCGCGCAACTTCCTTGACTGGCGCATTCCGGTCGGTATCTTCACCTCGGCTTCAGTGGTGGCACTGATCACCCAGTGGAGCGATCCCACCCACGCCGGGCCACTGTTCCACATCCTCAGTGGCGGCATGGCGCTGGGCGCGATCTTCATGGCGACCGATATGGTCGGCTCTCCGGTCACACCAGCCGGTGTCTGGCTCTACGCCTTCTTTATCGGTGCACTGACCGTGATCATCCGCGTCTATGGCGGTCTCTCCGAAGGGGTGATGTACGCCATCCTGCTGGCCAACATCTTCACCCCGCTGATTGAGATGGTCACCCAACCCCGCAGCTATGGAGAAGCCCGATGAGCGATACCCCTTCCAATAGCGCACTGATCCGTACCCTGGGTGGTGTCGCCGCCCTCTCCGGCCTGCTGATCGTACTGGTGGTCGAGTGGACCGCACCGATCATCGAGCAGAACCGCAAGGAGGCGATTGCCCGCGCCATCTTCGAGGTGGTACCGGGTGCTGTCTCCAACCAGCCTTATATACTTACTGATACGTTGACGCTAGACGATGGCAGCGCTGCAGACGGCGAGCGCATCTACGCCGCCTACGATGAGAACAACCAGCTCAAGGGCATCGCACTGGCCACCGAGGGACAGGGTTACCAGGATGTCATTCAAATATTGTATGGCTACAACCCCGCCTGCCAGTGTGTCACCGGCATGAAGGTGCTGAAGCATGCCGAGACCCCCGGACTGGGCGATCTGATCCTGAAAGATCCACCGTTCCTCGCCAACTTCGAGGCACTGGACGTGAGCCTCAATGCCGCTGGTGATGGCATCGCCAACCCGGTCAATGCGGTCAAGAACGGTACCAAACAGAACCCGTGGGAGATCGACTCCATCTCCGGCGCCACCGTCTCCTCGGTCGCCATCGGCAAGATGATCCGTATCCACACTGCCAGGATCCTACCCAAACTCTATCCGCTGTCTGCATCCATCCAGACCATTTCCGGGAGCACACCCCATGAGTGAAGCCACAATGAGTGAAACCACGGCCGA
>CAYQFH010000161.1:0-4462 GCA_964416755.1 uncultured Piscirickettsiaceae bacterium | reverse complement strand
CATCAACTGCTCCATGGTGAAGTCAGGACGATACCACTCCAGCATGGTGAACTCCGGATTGTGGATCGGGCTGATCTCACCCGCACGAAAAACCGGCCCCAACTGGAAGATCGGTCCACTCCCTTCAGCCAATAAGCGCTTCATGAAAAATTCTGGAGAGGTGTGCAGATAGAGTGTCTCCGGCCCCTCTGCATCCCGTCCACGGGTGTGGGTTACAAAGGGATCGACATGAGGATCACTGTTGGCAGCCGTAGAGAGCATTGGTGTTATTACTTCCAGAACCTCACGCTCACTAAAGAAACTTCGAATCGCCTGCATAAAGGTTGCACGTTCACGCAACAGTTCAGAGATACCCATTCCTTCCTCCTTCTGAATTGTTTAGACGGTTGAACCGATTAGTCCTTGACACGAGAGGCATACTCACCGGTACGGGTATCGACCCGAATCACCTCACCCTCCGGAACAAACAGTGGCACTCGAACCACTGCCCCAGTCTCCAATGTTGCCGGCTTGCCACCACCGCTTGAGGTATCTCCACGCACGCCGGGATCGGTCTCGGTAATCTCCAACTCAACAAAATTGGGAGGGGTTACTGAGATCGGACTACCGTTCCACAAGGTGACCAGACACATCTCCTGCCCCTTCAGCCACTGCTTGGCCTCGCTCATCGCAGACTCATCGGCACCGATCTGCTCGAAGCTCTCCGGATGCATAAAATAGTAGAGGTCCCCATCAGAGTAAGAGTACTGATACTCCTCCTCATGGATATCGGCACGCTCGATCGACTCACCCGACTTGAAGGTGCGCTCCAATGTACGTCCAGTCAGTAGTGCTTTCAGTTTTACACGGTTGAACGCCTGACCCTTGCCCGGTTTAACCACCTCATTATCCACGATGGTGCAGGGGTCTCCATCAATCATCACCTTGAGACCGTTTCTGAATTCATTTGTGCTTACTGTTGCCATAGCGTACTGCCTGTAATTAGTGGAAAATAGCGGGATATGATAACCGCTTCCCCTTCTATTGTGTATATGGAACCCTGGCAACAGGAGCTGGCGCAAGCCCAATGGAGCGCGGAGCAGTTGGCACAGCGGCTGCAGCTACAAACAACACACCTGCAGGCGATGAGACAGGGGGCTGAAGCATTCCCGATTCGGGTCACCGAGAGCTATCTGCAGCGAATCAAGATCGGTAACCTCGACGATCCCTTGCTGAAACAAATTCTCCCCTGCACAGAGGAGCTGAATACGGTTGAGGGCTTCAGCAGTGATCCAGTCGGCGACCACGCTGCCATGCAACCGGGGGGGCTATTACAGAAATACCGGGGACGCGCCCTGCTGATCACCACCGCCGCCTGCGCCATCCACTGTCGCTACTGCTTTCGCCGTGACTTCCCCTACCAGCAACACCATTTCGAGTTCAACCAGAGCAAAGCCATTCAGCACCTCCAAAGTGATGCCACACTGCAGGAGGTGATTCTCAGTGGTGGTGATCCACTAATCCTGAGTGATGAGCGGCTCTCAACTCTACTCGACCAACTGGAATCAATCCCACACCTGAAGACCGTTCGCTTCCACAGCCGTATTCCAGTCGTACTCCCCAGCCGTATCACGCCAACCCTTACCCATCGACTGCAACAGAGCCACCTCAATATGGTCATGGTGATCCACAGCAACCACCCCAATGAACTGGACCACTCCGTTGCCGAAGCGATGCAACCGCTGAAACAGGCCGGTATCACACTACTCAATCAGAGTGTGCTGCTGAAAGGGATCAACGACCAGGCAGAAATACTGTGCCAATTGAGCCATGCACTGTTCGAGATCGGGGTACTGCCCTACTACCTGCATCTGCTCGATCGTGTCACAGGCAGCCACCACTTTGATCTGCCTGAAGCAGACTCTCTTGGACTGTACGAAACACTTAGAACCATGCTGCCCGGTTACCTGCTACCCCGATTGGTACGGGAGATCGAAGGGGAGGCAAGCAAAATGGCTATCGCGTAGTGAACCCTTTGGGTGGTTCACAGACAAGCGGTTCACACACCACATCACTCACCTGGGCCCATTGCGATCCTTGCCAGAGCCACTGCTGCAACGATTCAACTGCGCTCTCTTCACCACAGGCCACCACCTCCACCGTACCATCGGGAAGATTAACCGCAGAACCAGTCACTCCCAACTGCTGCGCCATCTGCTGGGTAGAACCCCGATAGTAGACACCTTGTACCCGTCCGGAGACGATACACTTTTTACAGACCACTACTCCGCTACCTGTAACAGCAGCAGCGATGTTGGGTGGTGTCGACTGACCACCTCTCCCGGCTCCGCCAAGCGCTGCCGAATCACACCATCCAGCGGTGCCTTGAGTACTGTCCACTCCAGATCCAGCGCCGCCTCATCCCGCTCTGCGGTTCGCTGGGCAATCACTGCATCGGCTCTGGCTGCATCCCGCTTGGCCTGTTTCAGATCGCTCTCCGTGGTCACCATCCGTTCATAGAGGTCGAGCTGATTGTTCAGTTCAACCGCCACATCTTCCGCCTCGACTCTAGCGGCCTGCAGCGCTGCCTCGGCACGATTCAGACGCAACTGGTAGCGTCTGGCATCGATCTTGAGCAACGCCTGCCCCTGCTGGACCGCATCGCCCTGCTGGACCAGTACCTGCTGTACCACTCCCGAGAGCGGCAGACTCAATTCGACCGTTCTCCCCTGCTCTTCTGCAAAGGCCACGGCATTGAACAACAGGCTCAGCAACAGCCCCTGCAACCACGCAACATTTCTATTCATCGACAACAATCTCCTTTCCTCTGATCTGATCAAGCCGCGCACGGGTCAACAGCAATTCAAATCGACTCTTGGCACTACGCAGATGGGATTGCGAGACGCCAACCAGTGCATCTCCAAAATTGGATTGCCGCTCCTGCTCATAGAGTGCCCGGTTACGTTCCAGCTCGATCTCGCTATATTCACTGGCAATCTCATCAGCCTGCCACTGCGCCTCCATCACCTTGAGCTGCAGATGGTAGTGCGCGATCTGCTCCTCTATTTTCCGCTTCAACAACTCATGTTCTGCTCGGGCAATTTGCAACTGCTCTCGGGCAGCCGCCACGGCATGCCCCTGCTGCCCACCATCAAACAGTGGTACCTCCAGCAACAACGAAGCACGCCAACGATCCTTGGAGCTGGTGACCCGGCTATCCTCAAACAGCTCAAAGGCGGCGTCCAGCTCCGGCTGATCTCCCAGCTTGGCCTGTGCAACCCGCAGCTCAGCCTGTGTCACCTGCGCAGCACTGCGCAACAGTTGCCGATTGTTCTCTTCTGCCTGCTGCTGCAACAGTGCTACCTCTTCCATCCCCAGTAAGAGCCGCCCCAGGCCCACCTCCGGCGCAATCAACATCGACGGAATCTGACCGGGTCGATTCATCGCTTGCGCCAGCCGGATACGGGTCAGGCGCTGGTTCATCTCGGCAGTTTTCTGTTTGGCTCTCGCATCCTGAAAACGGGACTCCCCCTGCAGCAGATCCAGTTCGGAGTACTCTCCGGTAATCTCCTTGTCCTGTTTCTTCTTGAAACGGAGATAGGCGATGGTCATCGTCTCATCCTCCACGGTACGCTGCAGATCGGCCAGCAACACTGCAAAGAAGCGCTCCATGATCTCCAACTTACGCAACTCAATCTGCTCCTCCTGCTGCAGACGAGATTGAGCCACCCCCTGCTCGGCAATCTCCTCTGCTGCTGCACTACGTCCAAAATCGTAGAGTGGCTTGCTTGCAGAGAGTGACAGCTGATGGTCGGCCAGCCGCTCATCGGTTTGCTGCTGCAGGCTCTTCCAGCGAATACGCCCATTGAGATCGACTTGCATGGCACGACTGCTCTGCGCCACCCCCAGTCTGGCCTCCGCTTCTCGCAATCGGGCTGCAGCAATCTGCTGCTGGGGGTGAAGTGCTACAGCAAACTGCAGCGCCTGAGAGAGTGACAGTGGCTCAGGAATCTTCTCTGGAGCAGCAACAGCCTGCAGTGAGCCGAGCAGCAGAAGCGATACAATCCAATACTGCATCATCTTCTCTTTCTCAGCTTGCGTTTGTAACGGGAGAAAGAGTGCTTCATATACTCCTCATCCACCGCATACTGCCCCAGCAGCAGAAACTCCTTGATACTGGAGGTGGCCCCGGTATAGCGCACCACCATCTGTCCATCCAGATTGTAGAAGGCCATCAGCGGGGTTGCGCGCACCTTGTTGCGTTTTTCCGCAAATATCTTCTCCAGCATCACCTCTCCACCAAAATCGGTGACTTCCACCTCGCCCTTGATGTTGATGCGGTAGATCTTGAAGTGCTGGCGATAGAAATCCTGTACCTCACTGCGGTTGAGGATGGTCGCCTTCATCCGTGCACAGAAGGGGCAGTCATCCTCTTCAAAAAAGAGAAAGATCCCCTTTTTCCCCTCCTCTTGCGCAATCTCCA
>CAYQFH010000160.1:0-4513 GCA_964416755.1 uncultured Piscirickettsiaceae bacterium | reverse complement strand
ATAAATCTGACCGTCTGAAGACGGTGGTTTTAACCTTACGCGGGACGAATAAAAAAGCCCGCTACTGCGGGCTTTCTTTCATGTGATTAAGAACGCCTTAGCCGTCGATCTTGGTCACATTCAGAGCAGACAGTCCCTTTGGACCCTCTTCAACGTCGAAGCTGACCTTCTGGTTCTCTGCCAGAGTCTTGAAGCCGTCGCCCTGAATAGCACGGAAGTGAACGAATACGTCGTCGCCGCCGTTATCCTGAACGATGAAGCCAAACCCTTTGGAGTCGTTGAAGAACTTTACTGTACCTGTTGCCATATCACTATTTACCTTTATAACTACAAAAAACATGCACCCACAACTGTACGATGCACCAGAAACTCACCGTACATCTTGGATCTGAAAAGCAGCCACAAAGGTCACGCCAACAACATCACAATCTCTACCCGTGAATCGCAATTGATTCTATGGGAAAGGTTTCATAGATACAAGGAACATTTAATGAACTTTTCTTGAAACTTTGACCAATTCCCCTAGTAGAATTGGCACCTTACGGAAGCACTTGGAAAATTTTCTATGTACTATCGACTTGTATTGGGGAAACCCTGGCTCACACTCTTCCTGGTGGCTCTGCTGATTGCCGTCTCCAGCTACTATGCACAAAACTTCTATCTCGACGCCTCGGCCGACTCGCTGGTGTTGGAGAACGATGAGAGCCTGAAATACCACCGCGCCATTCAGGGGCGCTATGAGTCGGATGATTACCTGGTCATCACCTACACCCCGAAGAAGGATCTCTTCAGCGCCGAGATCCTCAACGATCTGGAGCAGATGCAGAACGAGCTACTGGCCATCGATACGATCCGCTCGGTCACCAGCATCCTCAACGTACCGCTGATCAACAGTCCACCGATCGGCTTTACCGACATCCAGCGTGAGACCCCCACCCTGCAGAGCCCGAAGACCGACATCTCACTGGCACGCAAGGAGTTCGTCACCAGCCCACTCTACAAGAACCTGCTGATCAGTCCTGAGGGGGACACCACCGCCCTACAACTCAACCTGAAGCGAGACGAGACCTACACCCGACTGCTCAACCGCAGAAGTGAGCTGCGTGGCCTGCGCCTCAACGGAGAACTGACTCCAGAGCTGCAGCAGGAACTGACTACGGTCAGCCAGCAGTTCCGAGAACACAACATCACCATGCAGGCAGCTCAGCAGCAGATGATCAATGATGTCCGTAGCGTGATGGCCAAACACAGCGACAAGGCAAAGATGCACCTTGGTGGTGTACCCATGATTGTGGCCGACTCGATTGAATTCGTACGCCACGACCTCTCCACCTTCGGCATCGGCGTACTGCTCTTTGTACTGACCATCCTCGCCATCGCCTTCCGCCGCCCACGCTGGATCATCCTGCCACTGCTCACCTGCTTCGGTGCCGGCATTATCACCACCGGCTTCCTCGGCTTCATGAACTGGCCGGTGACGGTGGTCTCCTCCAACTTCATCTCACTGCTGCTGATCATCACCCTCTCGCTGACGGTGCATCTGATCGTCCGCTATCGCGAGCTACACGCCGAGGATGAGACTCGCAGTCAGTACATGCTGGTCGAGGAGACACTGCGCAGCAAAGCCCTCCCCTGCTTCTACACCGCCATCACCACCATCGTCGCCTTCGGTTCGCTGGTAGTCAGCGGAATCCGTCCAGTGATCGACTTCGGTATCGTGATGGCAATCGGCACCGGCATTGCACTGATCCTCGCCTTCACCCTCTTCCCGGCACTGCTGATCCTGATGGAGCCACAGGCCGCCGCCCACCGCAGGGACATCACCGGTCAGATCACCGGCGCGGTTGGCAACTTCATCCAATCAAAGAGCAAACCGGTACTGGCCACCTTTACCCTGCTGGTGGCAGGCACCATCGCCGGCGTCAGTCAGCTTACGGTGGAGAACAGTTTCATCAACTACTACAAACCGACCACCGAGATCTACCAGGGGATGGAGCTGATCGACCAGAAGCTGGGCGGTACCACCCCACTGGAGGTGGTGATCGATGCGCCAGACGCCTTCCTCAACCCTCCAGCAGAACCGGAGGTGGTTGCCGAAGAGGAGGAAGAGTTTCTCCCCTTCATGGATGACATGCTCGATGCCGGCATGGATATGCTGGAGATGGATCTGCCCGGACTGGATTCCGACAGCGGTGGTGAGCTGAGCAACAGCTACTGGTTCAACAGCTTCATGCTGGAGGATGCGGCCAAGATTCACCACTATCTGGATGGTATGGAGGAGACTGGCAAGCTGCTCTCGATCACCACCACCATGCAGATGATGGAGGATCTCAATGATGGCGACAAGATCGATGACTTCTTCCTCTCCATCATCCACAAGAATCTGCCCGACTCGATCAAGGAGTCACTGCTCAAGCCCTACCTCTCGGAGGATGGCAACCAACTGCGCTACACCATGCGGGTCTACGATTCCGACCCCGACCTGCGCCGCAATGAGCTGATTCAACGCATCCAGAACGGTCTGGTTGAAGATATGGGATTGAAGCCGGAGCAGGTCAAGGTGACTGGTATGCTGGTGCTCTACAACAACATGTTGCAGAGCCTGTTCCAGTCACAGATCCAGACCCTCGGCTTTGTCTTTATGGCGATTCTGGCGATGTTCATCGTACTGTTCCGCAACCTGAAGATCGCCATCCTCACCATCATCCCCAACATCATCGCCGCCACCTCAATTCTGGGACTGATGGGGGCACTGGGGATTCCACTCGACATCATGACCATCACCATCGCCGCCATTGCGATCGGCATTGCGGTCGACAACGCGATTCACTATGTCGACCGTTTCCGCAATGAGTTTGCCAAGGATCACGACTACTGGGGGGCGATCCAGCGCAGCCACCGCTCGATCGGCAAGGCGATGTACTACACCACACTGATCATTGCGCTCGGCTTCTCCATCCTCGCCTTCTCCAACTTCATCCCGACCATCTACTTCGGGCTGCTGACCGGGCTGTCGATGGTGATCGCACTGGCCGCCAACCTGATGCTACTGCCGCTGCTGATCGTGCTGATTAAACCGATGCCGCGTGTCTGAAGCAGAGCCTCTGGAGCTGCACCTGAATGTAGAGGAGGCGGTCACTGCAGTTGAGCTACTGGCCGCCCACTCCCCTCTGTCTAAGGGGCAGATCAAACGGGTGATGCAGTACGGTGCGGTCTGGCTCAGTCGCAACGGTGGGACAGAGCGCATTCGCCGCGCCAAGCGCACACTGAAAGCTGGTGACCAGCTCCACCTCTACTACAACCCAGCAATCATCCAACAACCAGTCGCAGCAGCAATCCTGCTCTTTGATGGCGGTGAGTTCAGCGTCTGGAACAAACCGTACGGGATGCGTTCACAAGGTTCCAAATGGGGAGACCACACCACCCTCAATCGACAAGCCGAACAGCAACTCAGCCCACAACGCCCCGCTTTTATCATCCATCGACTGGATCGTGCGGCACAGGGGTTGATGCTGCTGGCGCACAGCAAACGGGCGGCAGCGGCGCTCTCCAAACTGTTCCAGCAACGACAGATCCACAAGGTCTACCATGCCGTAGTACATGGCCTGTTTGATCAACAGCCACTCACGATTACCACACCGATTGATGACAAACCTGCCCATAGCGAAGTCACCCTGCTGGGGCAGCAACCGGAGCAGAACCGTTCTGTGGTCGCGGTCTCAATCCAGAGTGGCCGCAAACACCAGATCCGCCGCCATTTGAGCAAGGCCGGTTATCCGATTGTGGGAGATCGTCTCTACGGTAGCGGAGAGGATGTGGAAGACCTGATGCTCTGCAGTTGTGAAATCGCCTTTACCTCACCATTTGACGGCACGCCACAACAGTTCAGGGTTGCTCCCGCCTGGTCATAAGCTGCTCCACCCACTCCTCCAACCACGCATAATCCTCCGCCTCGCGTCGCATTCTGCGCTCCAAAAAGCGGGCCACAAAGTTGGAGATATCCAGCAGAAACAGCACCACTGCCACCGGCACCGCAAAACGGAACAGCGCCACCATCTGCTCCTCACAGACCAAACCGCTCAACCCGATTGGATTCTGCCAGCTCAACAGCGTCATCACGATTAACAGAGAGATCGTACGCACCGCTACACCACCCCCTTGGCATCGCTGTGGGTACGCACCCAATCTCGCATCCGCAGATAGCGCTGACGTTCGCCACGCCACTGCGCCAATCGCCAGTAGCGCAGCACCACCGCGCGCAGATCGAAGAAGAGCGTCACCATCACCAACGGCACAATCAACCACGTCACCCATGGCAGAATTACCAGACAGCTACCATCATCAAAGTCGGGGGCAAAGAGCCGGTAGTTGGTCATGAACAGCGCCCAGATCAGGATGGTACGCATTACTCTCTCCACAAAAGAAAACGGTCTGCCGTATTGTACGACAGACCGTTGATAGATGGCGTCCCCTAGGGGTTTCGAACCCCTGTTGCCGGGATGAAAACCCGGTG
>CAYQFH010000159.1:0-4612 GCA_964416755.1 uncultured Piscirickettsiaceae bacterium | reverse complement strand
CATTGACCCAGATCTCAGTTTTTGGATTATCTTTCCACTGCTGCTCCTCCAGCCAAAGCAGGGCGCAGCCAAGATCGTCGAAGTGGTAGGCCTTGTGTTGCGCTCCGCCACGTACCTGGGCACTGTGGTGACGGTCACTCAGTGCCATGACACAGCGGTCACAGTTGTCACGATCCCATACTACATCGACCGGGCCGGTCTCCGGTTCACCACAGGCGGTTAGTAGTAGAAAAGCAGGTGTAAACAGCAAAAGCTTTATTCTCGCGCAGAGACGCAGAGACGCAGAGAAAAGCGAGGATAAGGATGTTGTCAATTGAGGTGCTATGCGAACAGCAGAGTGCTTTCGGTTTATGGATATACCAAAAAGAATCCAACCTCTGCGTCTCTGCGTCTCTGCGCGAGCTGCTGTTATGCTGTTCATGCCGCTTCCTTGATCTCAACGGAGGACAACAGCGCCGCATAGCGCGAGAGCATGCCGAGGAAGCGCAGGCGATCCGGGCCGGGGATGGAGCCACTCCACTGCTGTTCGTTGTCGCCTGCAGTGAAGTTCCACTCTCCAATGGCCTTGGAGAATGCGGGTTCAATGCGGGTGGTAGTGATAGTGCAGTCGAGCAGGCTGGAGAGGTCGGTGCTGTCGTCAACGCGGTCATCCAGCACTACAGCACCGCGATCGAGTTCGACTACACGGTTGACCAGTGCAGCCACCTCATCAAGACGGTGGCTGGTGATCAACATGGCAACCTCGTTGCGTTTCTCCTCCAGCAGGGAGAAGAGGGTGTGGCGCGCCTCTGGATCTAGATTGGCAGCCGGCTCATCCAGAATCAGCAGATGGGTTGGGCGCCCCAAGGCGATGGCAATCAGCAGTTTCTGTTTCTGACCGCCAGAGAGCTTCTCGAATGGACGGTGGCGCAGATCATCCAGATGGAGTCCAAGCTGGGTTGCGATGGTCTCCATCTTTTCGGTGTCACAGCCACAGACACCCGCCGAGAACTGCAGCAGTTGCTGTACCGGCATCTTCAGCGGTGGGGGGAGCTGTGGCACAAAACCGACCTGAGCCAGTACCGATTTCCGCTCCGTGCGTGGGTTCTCTCCGTTGAGGGTGATATTGCCCTCGAACTCGTACTCTCCCAGCAGACAGCGGATCAGTGTGGTTTTGCCTGCACCGTTGGAGCCGATCAGAGCGACACGATCACCAGCGGCAAACTCCAGGTCAAGCCCCTGCAGAACCGTTGTGCGCTTGAAGGTCTTGCGAACCCCCTCCAGTTTGATCATTTTTTTGTACTCAGCCCTTTAAAGTGGAAGCTCAATGAGTCGGTTGGACAGATGTCGACACAGAGGCCGCAGCGGGTGCAGTCCGGCCCCAGCTCAATGTTTCTCTCGGGTGCGCGCCCCTTGATGGTCCAGTCCAGTACATGGGGCACCAGACACACCTTGCGGCAGTCTCCTTCGTGGTGACACGCCTCGGCATTATAGTTGATCTTCAGTGGTGAGATGGTGCCGACAAAGCCGTAGGTCAGCCCAATCGGGCAGACGTAGCGACACCAGGCGCGGCGTGAGTAGAGGATCTCGATGCCCAGTAGAAAGACCACCCAGAGCAGTGCCACGGTGGGACCATAGATCAAGGCACGGCTGAGAATGCCAGTGGGAGAGATGGTCTCGAAGATGGTGTAGCCGGTACCGAAGGCGAGCACCGCAAAGAGGATGTAGAACCAGGTGCGTGCCTTGCGGCTGAAGGTGTGGTTCTGAATGATCTTCTTTTCTACCAGCTTGATATGGATCATCTCGGCCCACTCCGCCAGCAGATGGTAGGGACAGACCCAGGAGCAGAAGGTGCGCCCGCCCAGTAGAATCCACATCAACAGCACGGTGACAAAACCGATCAGCAGATTGATCAGTACTGTCTTGAAGGCGAGGGCGACCTGGAGAGCTGAGTTGAGGTCTGCCATGTGGAAGCCGAGGAAGCGGGAGGCGGTCAGTGCCCCCTCCAGAATCTGGATGTCGAGGGCGTAGGAGATGACAAACAGTAGATTGACGAAGATCAGGGTGGTCCAGCGTCGCTTGCGCCACTTCTTGGTGTGGGTCTCGCGGTGGATCTCGTGTGCCTCGCGTGCGCGCACCTTCTCCAGCTCTCCACTCTCCTTTTTGCGTTGATGCAGCTCCAGCATCTCTTCGGAGTAGTGCTCCTTGTTCAGCTTTTGCGTGGGGTTGCCCAGCATCACGCTGAGGCACTGTTTGGTCGGTTTCATCTTATGCCTCCCCCCACATTTTACGGATATCAATCACAATGGCTGGCTCATCGGTGGGACAGACCATCTCGCAGACGCCACAGCCAACACACCCCTCCAGTACAGTGGGGACATAGCTGACGGCACTCCCTGCACTACTCCCCTCCACCTTGCGCAGCTCAATGGCCGGTTTTGGAGGGCACTGGTTGATGTCACCGGAGGGCGGCTTGCCGGCATCGCACTGGGTGCGACGGATCTCGATGGGGCAGAGGCGGACACAGAGGTCACAGATCTCCAGATCGAAGGGGTGCTGGTTAAGTGGAATTGGATTCCAGCGGTCGATCTCATCAAAGCGGAGCAGGCCGTTGTACTCCTCACCGCGAGCAATGCCGAAGAATCCTTGTCCCTGTACCGCCAGACATTTTGCAGGTTGATCCAGCCGTGCCAGCCCCATGCGGGTCTCGTGGGAGTAGTTGATCTCATGGGTCAGTGCGCCGGTGGGGCAGGCGAGTACGCACTGCAGTCCATCACAGGAGAAGTCACAGGCCTGGGTGCGGGCATCAATGTAGGCGGCCCCTTGCCCCTGACCATCGAAGATATCGGCAAGGAAAATCGCCTCGACCGGGCAGACCTGTACGCATTGTCCACACTTGATGCAGGAGGAGAGATACTCTTTCTCGTCGAGTGCGCCGGGTGGACGCAGACGTGGAGCGGCGTCGGTCAGGGTCGGGATCAGTTGCAGCAGAGAGAATCCGGTGACGCCGGCCACCAGTGCGCCGGTACGCAGAAATTCACGGCGCTCTCTCTCCTTGCGACTGAGGCGGGGCTTCTTCTCTTCTTTTGAATTGGCTTCACTCATTGTTGTAGGCTCTGTTCCAGAAGTTTCAGTGATGAACCCCAGTCACGTTTGGAGCCATCATCCGCTTCGTTGGCAATGGGTTCTTCTTCAGTTGGTTCGGGTTTGGCAACTGCTTCAATTGGAGTACGCATTGCTGCTGTGATTAATGGTTTCTCGTCCCGTAGTAACAGCATTGGCTCCGAGAACGGTGCCAGCTGTTCCAGAAAATCGAGTGTCTCCAGCAGTGGGGTGCCCATAAAGAAACGGGCATCGGGGAGATCCATCCACAGTCGGTCGGCATAGGCATAGAGTTCGTAGGAGGTGTCCCCGGTACCATCCTGGTCCTGATCAAAGCCTTCGTAATCATCCCAGTGGTTGCCCTCCCAGACATTTTTGGTAGCACCGCCATTGCCATCCACCACCACTTGAGTGATATTGTCCTTGAAGGTGTTGTTGCGTGCCACATTGCCCCACCATGGGGTATGGAAGAGCATGCCAATGCCATTGAAGGCGATCAGGTTTCCCTCCATCAGATTGGTGGTGTCGGGTTGATAGGGAGAGACATCACTGTAGATGCCAGTGGCGTTATAGAGGATCTGGTTGTTGTAGATCTTGACGTCACTGGTCTCCTTGAGCCCAAGTCCCATACCGGTAGTGCCCTGTGAGTGAGCCATATAGTTGTTGCGGATCACAGCCCCATCACTGTACATCAGAAAGATGCCGACCGAGTTTTCGGTATAGCGGTTCTCCTCGATCAAGTTGCCCTGTGAATACATGAAGTGGAGCGCGTAGCGACCACCGGAGGAGTCGTTGCGGGCGATGGTGTTGTCACTGGAGTACCAGACTACCATGTCGCGAGAGCCACGGATGGTATTGTCGGTGATCTGGTTGTGGAAGCTGTACCAGAGGCGAACCGAATCCCCTTGCATCCCCAGCTCACGATCACTCTTGGAGGTAATGTAATTGCGGCGGATGATATTGTTCTTTGATTGGGAGAGGTCTATTCCAAACAGACACTCTTCGATCTTGTTGTCCTTGACCACATTGAAGTTACCTTTGACCTGTACGCCGGAATCGACATCGTTATGAGAGTAGCCGGAGTTGATCAGTCGCAGGTTCTGCAGGGTGGCTCCGTCCGTATCCAGATAGACTACGCTGCCTTTTCCCCCTGCATCAATGGTGACTCCGTTTCTGCCATCCAGTGTGATCGGTTTCTCGATGGTCAGTGACTCCTTGTAGACCCCGGCTGGTGGTGTCAATGTTCCTCCTTTTGGGGTCTCATCGATCATCTCCTGCAGCGTTTGAGCAGCAGAGTTGAAAGCCACAAGCCACAAGCTACAAGCCAACAGAAGGTATCCGTTACCTCTTGCAGCTTTCAGCTTGTGGCTTTCAGCTCCCCGATTACGGTTCATTGTTCAGATTTGAAACGGATCAGTGCAGCAGCTGCCAAAACAATGGAGTTGAGCATGATCAGCCCGAATCCGTAATAGGGATAGGAGTAGGTGGCGAACTGTGCAACCTTGCCGACGCCAAATACAGTAGGCATGAA
>CAYQFH010000158.1:0-4655 GCA_964416755.1 uncultured Piscirickettsiaceae bacterium | reverse complement strand
ATCTGGTACAGCGCCGTGGTTTTCTTAGTAATCGTAAGACGCTACTAGGGGACTTGGTCGATGACCCTGATGTACTCTCTGTATTGCAGGAAATGGGAGAAGATGACCCAGACTCTGCAACCAATAAAGAGGAGGGGGCATTCAAGCGGGATATCTCCGTGTTGAGAAATACGATCCGGGAATCCGGCAGCCGCACACTTGGAGAGTATCTCTCATCTATCGAGGCACCTGACTGTCGTCGTAATCGCCTCCGTGAAGGGGGACACCTGCGTACAGATCGGCAAATGTACCATGATGAACTGGATCTGATCTGGCAACAGCAGACCCAGCATCACCCCAAACTGACGGATGAAATCAAGGAGGAGCTGGAGGAGATCATCTTCTATCAGCGTCCTCTCAAGCTGAAAGCAGGTCGTGTTGGTAAATGCTCTCTCGAACCTCGTAACAGCCGCACCCGGGTTGCTCGCCTGGAGGCACAGCGATTCCGCTATCTGCAGGACATCAACAATCTGAAATATCTGGATCATTACCAGAATGGGTGGATCCCTCTTGCCAGTGAAGATCGAGAAAAACTGGTTGAGCTGTTCGAATCCAGGGCGAATGTTACTTTTCCGCAGATTCGCAAGAGACTGGGCATGGAGAAGAAAACAGAGTTCAATCTAGAGCAAGGGGCCAACAAAAAACTGAAAGGCAATATCACTGCCCATACCATCCGGGAACACTACCCAGAGTGGGATATTCTGGATGACGATCAACAGAAAAAACTGGTGGAAGAGCTGCTCACTATCCAGAAAAAATCAGTACTGAAAAAACGATTGATCAACCACTGGAGAATCCCGGCAGAGACCGCCATTCAGCTTTGCATGGTTGAGCTAGAACCGGGCCATAGCAATCTCTCGCTCAAGGCCATCAACCGGCTTCTGCCTCACCTGCAGGCAGGGAAGATCTACTCCGATGCCCGCATTGATGCCGGTTATGGCTACGAGCAGGAAGAGGTTGAGATTATGGACCGTCTGCCTCTGCCACCGGAGATCCCCAACCCCATTGTACAGAGAGGGCTGCATGAGCTGCGTCGGCTGGTTAACGCCGTCATTGCGGAACATGGAAAACCGGATGTGATCCGAATTGAGATGGCGCGTGATCTGGAGATGAATACCAAACGCTACAAGGCGTTTACCAAACAGCAGACTGCCAATACCAAAGCCAATGATCAGGCCACGGAGGCATTCCGTGATATCGGCAACCGCAATCCACATCTGCAGTTGAGACAGTATCCTGGTCATAGCGACAAACTGAAGTACCGGCTCTGGAGTGATCAGGAGCAGCGTTGCGCCTACAGCAACCGCCCCATCAACCTCACTACCCTGTTCAGCGCTGAAATCGAGATTGATCACATCCTCCCCTTTAGTCAGTCACTGGATGACTCCTATATGAATAAGGTGGTCTGCTATGCCAGCGAGAATCGCCATAAGGGGCAGCGTACTCCGATTGATGCCTATGGCAGCGATGAGGAGAAATGGAACCAGATCACTCAATCCCTCTCTCACTGGGCGGCCAAACAGAAGAGCAAGCGCAACCGCTTCTACATGACCGATGCCCAGGTTCAGCAGAGAGACTTCCTCAGCAGCCAACTCAATGACACCCGATACATCAGCAAGGTGGCACTTGATTATCTTGCGCCACTGGGGGCTGAGATTACCACCTGCAAGGGGGCCACCACCGCACAGGTACGCCACTGGTGGGGGCTGAACAACCTGCTGGGAGAGACCGACAAAAAAGAGCGAACCGACCACCGCCACCACACCATTGATGCCGTAGTGATCGCCACCATTGATCGACGCTTCTACAACACCATCACCAGACTCGCCAAAGAGATGGAGCGCAGCCACATCAGCATGGATGAACTCCATATCGACCCTCCCTGGGAGCAGTTCCGCAGTGACCTCGACCAGAAACTACAGCAGGTCATCATTGCACACATCCCACAGAGAAAGCTCAGTGGTGCACTGCATGAAGAGACCGGTGTTGGTTTTATCGAGGGCGAAGGATGTGTAGAACGAAAAACCCTGAGCACCGAAATGACCCCGAAACGGGCCGAAAAGATCATCGACGATACAGTACGACAACTGGTGCTGAATCACTTGAAGAAATATGACAACAATCCGAAAAAGGCCTTTGCCGAGGGGTTTCATCTTCTTCACAAGGATGGCAAGACACCTATCAAGAGGGTTCGTATGATTCAGTCAAAAACTACCATGAAGAAGCTGGGACAGACGAAGTTTGGAGTGCGCAACCGGCAGGGTGTGACCTTCAAGTGGCATGCCTACGGCAACCTCCACCATGTAGAGATCATCCGCCACCGTGAGACGGGCAGGGTGAGTGGCAAGTTCGTCACCATGATGGAGGCTACCCATCGAGCCAGAGGCATTGACCGCCCCAAACAGCCCATCATCCAGCAGGAACATGGCACAGATCATGAGTTGCTGATGGCGCTCCACATCAATGATCTGGTCAGCGTGTTGGTGGATGGACAACGGAAATACTATCGAGTACAGAAGCTTGACTCTGGAATTAATCGAATCATGCTGCGTCTGCATACAGCTGCTCTGCTCAGCAACAAGTCGGAGGAGTTGCACCTCAGTATCAACCAGGATCTGTTTGACAAGTGGGGGCTGAAATATGAGTCGGTCAATGCGATTGGAAAGCTGCTGGAATGATCAAACGCACCATTGATATCAGTCAAGCCAGCTATCTTTATCTGAAGAACCGGCAGCTACTGATTGATCAGCAGGGTGAGACCGTTGGCACGGTTCCGATCGAGGATAAAGATAGCTGGCTTGACTGATTCTGCAACATCCCGCCACCACCATTACTCAGGGAGTACTGCTCGCCTGCCAGAAAAACAATGTGGCTGTGGTCTTCTGTGATGAACGCCACCTCCCCTACTCTACACTGCACCCCATCAGTGAAGGGCACCGGCTCCATAACAAGGTACTGCAGAAGCAGATTGCAGCCACACAACCCACCCACAAACGGCTCTGGAAAGAGATTGTGCAGGAGAAGATCCGGCAACAGGCACTCACACTGATCCATTTCAAACACAATGGGCTCCCCCTGCAGCGACTGGTCAAACGGGTTCGGCCTGGAGATCCGGACAATTGTGAGGCAGAAGCCGCCCAATACTATTGGCGCACCCTGATGGGGGAGGGCTTTGTGCGCGACAGGGATGCCAATGACAACAATCTTCTGCTTAACTATGGCTACAGCATCCTCCGGGCCATGATCGCACGCGCACTGGTTGGAACCGGGCTCCACCCGGCACTGGGGCTGTTCCACCACAATCAGTATAACGGGCTGGCACTGGCCGATGATTTGATGGAACCCCTACGCCCCTGGGTAGACACCATCGTTCTCCAGCTTAATCAGCACAACAGAGAAGTCACTTTGGATCAATCCAGCAAACAGGCACTGCTGGCTCTACTGGAACAACCTGTGCTCTGGGAAAGCAGAGAGGCCCCATTGCTGGTTGTCTCACACCTGCTGGCTGCCCGACTGAAGCAGTGCTATGACAACCCAAAACTACGACTAATCTGGCCTCAGTGGATTGAGTAGGTGGTCTTTGGAGGACTGCAGACCGTGTGGACCATTGTGCTGTTTGATCTCCCGACCGACAGTGCAGAGGCCAGAAAGCAGTACACCCAGTTTCGCAAGTTTCTACTGCAGGATGGATACACCATGATGCAATACTCAGTCTACATGCGTCACCACGCCAGCGAGGAGAATGCCCAGGTTCACATCAAGCGGGTCAAGCAATGTCTCCCTGCCGATGGTGAGGTGCGCATTGTAAAGATCACCGACAAGCAGTTTGCCCGGATCGAGGTGTTCTACGGAAAACGACGCAAACCGATCGAAAAACCGCCAGAGCAGCTCCAGTTTTTCTAGCAGAAAAACCAGAACTGTTTCAGCCGCTTCAACTATTTGGGTGCGGGATAAGTGTAACCGACTAAGGCCTATCCGCAATCCACAACACCGTAGGAACCGTCCAGGCCCACCCCAACAGTGTAACCGACTAAGGCCTATCCGCAATCCACAACCATAGGCGACCGTTGAAATATCGGATTTGTAAGTGTAACCGACTAAGGCCTATCCGCAATCCACAACCGGCCGGCAGCTGCTCGAAGAGCCCTGGCTAGTGTAACCGACTAAGGCCTATCCGCAATCCACAACACAGAACCTTCCGGAAGCCATTGTAAGGGAGTGTAACCGACTAAGGCCTATCCGCAATCCACAACTTATACCAATACTGGCATATATGCTGTGGTAGTGTAACCGACTAAGGCCTATCCGCAATCCACAACAGAATGCGATGTACAACATGGCATCGGAACAGTGTAACCGACTAAGGCCTATCCGCAATCCACAACCTATCATGCGTTGATAAATCTTGTAGGTGAAGTGTAACCGACTAAGGCCTATCCGCAATCCACAACCCAGATACACTCTTAACCTTGGCGCTCAAGAGTGTAACCGACTAAGGCCTATCCGCAATCCACAACTAGTTAATTTCCGGGCCAGCCTGATCTGATCTTATTGCACCCCTCTTTTTCAGATGGATCCGCAGCAGTGAGAGTGCCGCCGGGGTCACCCCGGAGATG
>CAYQFH010000157.1:0-4739 GCA_964416755.1 uncultured Piscirickettsiaceae bacterium | reverse complement strand
TCATCAATATCGGCCGGCTCGCCATCAGTAATCAGCAATACCAACTTGCGCTTCTCCTGCTGCCTCAGCAGATGTTGCCCGGCATGGCGCAATGCCGCCCCCATGCGTGTTGATAATCCGCCTTTCATTCCGGACAGGCGTGACTTGGCATCATCATCAAAATGTTGATTGAAGTCCTTGAAGCGGTAGTACTGCACATCGTGGCGTCCATCAGAGGCAAATCCATGAATGGCAAATGGGTCTCCAATCCCCTCAATTGCGGTAGCCACCAGCGTGGTCGCCTCGCGGGTCAACTGCAGTACCGTCTTCTCTGAACCATTCAGTGGCTCGTTGGTAGACTCTGAAAGGTCAAGCAGCACCACCACCGAAAGATCACGGTTCTTCAGCACGTTGCGCATGGTGATACGGGTATCCGGCTGCTCTCCCATACGGATGGCAACCATGGCATCAATCGCAGCATTGATATCCAGCTCATCGCCATCCTCCATGTTGCGCACGCGCTGCACGCCCTCTGGTGTAAGCAGGTCGATAATCTGTTTGATGCGGTGGGCAATCGGCTTGTATTGATCGATGATCTCCTCAATATCCTCCACCATGCCACGCGGCTGGCGGCGTTCGTAGACGGTGGCCCAGTCGGGACGGTGAAGCTGAATCTGGTAATCCCACTCCTGATAGTGGAAGGGGTCAGAGACCGGCTCTTTACCCCACATGTCATTGAAGCTGATCTGATCATCCGTCAGATCATCCTCATAAGGGCGCATATTGGTCGAACAGGTCCAAATCTCCTGTGCATCATCACCGGCCAGCTCACAATCCACCTCATTGGCCATCTCGATGACACTGACCTGTTTGCGCACCTGACGCTGACTGGCGGGGACATACTCCGTCTCCACCTCCCAACTAAACTCCTCAAATTCCCAGACATAACGGTTGTCATCGCGATACGGGATATCGATCCGTTCCAGAATACGTAGACTCGGTACCGCCTTACGGGCTGAAAAGAGGTGGAACAGCTCCAACCCCAACTCCCAGCTGAGTTGATTGTCATCGGCACGTTCGGCAATCTGCTGATGGAAACGCTCTGCCAACTGAACGAGCTCGACATCATCCGACCCAATGGAACTATCCAGCAGCATCTGTGCAAAGTGGCAGAGCAGCGGCATGGTGGGGTGCTCCGATGCCTCTTCACTGGGTGTCTGCATGATGGTACGCCACAGTTTTTTCAGACCGGGGAAGTCACTGACCGCCTTGTACTCAATGCGGGCATCTTCCATAAAACCGATAAAGAAGAGCTGCGCCGGACTCAGCGCCTCTGCCGAGATCGGTGCGCTGGAGTACATCATATGCGCCGCCATATGCGCTGCAGTAGCGCGGTAGAGCTCCAACCCTGCCACGTCACCATAGTCATCCAGTGCATCGGGCAGATGGAAAATACGGTGCTCTATGTAAGGGCGGAAGTCGGCAAAATCAGCCCCAGTCGGGCGCAGGAAGAAGTCCCTTCCCCACAGTGCGCGCAGATAGAAGTTGAGCTTGCGCTGACTCTTGATAAAGAGGATGCCGCGCCGCTCCTTCTGTAGCATCGCCTTGCTATCGGCGGACTCCAGATTGAAGTAGCTGGTGAGATTGTTATAGTCACGCCGGTAGGCCTGTGCCCCGAAATTGGCCCAGCGCCGCAGTCCACTCAGAGTCAGTTTGGAGAGCAGCTCATCCATATGGTTGAGCATCGGGCGCACCCCACGTGATGCGGTCGAGGCCAGCTGGTGAATCAGGGTCAGATACCCACGGAACAGTGCAGCATCACCGAGGTTACGGGCTGCTGAGGGCATGCTGTCAAACAGCAGTGCCACCACCTCACCAGAGGTCATTGAAGAGAGCTTCATCGCTGCGGTGACACAGTCATCAATGACATCTTCACCACACTCTTTGACCACCAGCGGCATCTCCTGCAGATAGGTGATCACCACACCGGAACCACGCCCCAGCTTGGTCAGACTCTTGGCACCGTCAAGATAATCCTGCAACCCTGCAGGAGACATGACCCGAGAGGCCTCCTGAAAGGTGCCTTCCAGGATCTCATGGACCTCAGGTGCAATAACCTCAAGATCGGCTTCATACTCGGAGAGCTGGATACTCATCGCTATCTCCTAAATCTGGGAGGGAAAACGGTTTACCCGAAGAAGGTCTCGACAGCAGCATTTAATGTGTCGCGCATATCAGGATCATCGGTCAGCGGTGCCACCATGGTCATGCTGCACGCCTCATCCGCCTTCACCCCTTTGGCAATCAACTGCCCTGAGTAGACCAGCAACCGGGTGGAGATCCCCTCGTCGAGCCCATGCCCCTTGAGGTTACGGGCACGCTGTGCGATCTGTACCAGCTTGCCGGCAGTCTCCATATCGACACCGGACTCCCTGGCGACAATCTGTGTCTCTGTCTCTGCCTCAGGATAGTCAAAGTCCATCGCCCCAAAGCGCTGCTTGGTCGACTGTTTGAGATCCTTCATCAAACTCTGGTAACCAGGATTATAGGAGATCACCAGTTGGAAATCGGGATGTGCATCAATCAGCTCACCCTTCTTGTCGAGCGGCAGGGTGCGACGGTGGTCCGTCAACGGGTGGATCACTACCGTAGTATCCTGACGTGCCTCTACCACCTCATCAAGGTAGCAGATCGCACCGATACGGGCCGCAGTGGTCAGCGGGCCATCCTGCCACTTGGTACCGTCCTTATCGAGGAGATAGCGGCCTACCAGATCGGAGGCGGTCATGTCCTCGTTACAGGCGACGGTGATCAGCGGCTTGCCCAGCTTCCATGCCATGTGCTCAACAAAGCGCGACTTGCCACAGCCGGTCGGCCCCTTGATCATCATCGGCATACGCACATCGTAGGCCGACTCATACAGCGACAGCTCATTGCCTACCGCTTCGTAGTAGGGCTCCGAGGTAATCTTGTATTGTTCAATATCTACAACATTATCCGTAACAGACATGACTCATTTCTCCTGTGTACTTGAGCGGACTCCACCACTGTGTGAAAAATCCTTTTCCATAACTTCATCATCACTATGGAAAAAGAGGCTTCTACACCCATCTCTAAAAACTACTCTTCATCATCGGTCTCAGACTCACCGGACCAGCCTGAAGCACGTGCCTTCTCTATTGCTGCGCCATGAATCTGCTGGTGCCGTTCAAACAGATCGCTGGGCAGGTGGCTGACCAAACAGCCATACTTGTCCCATTCACGGTTGACCTTGTCGAGCAGTGCATCAATACCGGCGAGGTTCCACCCCTCGCAGGTCTCATTCTCATCGATCAATCCAAAGACCCAGGCATCACGTATCATCTTGCCAATGACTGTCATCCCGCCATTGACCTCATTATTGATTCCTACGTATGTTTTTGGTTTGTCCATGGGCTGCTCCTGAAATAGTTGTGAAAAGAGAAGATCCTCACCTCAATCAGCACGAAGGGTGAGGATCTTTCTCCCACAACTATACCGCTATGCCGCGATGGATTACCATTGCCGCACCAGCAGACTGGGCAAAGTTGTCAAAACCCAGCAGACGGATGTGGTTCTCCGGGTGCGCCTGACGACACGCCTCAATCTCGGACAGAATGGTGTCCACATTGGTCTCGCCAAACATCGGCAACTTCCACATATACCAGTAGTGACCGGTGGCATTCTGTGGCTCGGTGTGCTCAATACCGGGGTTCCATCCCTTGTCCACGATGTACTGAATCTGAGCACGGGTTGAGTCGTCGCTCAGCGATGGCAAATAGGAGAAGGTCTCAAATTTGCGGCTCTGAGCCGGATCACTCAGGCTTGAATTGTAGTCTTGCATATCACTCATTTTTTTAACTCCAAAATTGTTTTGAGTTCAGCAGACAGCCGCTACACAACTACGGCTGCCTGCGATCACTGCACTGTTATTTGTGTGCAACGTCCAGTTTGTCGACCGTGTCGAACTCAAACTTGATCTCTTTCCAGGTATCCATCGCAGCAGAGAGCTCTGGACTGTGCTTGGCTGCAGTGGTGAGAATATCCTTACCCTCTTTCTCCAGCTCACGACCCTGGTTACGTGCCTCGACACAAGCCTCCACCGCAACACGGTTGGCGGCTGCACCCGCAGCATTGCCCCATGGGTGGCCCAGTGTGCCGCCACCAAACTGTAGTACTGAGTCATCACCAAAGATGTTCACCAGTGCAGGCATGTGCCATACATGGATACCACCAGAGGCAACCGGTAGGACGCCTGGCATTGACCCCCAATCCTGATCGAAGAAGATACCGCGCGAGCGATCCTCCTTGATAAAGCTGTCACGCATGGTATCGATCCAGCCCAGGGTTGCATCACGGTCACCTTCCAGCTTACCCACAACGGTACCGGAGTGGAGGTGATCACCACCGGAGAGGCGCAGAATCTTGGTCAGTACACGGAAGTGGATACCATGGTGCGGGTTACGGTCGAGTACCGCATGCATCGCACGGTGGATATGAAGCAGCATGCCGTTATCACGGCACCACTGTGCAAGCTGTGTATTCGCTGCCCAGCCTCCAGTCAGGTAGTCATGCATGATGATCGGTGCACCAATCTCTTTCGCATACTCTGCACGCTTCATCATCTCGTCTGCAGTCGGTGCGGTGACGTTGAGGTAGTGTCCCTTGCGCTCACCGGTCTCCGCCTCTGCCTTCTGAATCGCCTCCATCACGAAGTCAAAACGGTGTCTCCAGCGCATGAA
>CAYQFH010000156.1:0-4775 GCA_964416755.1 uncultured Piscirickettsiaceae bacterium | reverse complement strand
GGGAAGATCAGGTTGCCTTCGGAGTCGATCACACCCAGGCGGTCTCCATCCCCATCAAAGGCAAGCCCGAGATCAGCACCATCGGCCACCACCCGCTCACGCAGTTCAGTCACATTCTCCAGCTTGCTGGGGTCGGGATGGTGGTTGGGGAAGTTACCATCCACCTCACAGTAGAGTTCCGTCACCTCACACCCCAATGCACGCAACAAGTCAGGAGCGGTCTTGCCAGCCACACCATTGCCACAATCGACAATCAGCTTCAGTGGTTTGGTGAGTTGTATATCATCAGTGATACGCTGCTGGTAGTCCGCCAACAGATCAACCTGACGAATGGAGCCTGCCCCTTCAACCAAGTCATTCTCTTCAATACGGCGACGCAGATCCTGAATCGCATCTGCAGACAAGGTCTCTCCAGCAGCAACAATCTTCAGTCCATTATAGTTGGGCGGGTTATGGCTGCCGGTCACCGCCACGCAGGAACCTGCATCGAGGTGATAAGCGGCAAAGTAGATCACCGGGGTTGGTGCCTGACCAATATCGATCACCTCCATCCCCGACTGCTGCAGCCCATTCATCAATGCCTGCTGTAGACGCGGCCCTGAGAGACGTCCATCACGTCCCACCACAATAGTCTTTACACCACGCCTCTGACTCTCACTACCGACTGCACGCCCAACCTGCTCAACCACGGTTTCAGTCAGCGATTCATCGACAATGCCGCGGATATCATAGGCACGAAAAATTGAGGTATCCATCGATCTACTTTGTCCCTGTATGTCCAAATCCACCGGCACCACGCTCGGAGGCATCAAATTCATCCACCACCTCAAATTCGGCCTGGATCACCGGCACAAAGACCATCTGTGCAATGCGCTCGCCCGGCTCGATAGTGAAGGTAGTATCCCCTCGGTTCCAGCAGGAGACAAAGACCTGCCCCTGATAGTCGGAGTCGATCAGTCCCACCAGATTCCCCAGCACCACCCCATGTTTATGACCCAGCCCAGAGCGCGGCAACAGCGTCGCCGCCATCTTTGCGTCCTGCATATGGATGGCGATACCGCTGGGGATCAGCTCAGTCTGTCCCGGCTTCAGCTCCAGTGGCGCATCGATACAGGCACGGAGATCCATCCCTGCAGAACCCTCGGTGGCGTAGTGTGGCAAGGGAAACTCGTTGCCAATGCGTCTGTCCAGAATTTTCAATTCAACCTTTTTCATTGATTCTCTCTGCAATTACTTCAATTAACTGTCGTGCCAACTGCTGCTTGGTCGTGGTCGGCAATACCTGCTCCCCCCCCTCCCAGAACAGGGTGAGCGCATTTTCATCGACATCGAAACCGACCCCCTTGCCGACCCGGTTGGCGGCAATCATATCGATCTGTTTACGCTGCCGCTTCTGTTGTGCATAGTCACGCAGGTTGTCGGTCTCAGCTGCAAATCCTACAGTAAACGGAGATGACTCCAGCATTGCAACCTCAGCAAGAATATCCCGGTTCTTGGTCAAGATAAGCTGCATCTGCTGCTCCTTCCCCTTCTTGATCTTGCCCTCTGCCTCTTGCAGCGGACGGTAGTCGGCCACTGCAGCAGTCGCTATAAACAAATCGGCATCAGCCACAACAGTAGCGACCGCACCAGCCATCTCTTCTGCACTCTCCACATCGGTCCGCTCTACATGGTCTGGAGTCTGCAGATTGACCGGCCCAGAGACCAACGTCACCCTGGCTCCCGCCTCGACCGCAGCACGAGCCACTGCAAACCCCATTTTTCCGGAACTGCGGTTGGTGATAAAACGCACCGGATCAATCGACTCTCGCGTCGGACCTGCCGTGATCACCACATGCTGTCCCTGCAGCAGACCACTCTGAAATTGCTGCTGCAGCCGATCCACAATCTCGACTGGTTCGACCATACGACCCGGCCCCACTTCACCACACGCCTGCGATCCCTCATCCGGCCCGATCATCTGCACACCTTGCTCAACCAACAGCTTCACATTCTGCTGTGTGGCACTATCCTGCCACATCTGCTGGTTCATCGCCGGTGCCATCCAGAGCGGTGCCGCAGTTGCCCGACAGATCGCATTCAGCAGATCATCCGCCCTTCCTGCCGCCTGTCGTGCAATAAAATCTGCAGTGGCAGGCGCGATCACAATCAGATCGGCCCAACGTGCCAACTCGATGTGCCCCATTCCCGCCTCGGCCTCCGGGTCAAGCAAAGTGGTATGGACTGGATTACCGGAGAGGGCCTGGAAGGTGAGCGCACCGACAAACTGCTGTGCCGCCTCGGTCATCACCACACGCACAGATGCCCCTGCCTTCACCAGAAGGCGCACCAATTCAGCACTTTTATAGGCGGCAATCCCACCAGTCACCCCCAGCAGAATATTGCGATTTTGTAACAATCCAGTCGAATCCATGGCTGCGAAGTATACCGCAACACCCTCTGTACAGCGCTTGTAACATTTTGTAACCCAAAACAGTTTTCAGCTGTTTTATGATGCATCGAAAAAAATCTTTCAGGAGGAGTTCGATGGCGATCACAGACTGGCCCGAGGGAGAGCGCCCACGCGAGAAGCTGCTGCAGCGTGGTGCCGCCAGCCTCTCCGATGCGGAGCTACTGGCGATCTTTCTGCGCACCGGAGTAAAGGGCAAGTCTGCCGTTGATCTGGCACGTGATCTGCTCGACCACTTCGGTGGGCTGCGCCCGCTACTGGAGGCAGATCGCACACAGTTCTGTGCTGCCAAGGGGTTGGGAGATGCCAAATTCACCCAGCTACAGGCGGTACTGGAGATGTCCTCCCGCCACCTCAAGGCACAGCTACAGCGTGGCGATGCGCTTACCTCTCCACAACTGACCCGCAGTTATCTCAGCAGTCGGCTGCGCAGCTATCCTCATGAGGCGTTTGGTGCACTCTACCTCGATAATCAGCACCGGGTGATCCACTTCGAGATCCTCTTCAGCGGCACCATCGATGGTGCCTCCGTTCATCCACGCGAGGTGGTGCGCGCAGCCCTGAAACACAATGCTGCAGCAATTATCTTCGCCCACAACCACCCTTCCGGAGTTGCTGAACCGAGTCGATCCGACCGTCAGATCACACACCAGTTGCGGGATGCACTGGAGCTGGTCGATATCCGCGTGCTCGACCATATCATCATTGGGGACGGTGAGTTAACCACCTCACTGGCAGAACGTGGACTACTATAAAACCGGCAGCCGTGGTTTCACTCTGCCAGAACTGCTTATTGTACTGGCACTGTTTGCAGTACTTGCCATTCAGCTGACACCGAATCTCTCAGCTGCCACCACTCAGAATCGGCTCTATGCACTGGTCAGCGAATTCAGTCAACAACTGCAGCTGGTGCGCAATAGTGCGATACAGCGCAACCAGAAGGTCTCGGTCTGCAAGAGTGACAGCACGACCCAGTGTAATACCAGTGCCAACTGGGAAGATGGCTGGATACTATTCGAGAATCTGGATGGTGATGGACGTGTCGACTCTGGCGACACCATTCTTCACGTCCACAACCCGCTCCCCAACGGCATCACGCTACGCGGTGTCGGCAATTTCAAGAATCGGGTCACCTACAAACCAACCGGAGATTCCACCAGCTTCAGTCGATTGGTATTTTGTGATCAAGGAGAGCTGGAGGGATCTCAGGTGATCTATATCAGCAGCACCGGACGCATCCGCATCGCTCCCGATGATGATGGTGATGGCATTCCGGAAAATGGAGATGGAGACAACATTGATAGCTGTGAAACCTGAACACCACCGCTCATCCGGATTCACGCTACTTGAGCTGGTTATTGCACTGGCTATCATTGCCGTGCTGGCACTGGCCGCACTCCCCTCCTATGAAACACAGTTGATACAGAGTCGGCGCAGTGATGCCACCACAGCACTCACAACTTTTGCACAGAAGATGGAGCGCTACGCACTGGAGAATGGCAGCTACAGTGATGCCACAACCGACCTCTATCAATCGGCCTCCAACCAGAGCTACTACAATCTTTCCGTTACAAGTACCAGCAACAGCTATACACTCACTGCCACACCAACCGGTATACAGGCAGATGACAATGAATGCGGCAACTTCACGCTGGACGATCTGGGTACACGCGGCATCAGCGGAACCGCAACAGTGGAGCAGTGCTGGTAGCGACTAACGCAGCTCAACCGGCAACGGAAAGAAGACCTCTTCACTCCTCACCAGCGGTTCACCAGACCAGCTCCCACCCAGCTGCTGCAGTCGTTCCACCACCCCCTCCACCAGCATCTCCGGTGCCGAAGCTCCAGCAGACACCCCCACTGCACTCACCCCATCCAGCCACACTGGATCAATCTCGGCCGCCTCATCAATCAGATAGGCCGTCGCACCACAGCTCTCGGCAATCTCTCTCAGCCGATTGGAGTTGGAGCTGTTGGCCGAACCAACCACCAACACCACTGCACAGCTTGCGGCCAGCTGCTTGATCGCATTCTGCCGGTTCTGGGTGGCGTAGCAGATATCATCCTTCTTCGGCCCCTCCAGCGCCGGAAATTTCTCTTTCAACGCATCAATCACAGTACCGGCATCATCCATCGATAACGTGGTCTGGGTGGCATAGGAGAGGCTCTCTGGCTGCTCCACCTCCAGTGCAGCCGCCGCTTCGGCACTCTCCACCAGGTGGATCTTGCCACCCTGCTCATCGATATAGCGCCCCAGTGTCCCCTCCACCTCCGGGTGACCCGCATGGCCGATCAGCGCCACATCACGCCCCTCTCGGGCATGACG
>CAYQFH010000155.1:0-5041 GCA_964416755.1 uncultured Piscirickettsiaceae bacterium | reverse complement strand
TTAAAGGAGTCAGAGTCCTTTGTCCTGCCGTTAGACGACGCCCGAATAAACTGTAGTGCGCAAGAGTGCGCGGCAGATTAACGCTTGGAGTACTGAGTCGCCTTACGTGCTTTATGCAGACCAACCTTCTTACGCTCAACCTTACGAGAGTCACGGGTAACAAACCCAGCCTCGCGCAGTGTTGGACGCAGACTCTCGTCGTACTGCATCAATGCACGGGTGATACCGTGACGGATCGCACCAGACTGACCAGTGATACCGCCACCTGCTACATTCACGGTAATATCAAACTTGTCTGCCATATCAACTGCAGCCAATGCCTGATTCACTACCATACGAGAAGTTGGGCGACCAAAGAAGTCATCCAGGCTCTTGCCGTTGATGGTGACGCTACCGGTACCTGGGCGCAGGTAAACACGTGCGGTGGAGGTCTTGCGGCGACCGGTTCCGTAATACTGTTCTGTCATTGCCATAATTCTGTACTCGCTCTTTTATGCAATCTCAAGTGGCTGTGGCTGCTGTGCAGTGTGTGGATGTTCCGCACCGGCATAGACTTTAAGCTTCCCGATCATTGCGCGCCCCAGCGGATTGCGTGGCAGCATGCCCTTGACGGCCAGCTGAATGATGCGCTCTGGAGCCTTCTGGTTGAGCTTATCGAAGTTGGTGGATTTGAGATTACCGACATACCCGGTGTAACGGTGGTACATCTTGTCCTGACGCTTGTTGCCAGTGACTGCAATCTTCTCAGCATTGACCACAACGATGTAGTCGCCGGTATCAACATGCGGGGTGTACTCCGCCTTGTGCTTGCCACGCAGACGGTGGGCAATCTCAGAGGCGAGGCGTCCCAAGGTCTTGCCATCGGCATCTACCACATACCAATCACGTTTGACCTCATGAGGCTTGGCGCTGAAGGTTTTCATCAATACTGCTCCAGAATTCTATTCATTACAAACACACTGAGAGCCCCCGTTTTCAGTGGAGCCTCTCGGAAAAGAGCGCAGATTCTACAGAATGGTGTTTTCGGCTGCAAGAGAAAAATCAAAGATTCCTCAATAGCAGTGCCACTTTTTCACGCAACTCAACCAGCCGCCCATGAAAAAAGTGGCTGGCTCCGGAAAAAACTTCAAAATCGGGGGAAAGCTGCTGCTTTTCAACCCACTGCAGCACATTCTCAAACGGCACCACCTCATCTGCATCGCCCATCAACACCGCCCACGGAATCTCGACCCGATCGATAGACCATAGATCGGAGTAGAGACGAAATGGTGGCGCAATCAGCAAAAGCTGTTGCGCGTCCACCGACTCAGCCGTCAACAGTGCGATACGGGCACCAAAGGAGAACCCGGCCAGTCGCAACGGCAGTCCCGGCAACTCTGCCGCAGCCCACTCCGCTACCGCCTGCAGATCCTGCTGCTCCCCTTGTCCATCGTCATACCCCCCATCGCTTTTCCCCACACCACGAAAATTGAAGCGCAACGCAATCCAGCTCTCTCCCAGTGCTGCACGTGCCACCGTATGCACCACCTTGTTGGTCATGGTTCCACCGTGCAACGGGTGAGGATGTGCGATCAACAGAACTCCTTGTGGCTCTTCCCTCGGATACTCCAGCCACACCTCCAACTGCCCCGCAGGGCCGGGAATCGTCCCCCGGATATCCTCCCGTTCCACCATCAATCTTTCAATTTCAGCCGAGCCACTTCGCGTCCGTTGAGCAGATGCTCCTCGACAATCTCGTCCACATCTTCCCGATCCACATAGGTGTACCAGACATCATCCGGGTAGACCACCACTACCGGCCCCTGATCGCAACGCCCCAGACAGCTCGCCTTATTGACCCGATAGTCGCCCGGCTGATGCACCCCCAATGCCTTCACCTTCTCCTTGGCATATTTGTGCAGATTCTTTGCGCCATGCTGGTTGCAGCACATTTTTCCCTCTTCAGCCTGATTGGTACAGAAGAAGAGATGCCGTTTGAAATAACTCATATTATCCTGATTCTCTCCAGTTCAAATCGGCATCGAGTATACAATAGTCTGGTGAATACAGAAGAGCTAATCCAGGCCGCCGACCGTTGTGTACTCTGTGCACTCTGCAGCGCCCACTGCCCCACCTATCAACTCCACCGGGAAGAGGGAGAGTCCCCCCGTGGACGGGTGATGATGAGTGCAGCACTACTGCGTGGCGACCTTGAGGCGAGCGACGCACTAATCGCCCACCTCAACCACTGCCTGCTCTGTCGCGCCTGCGAAAAGGCGTGTCCCTCAGAGGTGCCCTACGGTGCCATTATCGATCATGCCCGTGTCCAACTTCCTGCACCAACCGGGAAGACAAAATGGCTTCTGCAACTTTCCAGACATCCCCGACTGATTGAGGCACTTGCCCGTACCGGAAAGTGGTGGCAAAGGCTGCGACTCCCACTCCCATCCACCACCGATGCGGCACTCTCGCTACTCCCCAATAATGTCGACGCGCTGCAGGAGCACTATCCGGCCATTGAAGCGCCTATCGGACGGGTCGGACTCTTCCTTGGCTGCATCACCCGCCCATTTGATCAACAGACCCACCAGTCTGCCATTACGCTGCTGACCCGTTTGGGCTATGAGGTGATCATTCCCAAACAGCAGCAGTGCTGTGGCGCACTGGCACAACACAACAGTGCTCCGGAGCAGGCGGCTCAACACACCTTTGCCAACCAGCAGGCATTCGACCAACAATCACTTGATGCAATCCTCTTCAGCTCTACCGGCTGCGGCGTACAACTGACAGAGACCGCAAACGATTCCACCCTCCCCTACAGAGAGGTCTGTGGCTTTATCCTGCAGAGCCCCACCCTCAACCAGCTGAGCTTTCACCCATTGAACCGGAAGGTCGCACTGCACCACCCCTGCACACTACGCAATGTATTGCAAAACCCCTCCACTGTTGAACAGTTACTACAGGTGATTCCAGAGCTCTCCTGGCAAGAGCTGGGACCCAATCCCAACTGTTGCGGCGCAGCAGGCACCCATCAAATCAGCGAACCAGAGACAGCAGCTGCACTGCGCCAACCCAAACTGGATGCACTACAGCAGCAACAGGCGGATCTGCTGCTCACCACCAACTACGGCTGTGCACTCCATTTTGCAGAGGGAGTACAACAGCAGCACCGCAGCATTGAGGTACTGCATCCAGTCACTCTGCTTGCACGCCAATTATCCCCTCATTAAACCACTCAATCGACAAAACCGCCCCAATCGGTAGAATGGGCCAACTATTTTGTACACAGGGAGCAACTCTGCACCTCCCTGCAAAGACCCAGGAGTAAAGACTATGTCCGCAAAACATCCCGTTGTTGCAATCACCGGTTCCTCCGGTGCTGGTACCACCACTGTAAAACGCGCCTTCGAGCACATCTTCCTGCGCGAGAAATTGAGCGCACTGGTGGTTGAGGGAGACAGCTACCACCGCTATGACCGTGCCGCAATGAAGGAGAAGGTTGCTGAACAGGAGACTGCGGGCAACCACTCCTTCAGCCACTTTGGCCCGGATGCCAACCACTTCGACCTGCTGGAGAAGAACTTCAAAGAGTATGGTGAGACCGGTCAGTGTGACCGCCGCTACTACCTCCACAGTGACGAAGAGGCCGCTGAGCACAATGGTCGTCTCGGCTCCGACCTAACCCCAGGCCAGTTCACTCCGTGGGAGAAGGTGGGTGAAGGTACCGACCTGCTCTTCTATGAGGGGCTGCACGGACTGGTCAAGACCGATGATGACAATGTAGCCGGTCAGGTCGATCTGGGCGTGGGTGTTGTACCCATCGTCAATCTGGAGTGGATTCAGAAGATCCACCGTGACAACGCCGAGCGTGGTTACAGCGAAGAGGTGATTGTAGACACCATCATGCGCCGCATGCCGGACTACATCAACTACATCACCCCGCAGTTCTCACAGACCGACATCAACTTCCAGCGCGTCTCCACGGTGGACACCTCCAACCCGTTCATCGCCCGTGACATCCCAACCCCGGACGAGAGCTTCATCGTGATCCGCTTCCGTGACCCCAAGAAGTACAACATCGACTTCCAGTACCTGTTGGGCATGCTGAACGGCTCCTTCATGTCTCGCCGCAACACCATCGTCGTTCCTGGCGGCAAGATGGGCTTCGCCATGGAGATCATTCTGGCCCCGATCATCCATGAACTGATGGAGAATCGCGGGTAAGAGCGACATCAATCCAGCAAGAAGGGCATGGAATATTCCATGCCCTTTTTTTGTGCCGCAGAAACCGACAAACACTCAAAGCATTTTCAAATATCAGACTATTCTTCTATTGAAATCACTTGAAGCCCTCATATACTCAGATTAACAGCCTGATCATTTCAATGCCTCTGAGCATATGATCTGGATCGTAGTTATATACCCTGCAGATTTTCCTCAGAACTGGCAGATCGACTGTAACAGCGACAGCCAGATACAACGCCCCATGCATTTGGCTGCTTTAAACCTTAGTGGTGGCTAAGAGAGGATACCCAGATGAAAAGGACTTTGATGGTTCTACTATTGGGAGCGCTGATGAGCTTTAGCATGCCCGCTTGGTCATATGACACAGAGATGGCTCAAAGTTATGCCGCACTCTTTTCTCAGGTCAACGGAGCCAAGGCCGGCAAGATGTTGCACTTCATGAAACCGGAAGGTTTTATCAAGGCAGTGCATTCCGGTAAACCCATCGTACCGATTGATGTACGCACACCTGCCGAAACCGCTCTATTCTCAGTAACTACAGAAAATACCCTGCGAATCCCAGTTCACATGCTGTTTCAAAAAGAGAACCTGGATCGCATTCCTGTAGATAAAAAGGTGGTGATCGTCTGCAAATCAGGTGCACGGGCAACAGCCGTAGGTACAGCACTTCGCCATATCGGCTTTAAAAACGTCTACATCCTCAAGGGAGGATTCCAGGCACTGGCCAAGCTGTATGGCCCTAAACAGGCCTATCCAAAACCTGCCAAGAAGTGATCACAACACTTTCTTTCGGGGTACTTCAGAGCAGATCTGGGTA
>CAYQFH010000154.1:0-5104 GCA_964416755.1 uncultured Piscirickettsiaceae bacterium | reverse complement strand
GATGCAGATGGAGAGTGTGGTGTGATCGAGTCGGTCAAGGCGGCCTCTGACCTCTATGCCCCACTGGCCGGAGAGATTGTTGAGGTCAATGAGGATCTCGGAGATTCACCAGAGAGTATCAATGATGCCCCCTATGAAGCGTGGGTCTTTAAGATGAGGCCTGCCGGTGGTCTGGATGAGCTGCTGGATGCAGAGGCCTACACCGCTGTAGTTGATGCTGAATAAGTAACTATTCAGCTCACCTCTGAGATTCGCCATCTCGGTGTTCGAAAATGGCCATTTACACGTGTAAACTCACATTTTCTGCCTTGATCTGACGAATTTCAGAGGCAATCTGAACAGTTACTATGGCTTTGTAATTAGTTTTCAGGCAATAGGAAATAAACTATGCCCTTTATCCCCCATACCGAGGCCGAAACCCGGTCAATGCTGGAGACCATCGGGGTCGGCCAGATCGATACCCTGTTTGAAGAGATTCCCGCCTCATTGCGCGCCAGGCCAGTCGAGCATCCGCTCAATGGACTGAGTGAGATGGAGGTGGCGCAGTTGATGCGTGGCCGTGCTGCGGATGATGATGGTGTGCTCTGTTTTGCCGGTGGCGGTGCCTATCAGCACCATATCCCCTCTGCGGTCTGGGAGCTGACCACCCGTGGTGAGTTCTACAGTGCCTATACTCCATACCAGGCAGAGGCAAGTCAGGGTACACTGCAGTTGCTCTACGAATATCAGTCGATGATGTCGAGCCTGATGGCGATGGATGTCTCCAACGCGTCACTCTATGACGGTGCCTCTGCACTGGCTGAGGCGGTGCTGATGGCGATCCGCGGCAATCGCAAGTCGAAGTCGAAGCGTATTCTGGTGCCGAAGACGGTACACCCCAACTACCGCAAGGTGGTCAATACACTGGTGCGTCATCAGGGGATTGAGCTGGTTGAGCTCGATTATGACAGCGTTAGCGGAACGATCGATCCGGAGTCACTGCAATTGAGTGAGGAGGACCCCGGCTACGCCGCGCTGGTCATTCCGCTGCCCGGTTACTTCGGTACGCTGGAGGATGTCCATACACTGACTAACTGGGCTCACGCCAACGGCATGCTGGTGATCGCTACGGTCAATCCGGTAGCGATGTCGCTGCTGACTCCCCCTGGTGAATGGGGTGAAAAAGGGGCGGACATCGCCTGTGGTGAGGGGCAGCCACTCGGTATCCCGCTCTCCTCTGGAGGCCCTTACTTTGGCTTCCTCTGTTGTAGTCAGGCCTTGGTGAGACAGATGCCGGGTCGTCTGATCGGGCGTACGCTCGATCTGGATGGCAAGGAGGGGTTTGCACTGACCCTGCAGGCGCGTGAACAGCATATCCGCCGCTCCAAGGCGACTTCCAATATCTGCACCAACCAGGGGTTGATGGTGACCGCAGCCACCATCTTCATGACGCTGATGGGGGCTTCCGGGCTGGAGCAGATGGCCTCCAATTCACATGTCAATACCCGCAAACTGGCGGAGCGCTTGACGCAGATTGATGGGGTAGAACTCCGCTTCGAGGGCTTCTTCCATGAGGCGGTACTGACACTGCCGCAGTCGGCAGAGTCGGTGCTGGAGCAGTTGGCAGCCGGGAAGATCCTGGGCGGTATCGCATTGCAGTCACACTATGGCGAACTGGAGAACAGCCTTCTGGTCTGTGCCACGGAGTTGCGTACCGAGGCGGAGATTGAGCAGTTTGCACAAGCGCTGGAGAAGATCCTATGTTGATATTTGAACGTTCCGAAAGTGGCCGGGTAAACCATGCCCAACGTGTGGGCGAAGTTGCACCACTGAATGGTATTGGCGAGAAGATGCAGCGCAAGCAGCGGGCACAGCTGCCTGAGGTCTCCGAGTTGCAAGGCGTACGTCACTACACTCAGTTGTCGCAGAAGAACTTCTCGATTGACACCCACTTCTATCCGCTCGGCTCCTGTACCATGAAGTACAACCCGAGAGGCTCAAATGCACTGTCTATGCAGTCCGGTTTCATCAACCGTCACCCCGCCGGGGGTGCGCAGATGGGACAGGGGGTGCTGGCCTCGCTCTATGATCTGCAGGAGATCCTGCGTGAGGTGACCGGAATGGAGGCGACCTCACTGACCCCGGCCGCTGGTGCGCAGGGGGAATTTGCCGGGGTGGCGATGATTCGCGCCTACCACGATGCGCGTGGTGATACTGGGCGTAGTGAGATTCTGGTTCCCGATGCGGCACATGGCACCAACCCTGCCTCTGCAGTGATGTGTGGCTACAAAGTGAAAGAGATCCCCACCAACAGTGATGGAGATGTCGATCTGGAGGCGTTGCGCGGGGTGGTTGGTCCACAGACTGCCGGTATCATGTTGACCAACCCCTCTACACTGGGTGTATTTGAGCGCAAGATCGAGGAGATTGCGGCAATGCTGCACGAGGCGGGTGGTCTGCTCTATTACGATGGAGCCAACCTCAATGCAATCCTTGGCAAGACCCGCCCCGGTGATATGGGATTTGATGTCATCCACATTAACGTTCACAAGACCTTCTCCACTCCGCATGGTGGTGGTGGCCCCGGTGCGGGTCCGGTGGTGGCCAACAAACGGCTGGCCCCCTATCTGCCGATTCCGATGGTGGGTAAGGAAGAGATCAATGGCGAGCCTCGTTACCGTTGGCTGGAGGAGGATGATCGTCCGGACAGCATCGGTCGTCTCTCCGCCTGGAGCGGCAATATCGGTGTGCTGTTGCGTGCCTACATCTATGCCCGCATGTTGGGCACGGAGGGGATGGAGCGGGTTGCCGACTACTCGGTACTCAACGCCAACTATCTGATGAAGCAGCTGGAGGTGGCAGGCTTTACTCTGGCGATTCCAGAACGTCGTGCCACTCATGAATTCATTGTCACCCTGAAAAAGGAGGCGAAGGAGCTGGAGATGTCGGCGATGGATATGGCCAAACGCCTACTCGATTATGGTCACCATGCGCCAACCACCTACTTCCCGTTGCTGGTACCGGAGTGCCTGTTGATCGAGCCAACCGAGACCGAAGACCGGGCAACACTGGATGCCTTTGTCGAGGCGATGTCTGTCATTCTGCAGGAGGCGAAGGAGAATCCGGAGCAGGTCAAGGGTGCGCCATGGACACTGCCGGTGCGTCGTCTGGATGATGTGCGTGCTGCAAGAGAGTTGGATCTGAACTGGTACAATAAACAGTAACTGTACGCAAAGCCGCCCAGTCGATTGCGTTGTAAACTTGGCGGCTTTGCGTGAGATTGCTTTTCTTTATCCATATCATGAGGAGAACTCAATGACTGCACTAATCTGTGGTTCCTACGCCTTCGACCAGATCATGGTCTTTCCCGACCAGTTCAAGAACCATATCCTGCCGGACAAGGTGCATATGTTGAATGTCTCCTTTCTGGTGCCGGAGATGCGACGCGAATTTGGCGGCACGGCCGGTAATATCGTCTACAACCTGAAGCTGCTGGGGGAGAATGGTTGGCCGATGGCAACGGTAGGTACCGACTTTGCCCCCTATATGGCGTGGAGCAAGGAGCACGGTATTGTCACCACCTTCCTGCGAGAGGTGGAGGATCAGTATACCGCACAGGCCTTTATCACCACCGATATGGATGACAACCAGATCACCGCCTTCCATCCGGGTGCGATGAACTGGGCACACCTCAACAAGGTGGAGGATGCCAAAGGGGTCTCACTGGGAATCGTCTCGCCCGATGGGCGCGAGGGGATGGTGGAGCATGCCGCACAGTTTGCTGCTGCCGACATTCCCTTTATCTTTGATCCTGGTCAGGGGCTACCGATGTTTGGCAAGGAGGATCTGCTCACCTTTATCGATCAGGCGAACTGGATCACTGTGAATGACTATGAGTCGGCGCTGATGCAGGAGCGTACCGGATTGAGTGTCGCTGAGATCGCAGAGCGAGTCGATGCGATGGTGGTGACGCTGGGTGGCAAGGGTTCGGTGATCTATACCGGTGGGCATCGGATCGATATTGCACCGGCACCGATTGACCATGCGGTTGATCCAACCGGGTGTGGTGATGCGTTCCGTGCCGGGCTGCTCTACGGGTTGATGAACGATCTGGAGTGGAAGACTACGGGACAGATTGCTTCATTGATGGGCGCGATCAAGATTGAGCAGCATGGTACCCAGAACCATAGTTTTACCATGAAACAGTTCAGGGAGCGCTATCTCAAGGCGTATGGGGAAGAATTTTAGAGTTCCCTGAAAAATGTAGGGTCTATTGGAGTATTTGAGATCTTTATGTTATAAACGCTCTTTATCCGAATTGATATGTATAGATAAAGACCATGGCCGATAGAAGATTACAAGTATTCCACACCGTTGCCCGCATGCTCAGCTTTACCAAGGCAGCGGAGTCCCTCCATATGACCCAGCCGGCGGTCACCTTTCAGGTGCGTCAGCTGGAGGACTATTTCAACACCCGTCTGTTTGATCGCACCCATAACCGCATTACGCTGACCGAGGCGGGCGAGCGGGTCTATGAGTATGCAGAGCGCATTCTCGACCTCTATGGCGAGATGGATAATGCAGTGCGGGAGATGACTGGTGAGGTGAGCGGTGTACTGATTGTCGGAGCCAGTACCACCATTGCCGAGTATATGGTGCCCAACATGCTGGGTCGTTTTCATGAGAAACACCCTTCGGTCACGGTTCGCCTCAAGGTAGGCAACACCGATAGTGTGGTCTCCATGGTGGAGAACAATGTGATTGATCTCGGTATTGTCGAGGCACCAGTCGCCAACAAGAAACTGCAGTTGGATCTCTGTCGCGAGGATGAGTTGGTGCTGATTACCCCGCCGGACCATCCACTGGCGAGCAAGGATGCGATTCAGATCGATGAGATCAAGGAGTACCCCTACATCTGGCGTGAGGAGGGTTCCGGTACCCGTGAGGTGATTCACGACTACCTGACCGAGGCGGGCGTCAATCCAGCTGATCTTAATGTAATTATGGAATTGGGCAGCCCCGAAGCGATCAAAGGGGCAGTGGAGTCCGGTATCGGTATTACCATCATCTCCAAGGCCTCGATTCAGAAAGAGTTGCAGTTGGGGACGGTGAAGATGATTCGTCT
>CAYQFH010000153.1:0-5269 GCA_964416755.1 uncultured Piscirickettsiaceae bacterium | reverse complement strand
GGCGATGAGGCAGAGGCGGGCCAGCCGACTTTTCTACCACCAGTTGAAGAGTAGCCTCACTGCGCTCTTCATCTCTGTGTTGACGATATCAGCTGTTATTTACCACTTCTCGGAGCAGGCACTGCTGAAAACGGTCAAGCAGTCGCTGCAATACCATGCAGATTTCCGTATTGATCGAATCAATGCGCTATTGAAACGACAGAAAGAGTGGATGCAGAAGAGTGCTGAAGATGGTGAACTCCAGCAGCAGATAGAGTGGCTGAAAATAAGTTTCACACGCGGAATGGAGAACTCCGGCTATCGATTTGATCGTAGGCACTTTAGAAAAGAGTATGAGTTACCTCTAAAACAACAGGGGATTGAAGACCTGTTATTGATTACTGCGGATGGTGAACTTTTCTTCTCTCTACGCCCTATGGAAGAGGAGTTGGGTGTGGATCTGAGCGCTCATGGTTTCTACGGTGAGACTATACTTTCAGAATTGATTCAGCAGGTCAGCCAGACACGTCAGTTGTCGCTTTCCCGCTTTGGTTATATTGATCTGTTTGAGCACTCTTCTGTATTGATGGGGATCCCCATCATCTCTCAATTTCCAGGTATGGAGGGGGAGATGATTGCGGTGTTGGTGAAACCACTGGCGATCGAAGAGATTCGTGAGTTACTGGAGAGCTACAGTGGACTGGGTGAGAGTGGAGATGTGATGGTTGCACAGATGCGGGGAGAGACCTTGGGAGACGGGATCAATTTTATCAACCATTTTCGCGATGCAGATCAACGGCAACCAGATGCAGAGTGCGTGGCGCTGCGCCAGAGCAGTCCCGATCTCTTTCCGATGACCTATGTGTTGAGGCAGCAGAATGGGGCTGGCTGGAAGCTGGATAATAGCTGTCGTGAGGTCTACACCATCTGGAACTGGCTACCGGAACTGCAGTGGGGAATGGTCGTAAAACAGGATCGTGAAGAGATTCTGATGCCGGTTGTCACTCTGCAGCGCACGGTATTGATCGCAACACTGGTCGTTCTGCTCTTCCTCTTCTGGGTAGTGCAGAGGCAGGCAAAGGCCATCGTTCACCCTATTGAACAGCTTACTATTGCAACAGAGCAGGGTACTGTAGAGCACCATCCGCAAAGCAGCGTGGTTGAGGTGAACCGGTTGGCAGAGGCATTGAAGGAGAGTACTGCAGAGCTGCTACATGCAAAGCAGGAGACAGAGTTGATTCTGGAATCGATGAGCGATGCCCTGCTGGTGATCGATCAAGGTGGTGTGGTATTGCGTATCAACCCGACCCTTGAGCAGTTGACAGGGTTGGAGAGGGAGCAACTGCTAGGTCATGGTCTGATAGAGATTCTGGATCGTGAACAGATGACCCTGATCAACCGTGCTGGAGAGCCAATTCCGGTCTCCATTTCAGAGGCTGAGATAGAGAGTGAAGATCGGACGTTGCAACAAGTGTTGGTGCTGCATGACCTGCGTGATCGGAGAAATGCAGAGCAGCAGGAGCAGTTTGCGGCCTTTCAGTCGGGGATCAGTGAGATGTCGACCATGATTCTGCACAATGTTGGTAATTCGCTCACGGCCATGAGTGGAGCACTGTTGAAACTGGAGAAACAGCTGGGAATACTACAGAGGTTACCGGAAGTCTTGAGACGGGCTGTCGGACATCTTGACCACTATCTTTCGCAATCGGAAGATCAGCAGCGTTTAGAGCAGGATTTGATTGGAACAGCACGAACCATGGTTTCTGAGACGACAGACAGTGTCCTGTCGGTGCTGTTACAGGAGATGAGAGAAGAGGGGATTACCCGTATCAACACCAATCTGCAGCATATAGCAGAGATCATCCGCCTTCAGCAAAGCAGTGCAAAGGCCGAGGTGCATGCTGCTGAATTTGGAGTGCATAATTTGATTCGGGATGTGTTGATCATGCAGCAGGATGTGCTGGATCAACTGGAGATTGAAGTGACCACAGAGATTGATGTGGTTCACTCACGTCTGTTTCTCCCCCGCAACCAACTGCTGCAGGCACTTAACAATCTGGTGAAAAACAGCCATGAGGCGATTACCCAAATGAAGAACCAGCAGCCTCATCATCAGGGTAGGGTCAATCTCCATGTCAGTGAGCATGATGAAGTGATCACTATCAAGGTAGAGGACAATGGAATCGGGGTTGCAGCAGAAGATCTTGCACAGGTGTCGCACTATGGCTTCAGTCGTAAGGAGCGAGGGAGTGGATTTGGTTTGCATGCAACACAACTGTTTATGCGCTCACTGCAGGGTGAGCTCAAGGTAGATAGTGCGGGCATTGGGCAAGGCGCTGCCTTTTTTCTCAAATTTCCACAGCGGCTGATGTGACTGGAGAGATCAATTGGATGGAGTAACAGAGAGCAAAAAAATGGATGATGACTTGGTATCACCACCGGATCAGGTGTGGAGAGTGTTGGCTATTGATGATGATCCAGAGGTGCTTGACTCCTATCGTGAGATCTTCTCTCCATTTTATGGTGGGGTCATCTCTGACAGCATGCTGCAGGCCCTGGAAAATCTGGGGCTCAAGGATGAAACAGCAGGGGAGGGTGTGGCCTACTCGCTTGATTGTGCCAAAAGTGGTGAGGAGGGGTTCAGAAAAGTTCAGCAGTCGATTGAGGAGCAGAGCCTCTACGCAGTGATTCTGCTCGATATGCGTATGGTGCCAGGGTGGGACGGGTTGGAGACCGCAGAAAGGATTCGCCAGATTGATACCAGTGCGCGTCTGATTATTATCACGGCCTATATGGACTATAACCTGACCGAGATCCGTCAACGCATCGGGGTCGATTTTGAGTTCATGAATAAACCGGTTGATCACGATGAACTGCTGGAACTGGTTGGGCTGCATGCCCAGAAGTGGTCACAGGATATCCTGTTCAGGTCTTACCATAAACACCTGGAAGGGTTGGTAGAGCAGCGTACTGCAGAGCTACAGCAGGCCAACCACAAGGTAGAGTCAGCGATGGAAGCGCTGGCAAAAGAGAAGAGCGAGCTTGAACTGATTCTGGAGTCCATGCGGGAAGGGGTGGTTGCAGTGGATCGCTTTGGCAATATCAACCATGTCAACCAGTCTCTGGAACGTCTCAGTGGACGTAGTGAACAGTCTCTGGCCGGACGCCCGGTTCAACAACTTTTTACAGCTCCATCCAATACGCAACAGGAATTTGGTATGGACACGCTTTCGGCAGTCTCTGCACGTCTACAGCAGTTGGCAGGAGAGAGCATGAAAGAGATTGAAGGGTGGATTCACTCTTCACTGCTGGCAGCAATGTTGGTTGATGAGAAGGGCAAAATACTCATCTGCAACGGAGCCATGGAAGGAATCAGCGGATACGCTTGCCACTCCTTGGTCGGATCAAGCGTACAAGAGTTATTACCAGACACGTTGCGTCAACAGCATGCCGGGATGGTAACGCGCTTTTTCAAGCAGCCCAAGGCACGCCAGATGGGAGGAGAGCAACTGCTTGAACTGCAGCAGGCGAATGGTGCAGTACTCTCTGTTGAGATTGGATTGTTGCCACTGAATATCGATGGACAATCCCTTGCTTTGGCGCTGATTCACAATCCAGCTGAACCGCAACAGTGGGAGCTGTTTCGTATCACGCCATTTGGAAAACTCTTTATTGCGGAGGAGCAGATGAGAGCGGATTGGTTGTTGCAACATCAAGATGGATCAACGGTTCCAATCTATATTACTGGAGCACCGCTGTATGATGAGGTCGATGGTCACTATCAGTTCAATGGTGCAGTGCTTGTGCTCCACGATATGCGTGAGATTCTCAATGCGGAGAAGGAGCGCAGGGCCAATCGCGCCAAGGATGAGTTTCTGGCCTCGACCAGTCATGAGCTCCGTACACCATTGACCACCATTATCGGTAACAGTGAAATGCTCTCTGATAGTGACCTGAGTGATGAGCAACAGCAGATGTTGCGATCCGTCGATGTCGCTGGCAGAGGGTTATTGGCACTGATCAATGATATCCTGGACCTTTCCAAAATCGAGGCAGGGAAGTTTCAGATCGATGAAGGTGATTATGACCTTCACTTGTTGGTACATGAGATTGAACATATTTTTGCCGGACGAATCTCTGATGCCGGGCTCTGTTTTGATATTCACTATCCGGCTCATCTTCCCCATCAATTGATTGGGGATAGCCGTCGTATTGGGCAGATTATGATCAACCTGTTGGGTAATGCGATCAAGTTCACCAGGAAAGGGTTGATCAGTCTTTCGATACGGATTGATGAGGATCAGAAGAGGATCTCATTCAGTGTGGAAGACAGTGGTATTGGTATGGAGCCGGATGTTCTGGATCGCCTCTTTCAACCCTATGAACAGGCTGACAGCACCATCTCCCGCCGCTATGGTGGGACTGGTTTGGGGCTGCATATCTCCTGGACACTGGCAGATCTGATGGGAGGCAGTATCGAGGTGGAGAGTGAACAGGGCAAGGGTTCCTGTTTCCGTCTGGTGTTGCCCTTCAGACCCAGCCAACTTCCCTCCATATCTACAGGTCATCAGGATGAAGGTGGAGGAGCGCGCTGGTTCAAGGGCAAAGTACTGGTTGCGGAGGACGTTCCCGAGTTGCAACTGCTGGAGAGTAGGTTGCTGCAGTCAATGGGGGTGGAAGTGACCGTGACCAAGGATGGTAAAGAGGTGATTGAGGCCGCATTGGAGAATACTTTTGATCTGGTGTTGATGGATATGCAGATGCCGGAGATTGATGGCATAGAGGCTACAACAACACTGCGACAGATTGGGTATGATGTTCCTATTGTTGCCTTGACAGCGAATGTGATGCAGCAACATCGTGATCAGTTCAAGGTTGCAGGATGCAGTGGTTTTCTGACCAAGCCGATTGATCGCAAGGCGTTGCAGGATGTGTTGGGAGAGTATTTGCAGGAGCTGGATTCCAGGCCGGATCAGCTACTACAGCAACATCTTAGGCAGGCAGATGATGGTGCAGAGCCTGTGGTTGATGATGAGCTTATGCAGCTCTTCGTTGACCGTTCCAGGATGAAAAAGCAGGAGTTGATGGCGGCATTCGAGCAGAGCAATTGGACAGAGGTGCGTAGCATCGCACATATGATCAAGGGGACAGGAACCTCTTTCGGGCATCCCGAGATGACACAACTGGGCAAAGAGATCTGTGATCTGATTGACAGTCAGGAGCTTGAAGCAGCTACGCCACTGGTCGAGCAGTTGGCCAGGGAGATGATGCAGTTGGTCTGCCGTAGCAA
>CAYQFH010000152.1:0-5366 GCA_964416755.1 uncultured Piscirickettsiaceae bacterium | reverse complement strand
TCGATACAAATCAGCCTACAAGGCTTTGCGTTGAGAGCTTAAGTCAATGACATTGACTTCCGCGCCCCATGCAGTACACGAAGGATCTCAACCCTATTTTCCCGTATCCGATATGGTAGAAGATATGGAGTGCCAGTCACCACCAGTTCTCTTGTTCCTGCAACTCGTCCGGAACGACCAATTTTTGGGTTATCTGTAAAGAGAGCGAACACTCTGTTTCAATTTCTCCGTAATCCGGTGTGCCGCGACCGGATTTTTCTGTGCAATGTAGTCCCCTTCAGCCTCAAGGTCACGAAGCGCAAGGAGAGTCCAAACAACATTCACGAGTTACGAATATTTCGAAAAAACTCGCTCTACTTCTGCGTCAGAAGCAAACTCTCCAGCATCAGCAGCACGTACCCCCTCTTCTGTAGCTTGCATATGGCTCTTATTGATTTCAATCTGCTCAACCGCCAGACGCAGAGTCTCTTCATCTGCCTGCTGAAGCACTTCAGCTGTATGTAAATCTTCAACTTGTAGACATACTTCCATCGCAGAATCCTTACCTTGATAGCCACTTTCTTACCGGAATAATACTGCACTGCCAACTCTCACACTTCAAGCAGGAAAGCGTTACAAAATATTACAAACCTACCCTAACTCCCAACGCTGCAAACTCCGATACAGCACCCCCTCCCCAGTTGGAACCGACTCCATCAACGTGAACTGCCCCACCTGCCAGTTCAACGGTTCAATCTGTGGCAGAAATTCGACCTGTTTAATCTTGCGCATCAGGGTGACATGGGGGCGATAGGCTCTCGCCTCCGGTTCAACTCCGCACTGCTGTTGCAGGGTGGTTTCCAATCCACGCTGCAGTGCCAACAGAGGTACCGGGGTTATCTGCGGCCCCAGCCAGAGTGCACGGGGTTTCTCCCAGTGACCAAAGCAGTCGAGTGAAACTTCAAAGGGTGTAGCTGAGAGCCGGTCGGCTGCAGCCATCAATGCATCAATTCTGGATTCTTCTACACCACCCAGAAACTGCAGGGTGAGATGAAGGTTCTCTTGTTTGACTGCACTTCCCCGGTTCTGCGCAGCACAGGCCTGTTTGATCTGCTCAATCTCGGTACGAACCGGAGCAGGTGGCTCCAGTGCAAAAAAGAGCCGCCTGGTTGCCATTACTGTTCAATCAGGCGTGACAACCCTTGCAGTGCCATCACCACAGTCTGTGCCCGTACCGCCTCTCGATCCCCCTCAAAAATATGGGATGCTGTCTGTACCGGCTCACCTCTGCACTGCCAGCCAAACCAGACCAGCCCTACCGGCTTTTCATCGGTACCACCCGACGGCCCGGCAATACCGCTGACCGCTACCGCCAGATCGGCACGACTGTGTTGCAGCGCACCTTCCACCATCTCTCGCACAGTCGCTTCGCTGACTGCACCCTGTTCGATCAAGGTCTGCTGCTGCACGCCCAGCATCTCCTCTTTGGATTCGTTGGAGTAGGTGACAAAGCCTCGCTCAAACCAGCTGCTGCTGCCTGCAGGATCGGTCAGGGATTTGGCGATCCAACCTGCGGTACAGGATTCTGCGGTTGCAACCCGCTTCGTTCTCTCCAGCAACTGTCGGGAAAGTTGCAGAACGGCTTGATCAATTGTTGACTGCATTCCTCTCACCTATCCGAATCCAAAATGGCATTGTAGCAATATTCTTCATCTGCCCCCTCTTCATCCTTTCCAAAGAGATACTTATCCGGCAGTGACGATCTCCAATTGGTGGAAATCATCACGCTGTGCATAATAGCATCCTGAAAACATAGACAAATTGTAACTATTCAGCTCACCCCTGAAATCCGCCATTTCGGCGTTCGAAAATGGTCATTTACACGTGTAAACTCACATTTTCTGCCTTGAACTGACGAATTTCAGAGGCAATCTGAATAGCTACTGTCTTATTTGTATGTTTTGGGGCAACCCCTGAATAGTTACGACAAATTACCAGAACTGACAGCGTTTCAGTCCATTATCGCAAGGAGCAGATCATGCCAATTGTTGACATGAAGGGTGTGCAGGAGCACGCCAAACAGAGCGGTTACACCATTGGAGGCTTTCCGATCACCGATCTTGAATCGATCAACCATGCCATCCACTGTGCAGCGCAGCTCCGCTCCCCATTGGTACTCTCACTCAATCACAGTGAAACAGCCGATATTGAACTGCTGGCTGCGGCGACAGAACGTGCTGCAGAGCGCAGCGCCATCCCCGTTGTACTTCACCACAGTGGTTGTACTTCGCTGGAGCAGGCGATTGAGGCGATCCGCTTTGGCTGTAACAGCCTTGCCGTTGCTCCCTCTGCCAGTGCCCTCACAGAGAGCATCACCGAGATGGCTCAAGGCTGCGGCGTTACGGTAACCGATCTTCCCTCTGCAGATGCCAGCTGCTCTGTGGAGCAGCAGATTGAGCAGTGGGGCAGCAGCAATCAGGCAGATGCCGTATTGCAGCACGCCACCCCATGGGCACCGGTTGAACATCTGATCATCTTCAACGCCGATGCCTCTGCAGAGGCAGCACTGGAGATGATGAAGAAGGGCGAACAGATTCTGGCTGCACTGCCCGGTGTACGCAGAGTCTTTATCGGGGACGCCATCCAGGACAATGCCAAATACCGCTTCACCTGGGTGATCCGCTTCTGCCACCCCGCCGTGATCGACAGCTATCGTGACCATCCAGCCCATGTCGCCTTTGCCGATGAGCTATTCCGCCCGGTTGCTGGAGACCGGATCAGTATCGACTATCTCGCCGTCTGATCTTGGACACCTCACACCAGCGACTGAATGGTCTGGCAATGGCCATCTGGTACATCGGTAGCATTGCCCTGACCTTGAAGGCGGCTGCCCTGTTGATTGAGGCAGTGGAGATTGCGACCGGCTCTGCCGCTTTTCTCTGGGCCATGCTGGGCGGTATTGTTATCGGCATTCTGTTGGCGCGCTATCTGTTTACCCCAGCCTGCAGAGACAATCTGCTGCGTATCGAAGCGCTGGAAACTCCAAAGCTGTGGCAGCTCTTCCCACCCTCGTTTTTTCTCTTGCTGACACTGATCCTCTCTGCAGATGCAGTGCTGTCACGATGGGCTACAGGGGATTTCACTGCGCTGCTGCTGGTCGCCTCTATGGAGATCAGCATTGCCACTGCACTACTGGGCAGCAGTGGTCCATTCTGGCAACAGAAAGCGGCAGCGTAACGCATGCCTTCACCCTTTTCAGGCAGGTATAATTGAAGGTCTCTTTGAGATATTCCGCATTCGTCTGAACCATTTACTCCAGCCATGAGCAAATCTTCCAAGCCTCAGCACACCCCGGTGATGCAGCAATTTCTCCGCATCAAGGCGGAGCACCCCGACGTGATGCTCTTCTACCGCATGGGTGATTTCTATGAGCTCTTCTATGACGATGCCAAAAAGGCGGCCGATCTGCTCGACATCACCCTGACGGCGCGAGGCAAATCGGGCGGCGAGCCAATTCCGATGGCGGGTGTCCCCTACCATGCCGCGGAGCAGTATCTGGCGCGACTGGTGAAATTGGGTGAATCGGTCGCCATCTGCGAACAGGTGGGTGACCCGGCGACCAGCAAGGGGCCGGTCGAACGTCAGGTGGCCCGTATCATCACCCCCGGAACGCTCACTGATGAGGCGTTGATGGAAGAGAGCCACGAAAGTCTACTGGTGGCCATTCTCGACCATGATGACCGCTATGGCGTTGCCCTGCTTTCACTGGCAGCGGGCCGTTTTCAGCTGATGGAGATGGATGAGCTGACCCTACTGCAGGGAGAACTGGAGCGGCTGCAACCGGCTGAGATTCTCTTCCGTGAGGAGTCACCCTTGAGAGAGTGGTTGTCCGCTCGCAGCGGACTGCGCCCACAGCCGGAGTGGAATTTCGATCTGGAGACTGCTGAGCGTGAACTCTCTCGCCAGTTCGGCACCAAGGATCTGAGTGGATTTGGTTGCGAAGAGATGACACTGGGGCTGGGGGCTGCCGGTGCCCTGCTGCAGTATCTGCAGCATACCCAGCGCGCTGCCCTGCCCCACCTCAACACCATTCAGGTGGTACAGCAGCAGGCGCATGTGATCATCGATGCCGCCAGCCGTCGCAATCTGGAGATCACCAGCAACCTCTCCGGTGGTGAATCCCACACATTGGCAGCAGTGATGGACCAGACCTGTACCGCAATGGGGGGGCGTATGCTACGGCGCTGGCTTGGCAGTCCAATCCGCCATCGCGAAACGCTGGAGCAGCGCCTCTTCTGTATCGAGTCCACCCTGCAGCAGCGACTACACGACTCACTACGTCCCTACCTACGCTCGATTGGCGACATGGAGCGCATCCTCTCGCGGGTGGCACTACAGAGTGCAAGACCTCGCGATCTGGCACGACTGCGGGACTCACTGAATACGCTACCCAATCTGCAGCAGGCGCTGGCCGAAGATCAGACCGGTGCGCTACAGCCGCTGGCGGCGCAAATCTCCACCTTCCCGGAGATTGCCGATCTACTACAGCGTGCGGTGATCGAGAATCCACCGATGATCATCCGCGATGGCGGAGTGATCGCCACCGGCTATGATGCCGAACTGGATGAGCTGCGCTCAATCCGCGAGAATGCCGGGGAGCTGCTGCAGAATCTGGAAATCCGCGAACGGGAGCGCACCGGAATCGCTACGCTGAAGGTGGGCTACAACCGTGTGCATGGCTACTATATCGAGATTGGCAAGGCGCAGAATGCCGAGATCCCGACCGAGTATGTGCGGCGCCAGACCCTGAAGGCGGCGGAACGTTTCATTACCCCGGAGCTGAAGGAGTTTGAGGACAAGGTACTCTCCGCCAACGAGCGCGCCCTGAGCCGCGAGAAGGCGCTCTACGAGGCACTGATCCAGCAGCTGATTGAGGTACTGGCACCGCTGCAGCGCTGCTCCGACGGAGTAGCCGAATTGGATGTATTGACCACACTGGCCGAACGGGCGGAACAGCTCGACTGGGTGCGCCCCACACTGGTGGAAGAGAGCTGCCTGCAGATTGAAGGGGGGCGCCACCCGGTGGTGGAGCAGGTCTCCGATGCTCCATTTGTGGCCAATGACCTCACCCTCGATGAGGCGACCCGGATGTGGATCATCACCGGCCCCAATATGGGCGGCAAGAGCACCTTCATGCGCCAGAATGCGCTGATTGTACTGCTCGCCCATATCGGCAGTTTTGTTCCCGCCTCTGCTGCCACCATCGGCATGGTGGATCGTATCTTCACCCGTATCGGCGCCTCCGATGATCTTGCCGGTGGACGCTCCACCTTTATGGTGGAGATGACCGAGACCGCCAACATCCTCCACAACGCCAGCTACCGCAG
>CAYQFH010000151.1:0-5482 GCA_964416755.1 uncultured Piscirickettsiaceae bacterium | reverse complement strand
GTGACATCATTGGCTTCAGCTGAGCTGATTTCAACTACAGCCAACCCCTCCCAGCCACCATCCCCGTTCTTCTCAATGGAGATGATCTCCCCAGCCCCTTGAGCCGACTGTGAACTGGCGGAGTAGAGCTTCGAACCCACGGTGGGGGCACTCTCCTCCTGAATGAAGACCGGATACATCTTGCGCTTTTGCTTACCGAGGTACTCCAGTCGTGCGACCACCTCCTGTCCGGGATAGCACCCTTTGGTAAAGCTGAGTCCGTTGATCGACTGCAGGTTGAGCATCTGGGGTACAAAAGCCTCCTGAGTCCCGAGGAAGATGGAGGGGACACCGGCACGGATCTTGATCAACTCCCAGGCACCGCGGCCAACCGGTGCCGATTTTACATCGAAGTGAGACCAGATCTTCCGGGCAGATTCAGTCTCAGTGATCACCATAAAACGTGGATGGGGACCGGGGCGTAACCGGATGATGGTGCAGCTCTCTGTAATTACGGCATCATCTACTGTAGCGGGAAGTGGTTTGGCCTTGGCTACGCTGTCGAGTTGTGCCTCGGCATTGGGACCGGAGAGTCCAATCCGTACTGCACTATTGCTCAAGTTGTTGATAGTGACCTTGGAGCGGAAGATGAACATCTGCAATTTCTTCTCCACCCCCTCGGCCACATCTCTCGGCAGTACCAACAGGTAACGGTCATTGGCAATGCGGGTGGCCCGGAACAGTGCAGTTAAACGCCCCTTTGGTGTACACCAGCCATCGAACTGACTCTTGCCCACCTCCAGAGCAGCGATATCGTTGGTAAACTGGTTCTGTAGAAAATCAGCACTATCTTCACCACTGACTTCCAGAATGGACAAGTGGGAGAGATCGCACATCACATCCCCACTGGAGACAATATGGCGCTCCTGCTCGATATTGCCAAAACTGACGACGACCCCCTCTACCAGTTCAGCCCCGTTATTGGTCAGATATGCTTTCCATTCGCTGTTCATGGTCAAGTTACTCCTGATGGTTGGGCGGGCAGAGAATGGTGCTCTCTGCCTGCTGCTGTTTCTCCGGATAGTCCAGAGTATAGTGCAAACCACGGCTCTCTCTACGCTGGAGGGCCGATTGAATAATCAGTTCTGCCACCTGTGCCAGGTTACGCAGCTCCAGCAGATTGTTGGAGATACGGAAGTTGCTGTAGTACTCGGCGATCTCTTTTTGCAACAGTTCAATTCGGTGCTGGGCCCGCTCCAGCCGTTTAGTGGTACGCACAATCCCGACATAGTCCCACATGAAGCGGCGCAGCTCATCCCAGTTGTGGGAGACGACCACCTCTTCGTCAGAGTCGGTGACCCGGCTCTCATCCCATGCAGGGATGGTTTGTGTGCTCTGCTGGACCGGAAGTTGATTGATGTCAGTCGCGGCAGCACCGGCAAACACCAGACATTCGAGCAGAGAGTTGCTCGCCATGCGGTTGGCGCCATGCAGCCCGGTGTGTGCCACCTCTCCAACAGCGTAGAGGCCCGGGAGATCGGTCTTGCCATTGAGGTCGGTCATGATGCCGCCACAGGTGTAGTGGGCAGCCGGAACCACCGGAATCGGATCGGTGGTCATGTCGATGCCAAATTTCTTCAATCGGTGGTGGATGGTGGGGAAGTGCTCTCGCACAAAATCGGAATCCTTGAAGCTGATATCGAGAAAGAGATGATCGGCACCGAGACGCTTCATCTCGTGGTCGATGGCCCGGGCCACGATGTCACGCGGAGCCAGCTCCTTGCGCTCATCAAACTGATCCATAAAGCGGGTCAGGTTGGGAAGTAGTAGTTGTCCTCCTTCACCCCGAACCACTTCAGTAATCAGAAAGGATTTTGCCTTGGGATGGTAGAGACAGGTGGGGTGAAACTGGTTGAACTCCATATTGGCAACCCGGCAGCCGGCTCGCCATGCGATCGCGATTCCATCTCCTGTGGAGATGTCTGGATTGCTGGTGTAGAGATAGACCTTGCTGGCGCCGCCAGTGGCCAGTACTACATGCGCTGCTTGAAAGGTATGTATCTGTTGACGGGGGCGATTCAGTACATAGGCCCCCAATACCCGGTTATCGATAGCCGAGTCATTTAGTTTGGCCTGCGTGATCAGGTCAATGGCAATATGGTGTTCAAAGAGATCGATGTTTTTGCGTGCTCTTATCTGTTCGTTTAGTGAGGTTTCGACTGCCTTGCCGGTCGCATCAGCCGAGTGGAGTACCCGCCGCTTGCTGTGCCCCCCTTCGCGTGTGAGGTGAAAAGGGGCATCAGGGTCATCGGGATCGGTGCGGGTGAACGCCACACCGGCCTCAATCAATTGTTCGACAGCAGGGCGAGCGCGCTCTACAGCATAACGTACGACCGGTTCGTCGCAGAGCCCATCCCCGGCGTTGAGGGTGTCATTGACGTGGGCGTCGACGGAATCTTCCTCGTCCAGCACCGCAGCAATACCGCCCTGTGCGTAGAGGGTGGAGCCTTCATCCAGAGTCGATTTTGCCAGAATGGCAACTCGCAGTGAGGGTTCCAGCTGTAGTGCAGTAGTCAAGCCGGCTGCACCACTGCCGATGATCAGTACATCGTGGTGGTAAGTTGCCTCTTGCGTGTGGGGTGCCATGGGAACTATTCTAACTCGCTATTGTCCACTCCATCCATAACAACTTTTATAGTGAGATCCGATTGAAACAGCAGGATGCAGATCAGCTTCTGGTAGAGCAGGTGCAGCATGGAGACAAACGCGCCTTTGATCTGTTGGTACTTAAATATCAGCACAAGGTGGTGGCGCTGGTGACACGCTTTGTCAAGGATCGCACTGAGGCGGAGGATGTAGCACAGGATGCCTTTATTCGAGCCTATCGGGCTTTGGCCAATTTCCGTGGCGAGAGTGCTTTTTATACCTGGCTCTACCGGATAGCAGTCAACACTGCCAAGAACTATCTGGTTGCCAGGGGACGCCGCCCTCCTGCCACTGATCTGGATGCTGAAGAGGCGGAACTTTTTTTTCAGGAGCAGGGTCTTACCGAACAGGCGACCCCGGAGAGTGAGCTGGAACGGGATCAAGTCGAGCAGACGTTACAGCAGGCATTGGCCAGCCTCTCGGATGATCTGAGAGCGGCGATCACGCTGCGAGAACTGGAGGGGATGAGTTATGAGGAGATTGCAGAGGTGATGGGGACACCGATCGGAACGGTACGGTCGAGAATTTTTCGTGCCCGTGATGCGATTGCAAAACAGTTGGTAGCAGAATAACGGGTAATTAGAATAGGCGCACTACGTGATGGAAGAGAACAAGAGAGAGAGAGAGCAGCTTTCAGCGCTGATGGACGGTGAATTGTCTGCAGAGGAATTGAAGCAGCTGCTCTTGACAATGGAGCAGCAGCCTGAGTTGAAAGCGCAATGGGCAGCGCATCATGCGATTCGTCACACCCTGTTCGAGAAACGCCCCTGTATCGCTGCAGGTTCAAACCGGATTGCTGGTCGTGTCTCTGCCGCACTGCAGAATGAAGCCACGGTATTGGCACCTTCCAACAACAGAGTAAAAGCGTTACGCAGGCCATGGATTCCATTAGTGTTGGCAGCTTCTCTGGCAACGGTTACCTTTCTCCTGATTCAGCAGCCACAAATAGCGCAAGTGCCACAAATGGCCGAGAACAGTGTGCAGACTGAGTGGGTTGAGGTAGATGGGGAGTGGGTGGAACGCTGGGTTAATCCGCTCGACAAACAGGCGTGGATGCGCTCCTATCTGGTGCGTCACGATGAGAACAGGGGCAGTGCACTGGTCTCTACAGCCCCCCATCTTTCTGATCCGCAACAGCAGCTGCGTGTAGCAAAACGTATTGTAGGTTGGCAGGTTGGCTGGTTGCCGGAGGGATTCCGCGAAGTAGATACGCTGCAACATGAAATCCCGGCTTTTGGAGGTTCAGTGACGCACTTGGTGTTGAGTAATGGTGAATCGGTTTTTTCGGTCTTTATCGAGAAGAGTGGTGCCAAGGGGGAGAGCAAGCGCAAGATGAAGGGGGAGAAACACCCGGTTAACCTCTACAGCCACTCCACTTTGGGACACCGTATTACTGTATTGGGAGAGGTGCCAATGGAAGTGGTGCGCAAGGTGGCACTCTCTGTTGAGGCGCGTAGTGGGTAGTGATCATGGTTAAAGAGCGGGCTACCGTAGTTGCAGTTGATGGAGAGCAGACATGGGTGGAAACAGTACGTCAGGCCTCCTGCGGAAGTTGTGGCTCCAGATCGAGCTGTGGCACTTCGGCACTCTCCAGGTTGTTTGGTAATCGCCCCTTTCGGGTGGAGGTGAAAAATCCAGTTCGGGCAGCGGTCGGTTCCGAGGTGACCATTGCGGTCTCCGAGCAGGGGTTGATGGATGGTGCAGCACGACTCTATCTATTGCCACTGTTGGTGCTGTTTGTTGCGTTGGGTACGGTAGAGTGGCTGCCACTGCAGCAGGAGTGGAGCAAAGTGCTGTTGGCACTGTTGTTGACTGCAGGTGCAGTGCAGTGGATGCGAGGCAGAGGGTGGTTTGATGGCAAGACGTTGATGCCGGAAATTGTGGAGGTGCATACGCCGACCATCCATTTTGTGAAGTAGGGAACAAATTCAATGAATGTAAGGATAAGTGGAATGAAGAAGATCTATACCCTGTGTGCAGCACTGTTGTTGCTGTTGACTGCAACTGGCGCGATGGCGGCCAATGCGAATGGGCTCCCCAACTTTACCGAGTTGGTGAAGCAGCAGATGCCAGCCGTGGTCAGTATCAGCGTGAGCCAGAAACGGATGATGGGGGGAGGGCGCAACCCCTTTTCGCAGGGCGGGCCGGGAGATCTCCCCTATGATGAACTACCTGAGTTCTTTCGTCGCTTCTTTGAGGATCGCGGGATGGGTGGATTTGGCGCTCCGATGCCGCGAGGAGAGCCAAGAGAGTTCGAGTCTCAGTCACAAGGGTCTGGCAGTATCCTGAGTGAGGATGGCTATATCCTGACCAATCATCATGTGATCGAGGATGCCGATGAAATTGTGGTGCGGTTGACTGATCATCGTGAGTTCAAGGCGACTGTGGTAGGGTCTGATCCCCGCTCTGATATTGCGTTGATCAAGATTGACGCGGACGGCCTGCCTACCATCAAGACCGGCACCAGTACCGAACTGGAGATTGGTGAGTGGGTGCTGGCGATTGGCTCTCCATTCGGTTTCGAGATGTCAGCCACCGCCGGTATTGTCAGTGCCAAGGCACGCAATATCTCCGAGGGGAGCAACCAGTTCAACTACGTCCCCTTTATTCAGACCGATGTGGCAATCAATCCCGGTAATTCCGGTGGTCCACTGTTCAATCTGGATGGTGAGGTGGTCGGGGTCAACTCCATCATCTTCAGCAAGTCCGGTGGTTATATGGGGCTCTCTTTCGCCATTCCCATCGAGATGGCGATGGATGTGGTCAAGCAGGTGAAGAATGGTGGTCATGTCAGTCG
>CAYQFH010000150.1:0-5509 GCA_964416755.1 uncultured Piscirickettsiaceae bacterium | reverse complement strand
TGCACCGAGATGGTCGCCATCCACGGATACTCCTGCAGATAGTAGTGACGCACCAGTCCATTGAAGTTGAATGGTGCCGCCACGCCAGTGTAGGTCTGTAGTGCAATCGACTCCGGAACCGCCTTCTCAATCGCGGTCGCCATCTTGCGCGCCACATTGGCGGTCACCGGCAGTGCCGTACCGGTCGGCATGCGGATCATCACGTCAAACTCGGACTTGTTGTCATACGGCAGCATCTTGGTCTTCACCCCATGGGTATAGAAGAGTGAAACTGCGGCAAAGAAGCTGCCGATGATGGCAAACAGCACGATCCAGCCCAGCAGACGATTCTCGATCATCGGACGAATCATCCCCTCGTAGATGCGCCCGACACGCTCCTGTGACTTGTGCTCCTTCTCCTCGGCCGCCTTCAGCGCTGTCATCGACGGGCGCAACTTCATCGTCAACCACGGGGTAAAGATGAATGCGGCAAACAGAGAGAATGCCATCGCTGCAGAGCCCAACACCGGAATCGGTGCCATGTAGGGGCCCATCATGCCGGTCACGAAACCCATGGGCAGCAGTGCAGCAATCACTGTCAGCGTTGCTAGAATGGTTGGGTTACCCACCTCTCGGGTCGCATCAATCGCGGTATCTTCATCGGTATCGTTGGTGATCAACCAGCGACGATAGATGTTCTCAACTACCACAATCGCGTCATCCACCAGAATACCGATGGAGAAGATCAGCGCGAACAAACTCACACGGTTGATGCTGTAATCCAGCATGAAGGCGGCGAAGACCGTCAACAGGATGACCACCGGAATCACAATGGTTACTACCAGCGCCGGACGCCAGCCAAGACTCATATGGATCAACACGGTTACCGCCAGCGTGGCAATCACCAGCTTGAAGAGCAGTTCGTCCACCTTGTCCTTGGCGGTGGCACCGTAGTTACGGGTCACATCGACATGGATATTGGAGGGGATCAGTGTCCCCTTCAGCTCCTCGATCTTGGCCAGAATCGCATTGGCGACCGGAACGGCATTACTGCCCTCTTTCTTCGCCACCGCAATGGTTACCGCCGGATAGCCATGCGCCTGCTGGCTGCCTGCGTAGTTGTCACCGGAGTAGAACTCCACCATACCACTAGCCTCTTCCGGCCCCTGGTAGACACTCGCGATATCACGCACATAAACCGGCATGTCGTTATGAACCCCCACCACCAGATTGGCGATCTGCTTGGCGGTATGGAGGAAGGAGCCGGTATAGACCTTGAAGTTGAGGTTACCCGCCTCGGCACCGCCCGCCACCTGTTCACCATTGGCGGTACGGATGGTGTTGGCCACCTGATCCAGACTGATACCAAATCCGGAGAGCCGTTCCGGCATCACCTCAATACGCACCTGAGTCTTGCGCCCACCCACAATAAAGGACTCACCGGTATCGGGGATGGTCTGCAGAATATGGAGTACGTCGGTCGAGAGGGCTCGCATTGCGCTGTCATCCACCTCGTTTGACCATAGCGTCAAATTGACGATCGGAACATCATCAATGCCTTTCGCCTTTACCAGCGGCTCACTGACACCAGGGGGAATACGATCCCGGTTGGCTGCAAGCTTGTTGTAAACCTTCACCAGAGAGGGAATCACCTTTTCACCCACCACAAACTGTACCGTCACCACACCCACACCACGCTGGGTGGCGGAGTAGACGTGCTTGACGCCGGGGATCTCGCTCATGATCAACTCAAGTGGTTCGACCGCGAGACCGGAAAGCTGCTCGGCATGCACACCAGGGGCCTGCACAAAGATGTCGACCATCGGTACCGAGATCTGTGGATCCTCCTGACGCGGAGTCAACATCAGACCGAGGAAGCCCATCGCCAACATCGCAAACAGCAATAGCGGAGAGAGCGGTGAGTGAATAAAAGCCTTGGCCATGCCACCTGCAAGGCCCAGAGGTAACTGCTCCTGCGGCTGCAGGTTCTCTTCCTGAGTGCTCATGATCTGCCCTCTTTAGAAGCGTTGATTGCTGTCGCCGGAACTCCATCCGGTTGCCGATGGAGAAACCACCAGCTGCTCCCCCACCACCAATCCAGAGAGGATGGTGACATGCTTGCTGTCGACCAGTTCGCCGACACGAACGACGCGTAGCTCAGGCTCGCCACTCTCACTGAGGATAAAGACTGCCGGCAGCGTGCCACGCCACAACAACGAGGAGGTGGGCACCACTGGGTAGCTGGAGACCGGGGCCTGCATATCGGGAATCATAATCTCCGAGTACATGCCGGGGGCCGCCGGGCTCCCCTTGGGCAGATCAAACTTGACGGTCACACTGTGACGCTTCATGTCGGCACTGGGATAAATCTGTGCCACACGCACCTCCAGCCGTACACCGCCGACATCCAGTTTTGCGGGCATCACCATCCCCTCTTTCAAACCCGCAACCAGACGGGCAGGAACCTCAACCTGCAACTGCAGTCGATCCACATCAGCATACTGCACCAGTGGCTGTCCCGGCTGTACGGTATCTCCAATCTCAACCATCTTCTTCATGATGATACCGCTGAATGGAGCGATCGATTTGGCATTGCGAATCTGTGCATCGAGCTGCTTGAGCTGCGCATCGGCCTGAATCACTGCCGCCTGTGCCGACTCCACCTGGGTCTGTGAGGAGTAGATATTGGAGTAGCGTTCGAAATCGGGATCACCGTCTCCAAAACCGGAGGAGCGCAGCGGATCAGTAAACATGCTCATCATCCCCGGCAGTCCGCCCATCATCTGATCGCCCTGATAGTTGGGGGAGACGATGGTCTTGTTGAGCTGCACATCGGCATTTCTCAAGGCCGCTTCGGCGATACGCATCTGCGCCTCAACCTCCTGACGCTTGGCCCGCAGGGTATCATCATCAATCTTGACGAGGACATCTCCCTCACCGAAACGGTCCCCCTCCTTACCCGCAATATTTTCGATGCTACCTGGCAACTCTGCGTTCAGCGTTACCATCTTGTAGGGGACAATGGTCCCGCCCAATGTGACACTGACACCCGTCCGGGCCGACCCGATGGTGATCACCTGACCCAGAACGCTACTGGAACCCTCTCCCCCTTCCACAGGGACACCCTTCGGTGCTTCATCCGCAACAACATAAAAGCCAACGGCCAGTGCAGCCACCATGGAGATGGCATTTTTCGGTAGCATCATCGTCTCTAATTTCTCTTTGTCTGAAAAAATCTGTTTGAAATCTTTGTTTGGTACAGCAGTTACAACTTCAATTCAAAAGCACTCTCCTCTCTAAGTCTCAGAGAGGAGAGTCTGTTTCACCGTATCTTAAACACGTCCCATTACTGAGAAGGTCTTGATGAATGGGCCAGCCATCTTTGGGTTCTTGATCATCGCAGCGTAGTCACCTACTGCAAATTTCAGCTTACCGGTGGTATATGCAGTCCCCAGGCCCATCATGCCTGGAGGCTTGCTGATCCACTTATTCCAGTGATCTTCGGAACAGCGCAGATCCCAGTTCAAATCCTGACCACTGTAAGCAGCAGCAGCCGTTGCCTTGCCACCCTCAACAGTCAATACACCACGAGGTTGATCCTCACCCTGAATACCGTAAGCAATCACGGAATCGAAACCGATATCGGCCAGTGGGCCTGTCAAATCGCCCTCATTGTTCCACTCGTTCATGAAACCACTCATCCACTCTTCTGAAAACAGGTCAGCCATTACTTCTAATTCTCCTTTACTCTTCCTTGATCATTTTCTCGCCCGGAGAAAACCTTTGATTTTGCAGGGTATAAAACACTATTCCCTGTGAACACCTGCAGCCGTATTCCAGTATAGGAATACGCGCGACATCATAGACAAAATGGCCCTGAAGTGGAAGTGGAAAAGACTTATATGGGGGATAAAAATCGCAACATATTGTGTGATCAATACATTAGCAACCACAACATCTTGTGTTGGCAACCCTGTGGATAAGTTGGTGAAAAAGCGATTTCCAGAGCCAAATCATCGACCTGCAGGGATCGTTTATTCTAATAAATGATTGAACGCATTAATACCTGTGCGCAAATTCAAGGCCACTACAGATCTGTTGCAACAGTATTATGCTCCACCCAGCGCTCCCCTTCGTCCAGCTGCTCCTTTTTCCAGAATGGGGCGCGTGATTTCAGCTCCTCAATCAGGTAGCGGGCCGCCTGAAACGACTCTCCACGGTGGGCCGACCAGGCTGCAACCAGTACAATCGGGTCATTGGGCATCATCAACCCCACTCGATGGATGATCATCGTATCGATAATATCCCAACGTTCGGCCGCCTCTTCCGAGATCTTCTGCAGATGGCGGTCGGTCATCCCCGGATAGTGCTCCAGCAACATTCCGGTCACACCATCCCCCTCATTGAACTCGCGCATGGTGCCGGAAAAGACAGTAGCAGCCCCATACTTGCCCGCATATTGAGGGTCAAGTACCTCCTTTTCGTAACGGGCCATCTCTTCCCACGGAGAGAAGGGCTGCTCTCGGATTTCGATCTTCACTCCATCAACCTCCAGTCACCGGCGGGAAGAAGGCAACCTCATCCCCATCATTGACCGGAGTGTCAGGATCAGAGTAGTCCATATTCCTCGCCATCAACAGGTTGGCAGGGCGCTCCTTGCCATTGGTCACACGCTCCCATACCTCTTCGATGGTCGAAACCTCCGCAGCATCCACCTCATCCCCCTCTCGCCCCATCTCTTCACGCAGACTGGCAAAAAATCGAACCTGAATCATCGTCCTTCTCTCACTCGGTTTTCAATAAATGGTAGTCTCCCCTTTTCTGCAACGATGCACAAGGATTGAGATCAATGAGCGAACTGACCCACTTCAACGCCTCCGGCGAGGCCCATATGGTCGACGTAGGGGCCAAGGATGTAACCCTGCGAGTGGCTGTCACCGAGGGGCAGATCAGCATGCTCCCTGCCACGCTGGAGAAGATCATGCAGGGCGATCACAAGAAGGGGGATGTGCTTGGCATTGCGCGCGTGGCTGGCATCATGGCCGCAAAGAGGACAGCCGATCTGATTCCACTCTGCCATCCGCTGGCGCTGACCCATGTGGAGATAGAGCTGACGCCACAACCGGAGAACAACTGCGTCTACTGCCAGACCACGGTGGAGACCCGCGGACAGACCGGAGTGGAGATGGAGGCACTGACTGCTACTCAGGTGGCACTGCTGACCATCTACGACATGTGCAAGGCGGTGGATCGTGGCATGGAGATGGGTGGGGTGCGACTGACGGAGAAGAAGGGGGGCAAGTCGGGGCATTGGGTACGTGAAACGTAATTCCCGCCAATCAACGCTATTGAAATTCTACTCAGCAACTCGCCACCTTTACCACGTACACTGAGGCTCTTATGAATGCCTCTCACAACACCATTGAGCGCATACAGGTACTCAGCGCCGGTATTCTCAGTCTGATCCTGCTGCTAGGTATCGCCCGCTTCGCCTACACCCCACTACTGCCGATCATGCAGCAGCAGGCGG
>CAYQFH010000149.1:0-5564 GCA_964416755.1 uncultured Piscirickettsiaceae bacterium | reverse complement strand
GGAAAGCAGTTGCTTGATTTGGCAGGTAGGCCGTTAATAGAACACATATTCAAGCGCCTTGATGCGGTGCCAGAAATCAGTGCCGGCATATTGGCAACAACTGCGGATGCATATAATCAGCCTTTGATTGAATGGGCCCAAAATGCTGGGCGTGAGGTGTTCGCGTTTGAAGGTGAAGTTTTTGATGTAATGGGGCGAATTGATGCAGTGGTTAAGCAAACTGCTGCTGATATAGTTGTTACGATCAGTGGCGATTCCCCCTTGGTTGAACCTTCTACCCTGAATCGTATGGTCAAGGCTATTAAGCAGCAGCCAGAGTATGATCAAGTTAGTTTGAAACCATATCAGGAGTATGGTCAATGTATGCATGAAGGGTTTGGTGTTTTCTCAAGAAGGTATTGGAACGCAATGAATGCGGCTTCTATTCACTCTTATGAACGTGAGAATATAGGATCTATTGATCCAGAACGGCAACCTCCAAAACGGCCCCTGTTTGTTGATGATGAAGAGATTTTTTATAGGATTGATCACCGTATCTCGGTAGATACGGTCTCAGACTACTACTTTATGAGAGAGGTCTATGAGCGTTGGTATGAAAACCATCGGGAGACTGAAATTGTTTCTTTGAGTTGGGTTATAGAGCAACTTGAACAAGATTCACAGTTGGTTTCAATGAATTCATATGTTCAACAGCGTCAGGTGGGTGAACGGCTTGCAAATGTGCTTTTGGTGACAGAGTCTGGACCAGACATAGGTTTGGGCCACCTTCGGCGCAGTACTGTTGTGGCGCGTGCACTACAAGATTATGCCAAGGCAGGGATTCGATTGGCGGTGCTGGGAGAGCAGCCGGGTATGTCTTGGGCCAATCTGCTACCAACATTGTGGATGCAGCAGCGACAGGAGTTGATTGAATATCTCAGTTCTGAAACTGATCAGTATAATGTCATTATTCTTGATTTGAAGGAGGATGAACTGTGGTTGCGACAGCTCCGCCCTGTGCTAGAAGAGTTGCAATATAGAGGTGTGCATACTATCGCAATAGATGGCATGGTTGAGCTTCAGTGTTCGCTTGACCTGTTGTGGTTTCCGAGTTTCTATTTGGCTGAAGAGGTCAAGAGCCGTCTACCTGAAGAGAAGGTCGTTTATGGGTGGGATAGTTATCTGTTGCCTCCCGAGTTCCTGCAACAACATCAAGGAGAAAGAGAGGCTGAGCATATACTGGTTTCCCTAGGGGGAGGAGATGTAGATCAGTTGGGGAATCGGTTGCCTCAACTGCTCAATCAGGTCGTGCCCGAGCATTGTACTATTCATTGGATTCAGGGGCCTTATGCGTCAACCCCCACAATCATCGAGCGTGATGGAGGGCCGGCCTGGAAGATTTACCAAAGTCCAGATGATCTGTTGAAGATTTATCAACGATGTGATGTTGCATTGATTAGTCATGGGGTTTCACTGTTTGAGGTGATGGGGCAGGCAATACCGGTTGTTGCACTTCGGACAAGTGCGGGCCCTGCAGGTTCAGAGTGGCAGGCTTTCAGAGATGAAGAAGTGGTATGGCCGGCGGAATCCCCGGAAGAGGGCGCCGAACAGTTACTGGGGCTGCTGAATAATCCACAGAAGTTTAGCCCTCTGGCCCAAAAGGCGAGAGAGAAGATGGAAGGTGGTGGAGCAAGAAAGCTGGCATACCGGATTGCGGAAATGGTCCGTTCTGCTACCCCGTAACTTTGCCTGAATATGCGATAGACTTAGGAATCATGAAAGATCAATACCAGATTGATGGACACAAGCTGCATTATCACCCAGAAAGGGTTGCCCGTTTGATAGAGGCAGAGGGTGATATCGAAAAGCTGCTGGAGATCTCGCCGATCTATGTGGAGGTCTCTCCCATCGGTGCCTGCAACCACCGTTGCAGTTTCTGTGCAGTAGATTATATCGGTTACCCCTCGCATAATCGGTTGGATGCACAACGGTTTATGAGTGTGTTGGATGAGATGGGTGCATCTGGCGTCAAGAGTATTATGTATGCTGGGGAGGGAGAGCCACTACTGCATAAGCAGATTAATGAGATTGTAGCTCATACCAAATCAGTAGGGATTGATGTCTCGTTTACTACAAATGCCGTAGTGCTCAACCAGCGCTTCATAGAGCAATCTATTCCCCATGTATCCTGGATCAAGGCATCTGTTAATGCGGGATCCGCAAAGAGCTATGCCCAGATTCACGCGACGAAGGAGAGGGATTTTGTTGCTGTAATCGACAACCTGAAGTTGGCCGTACAGTTCAGAGATGAACATAAGCTGAAGTGTACGATTGGTGTCCAGTCCTTGCTGTTGCCGGAGAATGTTCACGAAATGGCTCAGCTGGGAGAGATTGTGCGAGATGAAATCGGAGTCGATTACTTTGTGGTAAAGCCTTTCTCTCAAGAGCCCAGTAGCCTGAATAGAATATACGAAGATATCAATTACCAATCGGATCAGCTTCGTTCTGCAGAGCAGGCAGTCAGGAAATTGGAACGTGAAGATTTTCATGTCAGTTTCCGTTCTGCAACGATGGAGCTCTATCATGAGGGAAGTGATCGGCGCTATACGACCTGTTACTCCACACCACTTTTTATGGCGTATGTCATGTCCAATGGTGACTTGTATGGCTGCAAGGATCACTTGCTGGATGAACGTTTCATCTATGGCAACATCAATGAGAATGGCTTTAAAGAGGTCTGGTCTGGTAAACGGCGTAGGCAGGGGATCGACTATGTGCTGAATCAACTCGATGTCAGCCAGTGTCGCGTCAACTGCAGAATGGATAAAATCAACCGTTACTTGTTTGACTTGAAAAAAGAACAGGTTCAGCATGTCAATTTTATTTAACGTATGAAATATACCCCGTACAAAATATTCCACTATCAAAGCAAGTTGGACTCGCTGCCACAGCATGTGGATAAAATTGAGCCTCCAGTCCATGTGCGGATCAAACCCACAAATGTCTGTGCTCACAGTTGCTGGTACTGCGCCTACCGGACGGATAACCTGCAGTTGGGCGACGATATGGTGGAGCGTGACAAGATCCCCGAAGAGAAGATGATGGAGATCGTTGATGATCTTGCTGAGATGGGTGTCAAGGCGGTCACCTTCAGTGGGGGAGGAGATCCCTTCTACTACAAGCCGCTGCTTAGCACCATCAAGCGATTGGCGAATCACTCTATCCACTTTGCCTCACTTACAAACGGGATGCGGCTCAATGGGGAATTGGCCGAGTTCTTTGCCCACCACGGCGCTTGGCTACGGATCTCGATCGATGGCTGGGACGACCCCAGTTATGCGCAGTACCGTGGGATCAGGGAGGGGGAGTATAGTAGGCTGATCGAGAACCTGAAGAACTTCAAGGGATATGGTGGGGACTGCTTCCTCGGTATTAGTCTGATTGTTGATGAGAAGAATGCTACTCATGTCTATGAGGCAGCGATGAAGCTCTATGATGCTGGGGTTGATAGCATCAAGATCTCCCCCTGTATTGTTAGTAATGAAGGGCACAAGAATAATGCTTATCATCAGCCGCTGTTTGATGTGGTCAAAGAGCAGATTGTGAGGTTGCGTCAGCAGGTTGCTGGCAGTGAACGTGGGCTAGAGGTGTTCGATGCTTATCATGAACTGGATGAGAAGTTTACCAAGGAGTATGATTGGTGTCCCTATTTACAGATCCTGCCAATCATTGGTGCTGATCTCAATATCTACTCCTGTCAGGACAAGGCCTATAACCTCAATAGCGGACTGCTGGGGAGTATCAAGGAACAGCGCTTCTCCGACTTCTGGTACTCCGACAAAAATCGCTTCTTTGAAATCGATCCTAGTAAGGAGTGTGATCATCACTGTGTTGCCAATAGTAAAAACCGTCTGATTCTGGAATATCTCGCTTCGGAAGATCCACACCGATCCTTTGTTTGAGCGGGAAGAGATATGAGCAGTAGTCAGTTTTTGCGCAGTTATCATCAGACCTTTTACCAAGCGACCCGTATGGATGATCAACGGGTGGCCGAGGTGGAGCAGTTGGCTGAGCTGATCACCGCCTGTGGTGAACAGGGACGAACTGTCTTCCTGGTTGGCAATGGTGGATCTGCAGCGATTGCCAGTCACATGAGCAACGATATTGCCAACATGCTGGGGATACGTAGTAGCGGTTGGAGTGATACCTCAATGATTACCTGTCTCGCCAACGACAACGGCTATGAGCAGTGGGTGGCCAAGGTGGTTTCGCGTGATCTAGTAGCCGGAGATTTGGTGATTGCGATCAGCTCTTCTGGTAACTCACAGAATATCCTCAATGGGGTGGCTGAAGTCAAACAGCGAGGTGGGAGAGTGGTCACTCTCAGTGGCTTTACTGCTAACAACAAGCTGCGTAGTACCGGGGAACTCAACATTTGGGTCGATAGTGAAAACTACAATATCGTTGAGGGGGCACATCAGTTCTTGATTGCAGCGGCAATCGAGCTGGCTCTTCAAATACAGGAGAAGAGTAATGGATAAACCATTGGCGGTAGTGACAGGAGGGGCGGGTTTTATCGGCAGTCATATGGTCGATCTATTGCTAAAGCGCGGTTATCGCGTCAATGTGGTTGATAACCTAGTGGGGGGACACCGCAAGAACCTAGACCATGTAATTGAACAAGAGGAGCTCAACTGCTACTGGGAGGATATCCGCCAGCTGGAAGCAGAGCACTCCGCCTTTGAGGGGGCACGCTACGTCTTCCATTTCGCCGGTATTGGCGACATCGTTCCCTCGGTAGAGCAGCCGACTGAGTATCTGGAGGTTAACGTACAGGGAACGGTTCGCGTGCTGGAGGCCGCACGTGTTGCCGAGGTTGAGAAGCTGGTCTATGCAGCATCCTCTTCCTGTTACGGTATAGCCAAGGCACCGACACCAGAAAGTTCACCGACCAAGCCGGAGTACCCTTATGCATTGGGCAAGAACCTTGGAGAGCAGGCTGTGCTCCACTGGAATCAGGTGTATGGAATGCCCTGCAACTCTATTCGTATCTTCAATGCTTACGGTCCCCGTGTTCGAACTACAGGAGCCTACGGGGCAGTATTTGGGGTTTTCCTCAAACAAAAATTGGCAGGGCAGCCCTTCACGGTTGTAGGAGATGGAAGTCAGGGACGCGACTTTATCTATGTCACCGATGTTGCAAAGGCATTTCTTGCCGCCGCAGAGACTGAACACAATGGGGAGGTCTGGAATGTGGGTAATGGGGATCCGCAGAGCATTAATCGACTGGTTGAACTGCTGGAGGGTGAGGTGACCTATATTCCCAAGCGACCTGGTGAACCCGATGTTACTCATGCCGATATCACTAAAATTACCGAGGAGCTTGGTTGGAAGCCTGAAGTGACTTTTAAGGAGGGAGTGGCGAAAATGGTGGCCGATATCGATCACTGGCGTGATGCCCCATTGTGGGATCCGCAGTCAATTGAGCAAGCAACGGAGGCCTGGTTTAAATATCTGGGTGATTAGTAGATTTTTATTCGTCCCGCGTAAGGTTAAAACCACCGTCTTCAGACGGTCAGATTTAT
>CAYQFH010000148.1:0-5578 GCA_964416755.1 uncultured Piscirickettsiaceae bacterium | reverse complement strand
TCCGCCAGCAGTACCCGCCGCTTTCGCCAGATGATCCCCGCCAACTCCTCGACCAAGTGCCCCTCTGTAGGCCCAGCGGGACAATGCTCTTCAATCAACCCTTCCAGCACCTGCCGGTACTCCTCACCATCCTCATGGGGCAGCACCGTATGCCTTGAGAGGATTCCATGGGTCATGGCGTTGTAGCGCACCGCATCATATCCACCCTGAACTTCCACAGCCTGTTTACCGTCCACACCATTCTCATTTTTCGATCCCTCAATGGATTGAGTCTGCATCATCAATCTCCTTTCTCAGATAATTGTTTGCAGCAAAACGCCCCGCATTCTCCTTCCTGTAACTTACTCCCTGCTGCCGTGCAGCCCGCTCCCAATGGTTACGATACTCCGCTGCCAATTGAAAACGTTTGGGGACAGAGATCACATGCCTCATCTGCTCCTCAATAAAACGATTGTCATCTCTCATCAAAGGCAGCGGGGCAAGCTGCTCTCTCCACCCATCAACCCTCACCTCTTCCCTGCCACCATCTGCTACAGCTACAGTTGCTACTTCTGCTACAGGAGCGATCCCCAACTCTGACTGTGAGCCAGAGTGACGCAGACCACCTTTCTCTACCAATTCTGCAAGCATCATCCATCCTCCCCTTGCAGCAGTGCTGGATTCAAGTGGATCTCAACCCGTTGCCCGACCTTGATCACACGCACCCGCTGCAACTCCACCAGTTCATCCAGTACCGCATCCAGCACCCTCCCTTTTCGCAGTCGATTGGGGCCGGACTGCTGCACCACCCGGCGCGGGACCACACTACACCCCTCTCTCTTGCAGTGCCCAAGCAACCACTCCTGTAGCCTGAGCGCATCCGCAACCCCCTCTGGCAGCGCAAGTTCCCCGAGAAACCGGCGGGACTCGTTCAGGTGCCACGTAACAACCCGGCTGGCTGACTCAAAACTTTCCGCAGTGATTTGTGAGACCCCACTTTCCAGCAGTTGAAACAGCGCCGCAAGCCGTGCCGCATTATCTGCCGCCTTCGCTGCCACATCCTTGATCAACTCCAGCTCCCCACCCTCAGCCAACTCCGCCTCTACCACATCGTGAAACCGAATCCACAACACCTTGGCCTCTGGAGAAAGAGACACTAACAGAGGTTCCAGCCTTCCCGCCTCATCCATCGGTGCCGGTCGATTCAGGACCTCTCGCAGCACCTGATGAAATGCTGTCAATGCGGGGCACTGCTCTGGTGGCTCCTCATAGAAGCGGGTTCCCATTGTTGATTGGGGCCATGCCACCAGAAATCTGGCAAGAAATCCGGTACCTCTCGCCAGCGTGCCAGACTTCTCAAAGAATGCCCGCAGGGTTGGCCCCTGCACCTGCAATGCAACCGTCAGACGTACACCATCCACCTCAAATGACTCCGAGGTACGGCGACCAATGGATAGCCTCCCCCCGTCCCACAGCACATTCAACTGCCCCAGATTGCGCATGATGGAGTCACTGTTCATCCCGTGCGCACCCAGCACAATCCCCGCCTCACTGGAGGCCACCGCCCCAGAGGGCCACTGCTTGGCCAGTGTCCATGCCAAATTTTCCGGGGTCTCATCCCCCATTAAAATCTTCGGGACCCGTGGAGGCTCCGGCTTTGTCGACTCCAATCCCCGCAACTGCTGCTCAAGATCCGCATTCGACTTGCCTGATTTCACATTCTGCTGGATCTTTGACAGTATCCCTCTACGCTTGGATTCCCACGAATCGATATCCGCCCGATAGGCATCCAGATCCGGCTTGGCTGCCTCCGCCTGCTGCCGCGCATACTCAGCAATTGGCTGCGAGAACAACCCATCCACCGTAGACTTCCGCTCTCCAGAATCCGCAATGATCAGGACAAAGAGACTACACGGCCCCTTGAGCCGACTGGAGCGCACCACATCAATATGCGACTGCCCCACCGTTGAGAGCGCACCCAGCGCAGAGGAGGCCACCATCTCCAGCGGCGCCTTGGTAAACTGCTGCACCTCTTCTACTGCATTGCGGATCGTCTCCGGCAACGCATCCAGCGGATAGGGGAGCGGCTCTACACTCTCAACCAGTGGCTGTGGAGTCTGCCAGAGATCCCCCGCCTCATAGCGCCCATAGGCCGAGCGGAGACACTGCAATGCCTCATTCTGTTCCATCGGGGGGGCAGAGTTCTCAGCCGCGTGGAGAACCAGCGCTTCCGCCTCTTGGTAGTCGAGTCCCATCCCTCGATAACGGGCCGCCATTCTGAATAGCAGATCATTACGCTGCCCCGCCTCCACCCCATTCAGTGCTGCAACCAAATCAGGCGAAGGTGATAACTGGATGGAGCGATCCACGACCACCCCCTGAATCTCCTCAGCCAATGAGCATGGCAGGGGCGCAATCCCTTCATCCACAACCACCCGGTACGGCTTGCCATCAATCACCGACCCGGGAGCAACCACATAGCCGCCATTGCCCCGTATATCGATCCCCTCCCGCATCGCAGTACGGTTACCAATCTCTGGATCACTGGATGAAAAGTAGAAGTGGTAGCCGCCAGTCGGGGTCTCGACAGTGCGGGTAAGAAAAGCACCGTGTTCCTGCTGCAACGCCTTCAGCGACGCCTCCCCACCCTTGCCATCCTTTACATCGACATCCACCACTACAATCCCGTTGACTGCCCCGGTTGGCAATCCGATATTGGCTGTCGGGGATTGCTCCCACCACCGTTCAACCTGCTCTGGTGAGCGACTTGCATCCTTGAAGCCATTGCGGGTGAGTGGTCGCTTCTCACTGGGGCGTAGCGGGAAGATCATCACCCCCTCTTCCACCATCTGCGCAGCCTGCTGCATCATGGCTGGAGGTGGAGCAGTCACCCTCTCTTGCAGAGGCACTGTGGACTCATACATCACCCACCCCCTGCGCATCCCGCTCAATCAGTGCGCGAACATCCTCCACCCGCCATGCAGTAGTGCGGGGGCCGAGTTTTACCGGTTTTGGAAAACGCCCTGATTTCACCCCATTCCACCAAGTAGACTTGGAGACTGGATAAATCGGAGGGATTGGTGGCACAGATTTCTTGTCACCAAGAATCTGGGGAAGGCGTAGAAAGCCGGTTTCAGGCAGTTGGCTTGTAGTAACCATGTTTTGATCTCCTTGATCTCAATTAAACATAGTCACTGTTTTACGGCAGACACCAATCTGTCACATCACCTGACATCTGCCAGAATCTGACAGACCATCTGACAGACACAACCTGTTGTTTTATTGGAGTTCTGGAAAAATATCTGACAGAACTTTTTTGATCACCGCTGTTTCTCTTTCTACCGGATCAAATCTCTCCCTCACCCATGGCGTCAGATCACTCTCCTTGCTGATCTTCGCTCTTTGGGTTTTCCTCCAATCCGGGTACTCCGCAACAGCCGTTTCCACCTTATCCCTGAACGAACACCAATAACCACTTGCCGACAGCGGATCATCCTTCTCTTGCTTGAGTTGTATTGCCTCCAGCTCTTTGCGAACCTCTGAGAGACTCTCTTTCTCATCCAGCCACTCATCTCGTTCCTTCACAAGAGAGTCGATCTCATCCTTCTTCTCTGCTTTCTCTGCACCAAACTGGTTAACCATCTCTATCAACTCATTCTGCTGCTCCAGCGCTTGCAAGTACTCCTTCTGCTGCTGCTCATATTTTGTGAATAGCTCACCATACATATCCTTCCAGTTGGCGATCTGGGTACCCCGCGCCTCTACTGCTGCAACCAACTCCTCGGGCAGATCAACACCCGTCTGCTTTGCCCACGCCAGATAGATCCCCGGCAGTGTCTGTGGAAATATCTGCTTCCACTGAACTGCCCGCTGGGCCAAGTCACGGATACGGGAGAACTTCTTCACAAAAGGGGAGAATTCAGACTCCGCATGAACCTTTGCCCATGTCACCACCTCTGGCTCTTTACCCAACGTCAGTGCCACCGCCTCATCAATCGTCCAGTGGGCGCATTTTGACCAGTGAGCAAAATCTGCCTTTGCCGATGGCTGATGAAAAAACCGTTTTGCCTCTCGCTCTTCAGACATTCTAAGTTGCTCTTCAGCCTTTTTTTGCTGATAGAGTCGATCCAGTTCAGCCTCACCCATTTCCAGTAGCTTTTTTCGGTAGTCGGCTACCTCTTGGAGAACCCCTTCCTCAATCTGATCTTTCGGCTCATTCGGCTCACCCTGTGGAGAGGTTACATATTTTGATAACGGGATATCGTTCCATATCAGAAAACGAATCTTGTCTTCCCTAGTTGCCTTTGGAACTCGGATCACCACTCCACAATCTCCTGTTTCACCGCATCATACCGATACCCCAACACATCCCCGCTCACCAACATCTGTACTGCTGTCTCAATCCAGTGCAACGGCACAATAAACCACTCCTCCGGGTTTCGCTCCCGCTCTCCATCGAACTGCTCAATCTCCAGCCTTGCCTCGGCAAAGAAGGTGTGGAGCAGATGTTCCAGCTTCTGCGGGTTGAGGTTGTAGGTCTGAAAGGTGGTTACAATCTGCACATCCGCCATCAGGTAGGTGGGTTCCTGTACCGCATTCTTGATCCGCTCCTCAACCGGCTGGGTGGAGTAGCCAATCTTGTAGAGGTTTTCGATGCCGCTGATTTGTGGATCTCTGCTTAGAGACTTCAGCAGATAGATCCATCCGGTCTGCCGGTCCTCTTCACCGATATTCTCTCTACCGGGTTGGTCTCCCTCCAGATTGATCTCCTCTTGCAACGCATCCACCACCTGCATACTCCCCTCGGTTTTCCAGAGGGCTGCCGCCAGTGATCTCACCAGCAGATTGGACTCCGTGCCGTTCTCAAACACGCAGTAGGATCGTGCATTTTTGTTGCCGAAGTTCTTCCTCTCCCAATTGCCGATATTAGCCACATAGACCAACATCCCCTGCAACAGAAAGAACTCACCGGGGGCAATCTGCCGCTCCCCGACAAACGGGCGCAGTATCTTGGTACCGTTCTTCAGTCCCGACTGCTGCTGCCTGAAGAGTGGTTCAAACCGATCAAACTCCTTACAGGCTTTGCGCTTGGCAACAAAATCGGGCTGATCTACTGGCTTGGTGACATGACGCAGATTGAGAATGGTATCTGCCTCCGCATCCGGCTCTCCGAGCAGCCCCAGCGGATCATCCTCAAGAATCTTGTCCAGATCACTCATCGCTCACCCTCTAGCAACCCAAATCGATCAAAATCGAGCAGCAGCTCCACCTTCTCCGGATCGTCTCTCAACCCCTGCAACCGACTAAACAGACGCCGCTCCTGTATATCCCGGCTCTTCTGGGGTGGATGGCCGTGGGCCTCAATATAGTGGTTGATCTCCTCAAACGACTCAATCAGCCGCTCATCGGCACTCTTCAGTGCCGACTTGGCCTTCACATCGAGCAGCCCCAGCGGGTCATCCGCCAGTATGGCTGCCATCTCCCGTTCAAAGTCAATCACGATTCTGCACCTGTCGCCGCAGCCGACTGTGCCGCCATCTGTTCACGCCGCTTGTTACGCAGATAGATCAGCGCCTCGGCCATACGCCGCTCCAGTGGA
>CAYQFH010000147.1:0-5615 GCA_964416755.1 uncultured Piscirickettsiaceae bacterium | reverse complement strand
ACAGCTATGGGGGTGCTGGACACAGCAGGAGGCTTTATTTCCCAAGAGCTGCACAGGTATGGCAATGCAAAGAAATTGGCTGCAGCTTACGCTTAGACAAAGGCTGAAGTTTTACAGCGCCCCCTCAACCAGCTTCTTGCGCTGTTTCAGATAGCGCTTGTATTGCTTGATCGAATCATTTCTGGATTGAGCCAGACTCTGGGGCTGGAGAAACAGCTCCATACGCTGTCGATCCCTGTTGGCCCGCTCGGAACCAAAGGCCTCTGCCAGGCTGTACCAGGTGTGTGCTGCGGTGAAGCGGAAGATCTTCATCTCATACAGTTTGCCCACCTTGCGGGCCAGTTCACCACGCTCCTCTTCGGTGAAGTCGACCGGGTTGAGTGTGCGCTCCCCCAGCCACTCGGCAGCCCGCTCTGGGTTGATTGTGACTGGGCCCCCTTTCTGGAACAGCATTCCCAACTCCTCCTGAATGGCCGCCAGCTGGAGCAGGTTGATCTCCTGCTTCTGTGATTCAATCAGCCCCTTGGCCATCATGTTGCCGTTCTCTATCGCCAGGGTCAGTGCCAGCAGGGCTCGGCTGGGATCGGCCTGGATCAGTTTTCCCTCGGCATAGAGACGTCCCAGCTCATACTGTGCATCCCCGTTGCCTTCACCGGCAAGGCGGGTCAGCTCCATGACAGCCTGCTCTCCATTACCTGCAGAGATTGCCTGACGGGCACTGTTGATGTCGGCGGTTGCAGTTGCCGAGAAGAGTGCACTTGCTAAATAGAGGGTCGCTTTTTTCATCCTGACATTATACCTGCAGGATGTATAATTCTGGTCATGTCTGGAAATAGCTACGGAAAACTCTTTACGGTTACCACCTTCGGCGAGAGTCACGGGGTTGGTCTGGGTTGCATTGTTGATGGGTGTCCACCGGGAATTGAGCTGAATGAGGCGATGATTCAGGTCGATCTCGATCGGCGCAAGCCGGGTACTTCACGCCACACCACCCAGCGCCGTGAGGATGATGAGGTGGAGATTCTTTCCGGTGTTTTCGAAGGTAGAACGACGGGTACTCCTATTGGTCTGTTGATTCGCAACAAGGATCAGCGTTCCAAGGACTACTCCAACATTGCGGATCGTTTCCGTCCGGGGCATGCCGACTACACCTATACCCAGAAGTACGGTTTCCGCGATTTTCGTGGAGGTGGGCGCTCCTCGGCACGCGAGACGGCGATGCGGGTGGCGGCTGGTGCCGTAGCCAAGCAGGCGCTGAAGGCGCAGTTCGGGGTTGAGATACAGGGTTATCTGTCGCAGCTGGGGCCCATCGCAGTAGAGCAGTTGGATTGGGATCAGGTTCACCGGAACCCCTTCTTCTCACCCGATGCGGATAAAGTGGCAGAGATGGAGGCCTACATGGATGCACTGCGCAAGGAGGGCAACTCCATCGGTGCGCGCATCAATGTGGTGGCAACCGGTGTCCCGCCCGGTTGGGGAGAGCCGATCTTTGACCGCCTCGATGCCGAGATCGCCCATGCAATGATGAGCATCAATGCCGTCAAGGGAGTTGAAGTGGGAGCCGGTTTCGAATCGGTGACACAGAAGGGTACCGAGCATCGGGATGAGATGACCCCTGACGGCTTCAAGAGTAATAATGCGGGCGGTATTCTCGGTGGGATCTCCTCCGGGCAGGATATCCTGGTGTCGATGGCGCTCAAGCCCACCTCCAGCCTCCATCTGCCGGGTGAGACCATCAATAAGGATGGAGAGACGGTTGAGGTGGTCACCAAAGGGCGCCACGACCCCTGTGTCGGTATCCGCGCAACACCGATTGCCGAGGCGATGCTGGCCATGGTGCTGATTGACCATGCACTGCGCCAGCGTGGTCAGAATGGTGCTGTGGTGTGTGACACCCCCGTTATCTGATAGCCAACCGAGAGGCATGTGGGGATGACCCGGCCGTTTCCCTATTTTCGGCTCTCCGGCTTCTACCTCTTCTACTTTGCGACCCTGGGGGTGCTGATCCCCTACTGGAGTCCCTATCTGGAGAGTCTTGGCTTCTCCATTATGGAGATTGGTGAGCTGACCGCGATTCTGGCGGCGACCAAGATTATCGCCCCCAATATCTGGGGGTGGTGGGCAGATCGCCGGGGGGAGCACCTGGGGATTGTTCGTTTCGCCTCATTGGCCTCAATCATCGCCTTTGCCGGGGTGTTCTGGGTCAGTGGTTACTGGTGGATGGCGCTGATCATTGCGCTCTTCAGCTTCTTCTGGAACGCCTCGCTGCCACAGTTCGAGGCGGTGACCCTCAACCATCTGGGAGCGTCGGTTGAGCGCTACTCCTCGATCCGGCTCTGGGGATCCGTCGGTTTCATTGTCACGGTTGCGGTGTTGGGGCCACTGCTGGAGTGGTCGGGATTGTGGCTGGTGCCGGTTGCACTACTGCTGCTGATGACGGGGATCTGGCTCAGCAGTCTGGCGGTACCGATGGTGCCCGATCCGGGGCATGAGCATCCCCATATTCCGCTACGCAGTGTACTGGGCCGCCCGGTTGTGGTTGCGCTGTTGCTGGTGGCCTTCCTTAACCAGGCAGCGCATGGCACCTACTACACCTTCTTTACCCTCTATCTGGAGTCCTTCGGTCATGACAAGAGTGTAATCGGTATGATCTGGGCGCTCAGTGTCGGGGCAGAAGTGGCGATCTTCACGGTGATGGCGCGCTGGATTCCCCGTTTCGGAGAGCGCAATCTGTTATTGGTCAGCTTGTTGATCGGGGTGCTGCGCTGGTTGCTGACGGCGTTCTTTCCGCAGTCGCTGGAATTGATGTTTCTGGTACAGATGCTCCATGCTGCCAGCTTCGGGGTGATTCATGCGGTCTCGATCCATCTGGTGCATGACCTCTTTCGTGGCAAGCTGCAGGGGCGAGGGCAGGCGCTCTACTCCAGCGTCAGTTTTGGGGTTGGAGGCGTGGTCGGGAGCCTGCTCGGAGGGATCTTCTGGACCTCCTTCGGAGCCAGCTCCATCTTCCTGTTGTCTGCAGGGCTGAGTGTGGTTGCACTATGGATCAGTTGGCGCTGGATAGAGTTGGGAGCGGTCAACCCCGATAGCGTTCACGAATAACGCGTATGGTCTCCTGTATGGAGAGAAACAGCTCTACCAGTTCCGGGTCAAATTGATGGCCAGCCTGCTCTTTGAGGTAACTCAGCACCTCCTGCTCTTCCCATGCCTCTTTGTAGACCCGCTTCGAGATCAGTGCATCATAGACATCGACCAGAGCAACAATACGTGCTGCCAGTGGGATTTTGTCACCTTTTGTCTGGTTGGGGTAGCCATTGCCATCCCAGCGTTCGTGGTGACCACCAATGATGTCACATGCCATGCGGTCAATGGTCAGGTTGCTCCTGTTGAAGAGTTTGGCCCCGATCGCTGCGTGGGTCTTCATGATAGTGAACTCATCGTCTGTCAGCTTTCCAGGCTTCTTCAGAATCCGGTCGGAAATAGCGATCTTGCCGATGTCGTGCAGCATTGCAGCGGTGCTGAGGGGATCTTTGGTGATACGGATCTCTGCCTCCGATATACCATGTTTTTTTGCCCAGGCATCGTAAAGTTCTACGGCATAGGCTCCAACTCGCTTGACATGGGCACCGGTCTCCTTGGGATCGCGCAACTCGGCAAGTCGTAGCATGCGCATAAAGGTCTCATTGCTGACATGGGCGCGCTCGATTGCGCCTGCTGCCAGTTCGCAACTGTGTTTGAGATAGTCAGCATCCTCCGCATTGAAGGCCTCGTTATCCTCTTTGTTAATCAACTGGATAACACCAATCAGGTCGTTGTTGCTGTTGAAAATCGGCGAAGAGAGCACAGAGTGGGTCTGGTACCCGGTGGCCTTGTCAAAACTGGGGTTATAGTGGTAGGGGGCCTCTTCCGCAAGGTCGTAGACATCCGCAATGCTCAATGTCTGCCGTGTGGTAGCGGCATAGCCGGCGATGGATTCGGTATCGATGGGGATGGTGTGATCGATGTAAAGATACTGGCGACTCTCCTGGTTTCGTAGCGAGAGTGAATGATTTTGTACGTAGGAGAAGCGCAACTGCCCCTCTTCCACCAGATAGATGGAACCGGCATCGGCTTTGCACTCTCTACGGGTCTCATAGAGCAGCTGGTCCAGCAACGCATTGATGTTTTCAATGTGGATGATGCTCTTGGCGAGCTTCAGCAGGGATTCCAGTTTTTGACTCATTCTTCGATTCTAATGCTTTTACTCGTCATCTGCCAAAGAGTAGAATAGCTGGTTTTTGATCACCTTTACACTGTCTTAGAGAAAATGGCTGGAAAAACCCTGTACGACAAGCTTTGGGATGCGCATGTGGTCCGTACCGAAGAGGACGGCAGCGCACTGCTCTATATCGATCGTCAACTGCTGCACGAAGTGACCTCACCGCAGGCCTTTGAGGGGCTGCGCATGGCCAATCGCAAGCCGTGGCGCGTTGGTGCCAATGTGGCAGTGCCTGATCATAATGTACCGACGATTGATCGGGATCAGGGCATTACCGATCCGGTAGCACGCACTCAGGTGGAGACGCTGGACCAGAATGCGGATGACTTCGGTATTGTCGAGTTCAAGATGGGGGACATCCGCCAGGGTATTGTCCATGTGATTGGCCCGGAGCAGGGGGCGACCCTGCCGGGAATGACCATCGTCTGTGGTGACTCCCACACCTCCACCCACGGCGCGTTGGGCGCACTGGCGTTCGGGATCGGTACCTCCGAGGTGGAGCATGTATTGGCAACCCAATGTCTGGTGCAGAAGAAGTCGAAGAGCATGTTGGTGCGCATCAACGGCTCGGTCGGCGCAGGTGTTACCGGAAAGGACATTGTGCTGGCGGTGATCGGCAAGATCGGTACCGCAGGTGGCACCGGCTACGCCATCGAATTTGCCGGTGAGGCAATCGAAGCGCTTTCAGTAGAGGGCCGCATGACCGTCTGCAATATGGCGATCGAGGCGGGTGCCAGAGCCGGAATGGTTGCAGTCGATCAGAAGACCATCGACTTTGTCCAGGGACGCCCCTTCGCCCCACAAGACAACCACTGGGAGCAGGCCGTCGCTGCATGGCAGGCGTTGCACAGCGATGCCGATGCCGAGTTCGACGCTGTGGTGGAGCTGAATGGTGCCGATATCGCACCGCAGGTAACCTGGGGTACCTCGCCAGAGATGGTGGTTGCAATCGATGATCAAGTGCCTAATCCGGCCAATGAATCGGATGATGTCAAACGCAACGGTATGGAGAAGGCGCTCGCCTACATGGGGCTGAAGGCAGATGCCGCCATCGACTCCATTGCGGTCGACAAGGTCTTTGTCGGCTCCTGCACCAACTCCCGTATCGAGGATCTGCGTGCTGCGGCCGAGGTTGCCAAGGGTCGCAAGAAGGCCGATAGCGTCAAGCAGGTGTTGATCGTCCCCGGTTCCGGTCTGATCAAGCAGCAGGCGGAGCAGGAGGGGCTGGACAGGATCTTCGTCGAAGCCGGTTTTGAGTGGCGTGATCCCGGCTGTTCCATGTGTCTGGCGATGAATGCCGACCGGCTGGAGCCGGAGGAGCGTTGTGCCTCCACCTCCAACCGCAACTTCGAGAGCC
>CAYQFH010000146.1:0-5695 GCA_964416755.1 uncultured Piscirickettsiaceae bacterium | reverse complement strand
TGAGCCATACCAAACTCACGCACACCCCAGGAGATGTAGTTACCGTTGGCATTGGCTGGGGTCACCTTCTCAGTACCGGACCAGTTGGTCAGGTTGGAACCGGTGAGGTCGGCAGAACCACCAAACAGCTCAGGAACGACAGGGCCCATCGCCTCAATGGCGTTCTGGGAAGCCTTACGCGATGCGATATTGGGCATCTCCTCCTGGGTCTTGGCGATGAACTTGTCCATCTCCACCTCGAAGTTGGCAGGTAGATCGCCACTCATGCGACGCTCGAATTCTGCAGCTTCGGTTGGGTACTCCGCCTTGTAGGCATCAAACTTCGCCTGCCATGCCGCCTCATCGGCTGCACCCTGCTCTTTGTGGTCCCAACCGGCATAGACCTCATCAGGGATAACAAATGGATCGTGCGCCCAGCCCAGCTCTTTGCGGGTTGCTGCAATCTCTTCGTCACCCAGTGGGGCACCGTGACAATCGTGAGTTCCGCAGAGGTTTGGAGAACCGAAACCGATGGTGGTACGGCAGCAGATCAGGGTTGGCTTTGCAGTTTCAGATTTTGCAGCCTCGATGGCAGCGTTGACCGCATCGGCGTCGTGACCGTCGATGTCACGGATGACGTGCCAGCCATAGGACTCAAAACGACCACCGACATCCTTCTCCATCCAGTCGGAGATGTGGCCATCGATAGAGATGTCGTTGTCATCCCAGAAAGCAACCAGCTTACCCAGACCGAGGGTGCCGGCCATCGCACACGCCTCGTGCGAGAGACCTTCCATCAGGCAGCCATCACCCATGAAGACATAGGTGTTGTGGTCAACGATCTCGTGGCCTTCCTTGTTGAACTGTGCCGCCAGGGTACGCTCCGCAATCGCCATACCGACTGCATTGGTGATGCCCTGCCCCAGTGGGCCGGTAGTGGTCTCGATGCCATCGGCATAACCATACTCGGGGTGACCCGCCGTCTTGGCGTGGAGCTGACGGAAATCCTTGATGTCATCCATGCTCAGATCAAAACCGGAGAGGTGAAGCAGGGAGTAGATCAGCATGGAACCGTGACCATTGGAGAGCACAAAACGATCACGATCAGACCATTTGGCATTGGTGGGATTGAACTTCATGTGGCTGTTCCACAGCACCTCTGCAATATCTGCCATACCCATTGGGGCGCCTGGGTGTCCAGAATTGGCCTTCTGTACCGCATCCATGCTCAATGCACGAATCGCATTGGCCAGCTCTCTTCTTGATGACATATTCTATATTCTCCCTTCTGTTCAGGAATGGTTAACCCCGATCTGATATACACATATTTTGATCAAGGTCATATTGAAAAATTTAAAGCCGTGTATTGGACGGAGCATTCTTACTCACTCAGGGAATAAGGGCAACCAAGGAATCCAATATGGGTATTGAGATTTTTAGATCAGACATAAAGCATATCTGTGGTGACTGATATACTTTTTAAAAAACAACCAATTATTCTACTGCAGAATCAAATTTTCTCCATTTCTGCAACCAGCTCACGCACCAGACCAGGCACTGGATCGGGCTCATTATTGTCCAATCCATCACAAATTGCCTTACCCAGTCGAGTAATTTCAGGGTAACCGAAGGTCGCGCCACTCCCCTTTACGGTATGGGCAATGGCCCGCACTTCTCCCCAATCCTCATCTGCCAGCGCCTGCTGAATCAATCCGCACTGCAGTTCGGTTCGCTCAATAAAGAGTTGCATCAACTCCTCATCCACAAAGCTCTCTGCAGCGCCAGACTGCTCTTCTGCACCCCCCTTATCCGGCTGCAAGTAGGTTTGCAAGAGCTCAAGGAGTGAGGATTTTTCAACCGGTTTACTCAATAGTGTGGTTGCACCTGCCGCCTCACTCTCCACTCTATAGGCCTCAATATCCTCATCCAGCATCACAATCGGACTTTCGCATCCGACAGAACACATCAGCTGCGTTGCCTCAACACCACCCATCTCCGGCATCTGCAGATCCATCAGAATCAGATCAAACGGTGTTGCCAACCCCTGCTCAACCGCCTCATTTCCATGACTGGCCACCACCACCTCAACACCGACTGACCCCAACAGCTCTCGCGCCTGCTGCTGCAGCACTGGCTCATCCTCCGCCACCAGCACCCGACCTTTGAAGCGTTGCTCTGGTTCTGCAACCGAAAGATACTCCTCCAACACACGCCTCAACCCCTCCTGATCGATGGGCTTGGAGAGAAACCCACTACAGCCCGCATCCTCAAACTGCTCTCGATGCTGCTGCATCACATTGGCAGTCAACGCCACAATGGGGGTCTCGTTGCCGACAGAACGCATCAACCGGGTCGCTTCAATCCCATCCATCTCTGGCATCTGCATATCCATCAGAATCAGATCAAACGGCGTTGCCAACCCTTGCTCAACCGCCTCTTTACCGTTATTGGCAACCGTCACCTCAACTCCGGCCGCCTGCAGAATCTTGCACTCCAGCTGTTGCAGCTCAGGGGTATCCTCCGCCACCAGCACCTTGCCGGTAAAACGGGTAGCCCGGATACTATTTTTGCCCTTATCAACCGGATCTGCATCTTTTTCACTCAACACGCAGGGCAGATCAAGCCAAAAACGAGAGCCCTCTCCCTCCCGGCTCTCAACCTCAATCTTCCCCCCCATCAGATTGGCCAGCGTAGCAGAGATATGGAGCCCCAATCCGGTTCCACCATAACGGCGCGATATTGACTGATCAGCCTGCTCAAAGGGCTTGAAGAGGCGTTCAACCACCTCCTGTGACATCCCGATTCCACTGTCTTCGACCTCAAAGCGGAGGCGCCCCCCCTCAACCCTCACATCCAGCGAGACTTCTCCCTGCTCCGTGAATTTGACCGCATTACTCAGCAGATTGATCAATATTTGTCCGATCCGCCGCTCATCTCCGACAAACTGCACCGGGAAAAGAGCCTCTGTTTTCAAAGCGAAGGAGAGGCCGGCACTTCGGGCCTGCTGCGAGAAGGTCTGGCTCAACTCACCCAACAACTTGTTGAGATTGAAATCAACCTGGTCAACCGTAAATTTTCCCGACTCGATTTTGGAAAGATCGAGAATATCGTTGATCAATGCCAACAATCCGCGACTGGATATCTCGATCGACTGCATCAACCCCTGCTGATCCCCCGTCAACGAAGTGTTCTCCATCAGCTCACTGTTACCGATGATCGAGGTCAGCGGTGTGCGCAGCTCATGGCTCATTGAGGCGAGAAAATCATCCTTGGCCCGACTTGCCGCCTCTGCCTGTACCAGTGCCGTGGCAAGATCCCTCGCCTGACTCCACTGTGTTGCCAGAGAGAAGGTGAGCTGTAACAACTCATTCACATCGACCGGTTTGGTCAGAAAATCAAAATTGACCCCAATACGCTGACGAATCTCTGTCAGGCTATAATCCATATAGGCAGTAATCAGGACAATCCGCACCTCACTATCAATCTCGCGGATCTTTTCTGCAGTCTGTAGCCCATCCCAACCAGCTGGCATACGCATATCCAGATAGATAACTGCATAAGGCGAACCCAACTCACAGGCATCCACCAGCATTTGGTACCCCTCTTCCCCTCCCATCGCATGGTCCAGCTGGAAACGAGAGAGATCCGAGGATTCATCCTGCTCTGAATCTTCATCTTCCCCCAGCAGACCAATCAACCCCTCAATCTCCTCCAGCTCATCCTCATGTGCATCATCGTAAATGGCATCATAGGTCTCATGAACCGACTGCTCATCATCAATGGCGAGAATGCGCCACTGTCTCCTCTCCTGCCGAAGTGGTTGTTCTGCTGACATCAATTTGAACCGGCTACAGTGCCAGAGTCACTCTTTCCACTTGATGGAGCACCCCATACTGGGAATCTGATCTGCCAGCCCGCGTCCGCTTTCCACCACCTCACTCATCGCCTCGAACAGATCACGACGCACCCCTTCCGGCGCAGTCTCTTTGCGGCTCTCATCCAGACGCCCACGATACTGTAGTGCCAAATCACCGTTATAACCGAAGAAATCAGGTGTGCAGACCGCACCGAATGCCTTCGCAACGGCTTGACTCTCATCCAGCAGGTACGGGAACGGGAACTCAAACTGTTCCGCAATTTTGCGCATATTCTCTGGTGAATCCTCTTCATACTGAGTCGGATCATTTGACATGATGGCAACACTATTGAGTCCCAGCGCCTTCAGCTCGCGGGTGTCACGCACCAGCCGTTCCCGAATCGCCTTTACATAGGGACAGTGGTTACAGATAAACATCACCAGCAACCCCTTGTCTCCCTTCAACTTTTCCGGCGTCCACAGTTCACCATAGACATCCGGCAACTCAAAACCGGGAATCGCCTTGTCAAATTCACAAACCGGGGTCTCCAGACTGACCATCACCATATCCTCCATAACCATTTTTTTATACGCGAATCATTCTACAGGAAACTTGACAAAATACCTTAAAATCATAAGAATCCTCCATAGCGCTGATTTGAGCTCAGCTTGCGAGCGCTATACAAGTACGGCTAAAGCGATGCAGGGACAGATTCCAAAACCCGCTCGCAACAGTTGAGCGGGTTTTTTTATGGATGGAGCAAATACCACAATGAGTAATGAACACCTGTTTACCTCCGAGTCCGTCTCCGAGGGGCACCCCGACAAGATGGCAGACCAGATCTCTGATGCAGTACTGGACGCCCTGCTGAAAGAGGACAAACACTCGCGCGTTGCCTGCGAAACCATGGTCAAGACCGGCATGGTTGTACTGGCTGGCGAGATCACCACCAATGCCTGGGTCGATACCGAGCAGCTGGTGCGCGATGTGGTCTGTGACATCGGTTACGATTCCGCCGAGGTCGGCTTTGATGGCAACACCTGTGCAGTACTCTCTGCGATCGGCAAGCAATCCTCCGACATTGCCATGGGCGTGGATGAGTCCGAAGATCATGAGCAGGGTGCGGGTGATCAGGGCCTGATGTTCGGTTATGCCTCCAACGAGACCGATGTGCTGATGCCAGCCCCAATCACCTACTCTCACCGTCTGGTCGAACGCCAGGCAGAACTGCGCAAGAATGGCGTTCTGCCCTGGCTGCGCCCTGATGCCAAGAGCCAGGTCACCTTCCGCTACAGTGACGGCAAACCGGTCGGTATCGACGCAGTAGTACTCTCTACGCAGCACGATCCCGACATCGCCTACAGCGATCTGCAGGATGCGGTGCGTGAGGAGATTATCAAGCCGGTTCTCCCTGCCGAGTGGCTCGACGCCAACACCAAATACCACATCAACCCTACCGGCAACTTCGTCATCGGTGGTCCCGTCGGAGATTGCGGCCTGACCGGACGCAAAATCATCGTCGACACCTACGGTGGCATGGCTCGTCACGGTGGCGGCGCATTTTCTGGAAAAGACCCCTCCAAGGTGGATCGCTCCGCTGCTTATGCGGGTCGCTACGTCGCCAAGAACATTGTGGCTGCCGGACTGGCCGAGCGTTGCGAGATTCAGGTCTCCTACGCGATTGGTGTAGCTGAACCCACCTCCATCTCGGTCGAGACCTTCGGTACCGGCAAGATCGAAGACAGCAAGATTGAAGCGCTGGTGCGTGAGCACTTCAACCTCAAGCCGCGCGGCATTGTCGAGATGCTCAACCTGCTGCGCCCAATCTACCAGCAGACCGCCTCCTATGGCCACTTTGG
>CAYQFH010000145.1:0-5704 GCA_964416755.1 uncultured Piscirickettsiaceae bacterium | reverse complement strand
TCTCCTGTCGAGCCTCAAAGAAATCTTCCCTGAACTCCTTGCGAAGCTCGCGAATGGCATCACCAAGACCATCTCGGTCACCGGACTCACCAGCCTCCTCCCGCAGATCGTTTTTGGCCTCCCTGAAATCCTCTCTGAACTGCTGGCGCAATTCGCGGATATCCTCCCCCAACCCATTGAGTGACTCTTGCAGTGCCTCTTTTCTCTCCCCCCTCAACTCCTTGAAGTCATCACGAAATTCGTCACGCAGTGCACGAACCTCCTGACGAATAACGCGCTTGTCTGCGCCTTCAGCACGCAACTCTTCAACCAGCCCCTCTTTTTCTGCCTTGAACTCCTCCTTATACTCATTGCGCAGAGCCTTCATCTCCATACGGAAACGATCCATCTCTTCATGACGAACAGTATGGAATGTTTCAAAGTCTTCAGATCTTTCTACCCTTGGTTGTTTGTGATGAGTTTTGAAGTGCTGATTAAGCTGAGTGGCCTGCTCATCATCGGTCTGTCTTGTTGCACGCTGGCTGGCGTGGTAGGACATTGCATGCAGCTGCATGAAGGAGGAGCTATTGATCTGTACATTCATTTTGCGAGTTTCCATCTGTTATGGCCAGTGTCTTTGACTGACTACTCGCAACCCCGCTGCCATAAGTGAAGCACTCTTAGGCCGGTGGCTTTGCGTACCTCTCTTTCGATGAGGATCGCCTATGGTTTACGTTGTTTTGTCTATTTGCACTGTAACGGTTATTTACAAGCTATAGTGCTTGACTACCTATCGGCAGGAAAAATGAAAACATGAGTGATTTTTTAACTATTTAAGTGAATTTCTGGTGCTCGGCAAGTCTGTGTTTTTTTGAGAAATAGGTTACCCTCTACAAGTAATGGTTACTGAAAAAAAGGTGGTAGATTAGCTATGGGGGTGTCGGTTGTTCAGGTAAAGCAGGGTGTAATGCTCTGTCTTTTTGCTATATTCCTGCCTCTTTATGTTCAAGCGTGTGAACAGGAGATGATCTCTATTGTGCTGTTGGCGCCCCAGGAAGAAGAACAGGCTCCCTTTGCACAGAGCCTGTTGGACGGTCTCGTTGCAGGGGATCTGGAGCCAATTGATGAGCCTTGTAAAACCACACTACACCATCTCGATACCTCCGATGAATCTCAGTCCTTTTATAGTCAATGGCTCCAAGCGCTGGAGTTGGAGCCCGATTTTCTGATAGGCCCACTGCTGCAGGAACATCAGCAGCAGTTACATGAGGTACCACAGATTGATCTGCCACAAGATATGGTCTGGCTCTATCCAGGGGATCGCTCTCTATTGGCGGTGAATAATCAGCAGCAGCTGTTTGGTTTTTCTATCAATTGGTATGGGCAGTTGAGTGCTTTGCTGGAATATGGCTGGGACCAGGGGCAATATGATCTGGCGCTGCTTCTATCCGACTCTGAGTTGGGGCATCAAATCGCTGGTAGAGCGGAACTGGAGTGGGTGAGCAAGGGAGGGGAGGTGACTGCGGTTACTTACTATGGAAAGGCGTTCAGCGATCTCAACCGGGCCATGCGTAGACTGTTGAGGCAAAGTGATGGCCGCTTTGATTTTATTCTGTTGCTGGCTGGGGATCAGCGCTTGAGAATGGTCTCTCCGTTGATGAAATATCATGAGAGAGAGGAGATGGTCTACAGTTTGACGCCGCCAGTGGGAGAGTTGGGTCTTGGCAGAGATCTGGATGGTCTGCTCTATCCCATGCAGCCCGTCCTGTTGGAACGTTCTGACAAGGTTTTTGAGGCTGATGATTTTCTGCTGCAGGTCGAGAATATTGGTTTGGATCTCAAGGTGCTGCTGCGCAGAGGACTATGGCCTTCCTTAGTGGAAAATAAGGGTTTATATTTCGGTTATTCAGGTCGTTATAGAGTGGAAGAGCAGGAGCTGATACGCACTCCATGCTTTGTCCGCAATAGAAAGGGAGAGCAGACTATTGAGTTTTGCCCTGAGCAATCAGAGACTGAGATCGAGTGATGATAGGGGGCTCTGAATTGTGATTGGAATATTTTTGTGGTAATAGTTACAGGGTAATTTTTCTGGTATTATGTTCGCAGATTGATCTAAACAAGGATTTATTGGGAAATGACTAAGATACTTGCGGTTGATGATTCACCTTCATTGCGCCAGATGGTTGCGTTTACCTTGAAGGGTGCGGGTCATGACGTTTCCGAGGCATCAGATGGTGTAGAGGCGTTGAATATCGCAAAAGGGCAAGCATTTGATCTGGTGATTACCGATATCAATATGCCCAATATGGATGGCATTCAGTTGATTACCGAGTTGAGGAAACTTCCCAATTTCAAGTTTACTCCAATCCTTTGCCTCACTACAGAGTCTTCGGATGACAAGAAGAAACAGGGTAAAGAGGCAGGTGCCACTGGCTGGATTGTGAAGCCGTTCAGTCCTGAGAAGCTATTGGCAACAATGGGGCGGGTTCTCTAAGTTCAGTACAGTTAGTTACGGATCCGAATTCTGAGTCTATTGATTCTGATCTGGAATGATACAGTCTGATTGATTAAGCGATCTCTGCCAAGCGCCGCAGTACGGCATCAGCGAGCTCTTCAGGATGCCATTTTGGTACCAGTTGATCGGCCCCAACCTTAGCCCTCATCTGCTCGTTGAATACTCCACTGAGAGAGGTGTGGAGCAGAACAAAGATATTGTTCAGGTCGGGACTTTCACGAATTTTCCGGGTCAGGGTATAGCCATCCAGCTCCGGCATCTCAATGTCGGAGATCACCATTGCAAGTGGGTTCTTCGCCAGCTCTCCGGATGCAGCCCAGCCATTCAGCAGATCAAGCGCCTCTCGCCCATTGACTGCTTCCGTGTAGGTGATTCCCAGCCGCTGCAAGGTCGATCCAGCCTGTTTACGGGCAATAGCAGAGTCATCAACCAGTAGAATATGGTAAGGCATACCATCTGACCGTATAGGAGCTCGGCCATGATTGCCGGAGTATTCCGGTGGCGTGATGATTTCGGCAAGAATCTGTTCGACATCGAGTATCTGTACCAGATTGCCATCCACTTTGGTCACAGCAGTGAGGTGGTGGCCGCTTCCTGCCGCAACAGGTGGGGGCAGAATCTTCTCCCAGTCCATATGGATGATCCGGTCAACAGATTCGACCACAAAGCCCTGAATGGATGCGTTGAATTCGGTGATGATTGTATTGCTATTCTGCAGGTCGCTCACCGCAGGGCGGTCGATCGCAATGCTCAGGTCAAGAATGGGAATGGTTTGTCCGCGCTGATCAATCATCCCGATCATCGACTGGTGGGTTTTTGAGACTTCGGTAATTTGAGGGGTGTTCAGAACCTCTTTTACCTTGAATACATTGATCCCGAACTGCTGTCCTCCGGTAAGCGTGAACAGCAGAAGCTCCAGCCGGTTGCTGCCGGCAAGCTGTGTACGTTTATCAATCTGGTTGAGAAAGCTGGCTTGTGAGGATGCAGTGCTCATAGGTGGTAATTCTGTGCGAGGTTATGCCTTGTTGATAATGTGGCTTCCCTGAGCGTTGGAAGTAATGCCTTTCTTTGAATAGGTGGTTGACTGGTTTCCACCGATTTGTCCGCGCAGGATAGCTAACCCATTATCTGAGTAACGCTTCTTCAGATTGATGGTTGAGCCATTGACCTCATTGAGCTGTTTGCAGCTGCGAGTAATCTCCAATAGCACTTTCCACTGCTGCATGAGGCCGCCAGTAGGATCGCTCTGCTCAATGAGCTGAACCAGCCCCTGTTCAGGTGAAGTGCTGTGTTGCTTGGCAAAAGAGGAGAGCTGGTTCTGAGTGACGGTCATCTGCTGGGCCAGCGCCTCCTTCTGCTCGATGACAGAGAGCAGTTTGGTGCTATCGTCCTCAAGAAGATAACTCTGTTCCTGCTGAAGAAGATTTTTCAGTTGATTGGCGTTCTCTTGCTGTCTCTGAATCAGTTCAGAAAGATGAGATGCGAGGTTGGGCTCGCTCATGGTTTGGGTTCTCTCCAGAAGGTTTCAGGCAGCTGAAAATCAGTGCTGTCGATTCTTATCGTATTCCTGAAGTAATTTTTCCATACCAATCAGCTTGTCTGCAACGAAAACTTCATCAATTTCAAAATTGCCGTTTTCAATCGCTTTTTTGATCTCTTCCACCCGTTTGGACTCAACAACGGGAAGTTTCTCCATCTGTTTGCTGATCTTTTTTAGATTGGCTGCAGCATCGGTCATGCTGACTGTTTCTGTGGCACTCGCTTTCCCGGTGGTCTGCTGTTGCTGTGCAGAAACCTCAGTGCGACCTACAGTAGGTTGTCTGTTCTCACTGGTGACCTGTGAAGGTCGACTATGTGTAAGATTGTTAACATCAATTGGCATGGTTGAACCCCTTTTATCTGCGGAACAATATAAGATTATTTTTATTAAATATCAAATATTTATCCGTCGGAAATTTGTGACATATTCTCTTTCTCTGTGGTAGTTATCGGCCTGAAACAGCAATCCTTTAGAAAAAAAGTGGAGCAAATCATTTTTTATCATTTTTTGCGCTATAAAGCACGCACTATCCGGTTCGGTTTTGTTATATCATCCGTTTCCAGAATATGATTATGAATAACTTGTTGACTAGTAAAGCGCCTTTCTGGTTTTTGATACTTCTTATAGAGTTTTTGGTTATGGGAGCGTGCGGGGCTCAAAGTGAAGAAGAGGGGGCTGCCCCGGATCGTCACTCTCTGTTGGATATCTATAGTCAGGTGCAAAATTTTTTGCAGCAAGATCAGGGGGGAGAGGGAGTGAGTATTGAGGTGAAGCCGCTCGATTCCCGCCTTCGTCTGAAATATTGCAAAGCCCCCTTGGAGATCGATTATCAGAGAGGACGGGGGCAAGTGGGTCGATTGGTTGTTGAGGTGAGGTGTGTTGGCTCGACACCTTGGCGGATCTATGTGACTGCAAAGGTCAATAAAATGCAGAGTGCGGTTACTACAATTGCGCCTGTTTTGAAAGGAGAGCGTATCGAGTCGAGTAATTTGGTCATTGAGCAACATGACCTTTCGCGGTTGCGTCGCGGCTATTTTGAATCGAAGCAGCTGCTGGAGGGGAAGTTTGCAAAGCGTGCGATTCAGGGGGGGGTAGTGCTGACGCCTCAACTGCTGTATGTGCCCAATGCAATCGATAAGGGAGATCAGGTTTCCATACTGATTCGGCGTGGTGACTTGCGGGTGCAGATGGAGGGGGTAGCCATGGAGAATGGAGCAATGGATGGGAAAATTCGGGTCAAGAACCGCTCTTCGGGGAAGGTGGTTGAGGGAGTTGTGGTTGCCCCTGGACGGGTGATGGTGACGCGATAGGACGGAGTGGAAGAGAAGAAGATGGGAAGTGATGGTTTGAATACAGAGAATCAGGAGATCAGTGCGGGAAATCGCGCTCTGTTGATTGACTCTCAAGAGTCCAATGCGCACAGTTTGCGGTCCATTCTGGGATTTATCGAGTGGGGGGCGTTGGAGTGGGTCAGTGATCTTGAGCAGGCCAAGGTATTTCTGAGTGAGCAGGATTCCACTACAATGCTGTTTGTGAATGCTCAGGAGGGCAAGAGTCATGAGCAGTGTTACCAGATATTGAGAGAGGTTGATCGCTCTGTTCCACTGCTCTTTTTGAATGAAGTGGTCACAGAAGAGGAGGTTGAACTGCCTGGAACTCTGGTTGATGGT
>CAYQFH010000144.1:0-5819 GCA_964416755.1 uncultured Piscirickettsiaceae bacterium | reverse complement strand
TGGTTGAATGAACATCCGGAACTGGGAGAGCAGATTGCCGAGCTGGCGATTAACAGCGCACAGAGCCGCATGCGCTCGCGCAAGAAGGTGGTGCGCAAGAAGATTACCAGTGGCCCTGCACTGCCGGGCAAACTGGCAGACTGCTCCACTGCCGATCCGCTGCAGGGGGAACTCTTCCTGGTCGAGGGTGACTCGGCGGGTGGCTCCGCCAAGCAGGCGCGTGATCGTGAATTCCAGGCGATCATGCCGCTGCGAGGCAAGATTCTGAACACCTGGGAGGTGGATCCCACCCAGGTGCTCGCCTCGCAGGAGGCGCATGACATCTCTATTGCACTCGGCATGGAGCCGGGCAGCAGCGATCTGACCGGGCTGCGTTATGGCAAGATCTGTATCCTCGCCGATGCGGACTCCGATGGACTGCACATTGCGACGCTGCTCTGTGCACTGTTTTTGCGCCACTTCCCTAAACTGGTCTCTGAAGGACATGTCTATGTGGCGATGCCGCCGCTCTACCGCATTGACATCGGTAAGGAGGTTTACTATGCGCTCGACGATGCCGAGAAGCAGGGTGTGCTGGATCGTATTGAGTCGGAGAAGAAGCGCGGCAAGGTCAACGTGCAGCGCTTCAAGGGGTTGGGTGAGATGAATCCGCTACAGTTGCGAGAGACGACCATGGCAACAGAGACCCGACGTCTGGTGCAGCTTACCATCGATGCCGGGGATGAGAGCCATAGCGTGATGGACATGCTGCTGGCGAAGAAGCGTTCAGGGGATCGTAAGAGCTGGTTGGAAACCCGAGGCGATCTGGCCGAAGTCTGATCCTGTCCATGATCTCTTTTGACCAAGGCAATGAACCGGCCTGGCCCGGTTTCGAGCAGTACTACAGTAACTTTGCCAGCGAGTGCTCCAGTGATGAGTACCGGGTGTTGCAAGTGCTTTCACTGGCCGATCTGCCACTGCCCCCGGCAACGCTGGAGCGGATGCTGACCACATTGGGGTGGGAGAGCGAATCGGGTGAGCCGCTGGCGCAGCAGTTCAAACTGATGTTGCCGCAGTGGCGTCGCAAGTGGGAGGAGCAGGAGTGGAGCAGTGATGACAATGAGCGTCTGCGCTGCAGCCGCTTTCTGGTTGACCTGCTCTCTCGACAGCTGGTTGCCGATGGGTTGGTGGAGCCGGTCATCGAGGCGATCAACAAACAGATCAGTGCCGGGTACTGGGCTGCCGGGGTTGACCCGGAGATGCGCCCACTGCGCTTCGCCTTCTATCGTCAGGATTGGGACTATATCCAGAACTGGTTGGGGCTGGAGTCGGACAACCTCTGGCAGGGGACGTTGAGTGCCGACCAGGAGGAGGTGATCACCAACCTCTGCTACTTCCCGGTGCAGTCGGTTTGGCTGCAGCAGTTGCCGGATTGGCTCCACTATCACGCATTGATGAACCCGATCCGTACCGATCTGCTGGAGGTGGATGGTACCCCGTTGCTGTGGGACTTCTGGGAGCAGCAGGTGGAACCACGGGTTCAGGCACAGCCGGAACTGGCACCGAATGCGGCCACCTTTCGTCTTTATGGCGGTGAACCAGAGCGAGCACTGGAGCTGTTGCAGGGAGTAGATGAGACTGAGTTGCATGGCTGGGTGGCAATGCTCTCTGGTGACTTTGAAAAAGCACTGCCACTACTGGAGCAGACTGAAAGTTATCCTGAAGAGGGGCCGGGGCCACTCTTCCTGCAGATGCTTTATCTGCAGCAGGGTGGTTTCGAGGCGCAGCAGCGTGTGAATGCGCTGGCTGACCAGCGTGAGGCACAGCTGGAAGAGGCGGGCCTCTCGCCCCTGGATGAGCCGTTTGGGGCGGCTGTGCTGATGATGAGAGAGGTGGCACGGCTGCTGATGGGTAAGCTGGAGGTGAAGCAGTGCACGTTGCTACAGCGTGAACGCATCCACTCCGCCTGGGACCAGCTGATCCAGGCCATCGCCCGCTACTGGATTGGTGAACCGGTCAGTGAGGCGCAGATGGCTTCACTGCAGAAAAATGCTGCGCAGGCGACTGATGTCGGTATTAGACTCTATACGCAGCAGTTCGAACAGCTGCTGCAGCAGATCACTGCAACGGCGCAAGGGTTGGAGAACAGTGACAATAGTAGTTGGGCCAGCCTGATCCGTCCCAAACAGCAGTGGGAACGGGTGCTGGATGCGATCAACGGCATGGCACAGCAGAGTGAGCAGGCCGAACAGAAACAACAAGATTCCATTCAACGGTTGGCCTGGCGTATCGAGAAGCAGGAGCAGGGATTGCCGCTGCTGCAGCCACGTGAGCAGAAGCTGGGCAAGAGTGGGCGCTGGAGCAAGGGGCGTGCGATCGCCTTGAAGAAGCTCTATGAGGAGCGTGACCAGTACAGTTATCTGAGTGACCAGGATCACCGAATCTGCAACACCATCAGCGAGCGCACGGCCTACTCTTCTGCCAGCTACCAGCGCAAACAGATCCATGAGTTCAATCTGGAGCGGGCACTGTGGGAGTTGAGTGGCCACCCGGCGGTTGAGCTGGAGAGTGGTGTTGCCATCGATGTGGTACAGCAGGAGCCGGCACTGGAGGTGGTAGAGATTGAAGAGGGGGCCTCGCTCAAGGTGCAGCTGGTGCCCTATCCACCACAACAGGAGAACGGCAGCTACAGCGGCATGGGCACCCACTGGGAGGGGGGGCGTCGTCTGGTGGTTGCCCGCTTTGAGGAGCCGCACCTGCGGGTGGCGCAGATTTTGGGTAGCAGTGGCGTCACCATTCCGATTGCCGCCAAGCAGCGGCTGCTTGACAGCATCTCTGCGATCGCGCCGCTGCTGACCGTCCACTCCACCATCGGTGGAGCTGCTGCCGGGGTAAAACAGATTGATGGGGAGACGATGCCCCATATCCACCTGCTGCCCGAAGCGGGCGGTATCCGTATCAGCTACTGGGTTGCCCCGATGGGGGAGAGCGGCCCCCGCTTCTATCCTGGCAAGGGGGGCACTGTCGTCTTTGGCGAGGTGGAAGGTCAGCAACTGCAGGCACATCGAGATCTGCAGCAGGAGCAGAAGCGGGCGCTGGGTATTCTCGGGCAGCTGGAGGAGACGGTGCCCGATCTGCTGTTGGGTGTGGATGAGGCGCACCTGCTGGATGAGCGGCTGATGGAAGATCCGGAAGAGGCGTTGGAACTGCTCTTCACCCTGCGCAGTTTGGGGGAAGAGGAGGCGCGTCTCGACTGGCCGCAGGATGCCAAGATCCCGCGCATGACCGAGATCAACCTCGGGCAGATGCGAGTCGGGGTACAGGAGAGCCGTGAGTGGTTTGCACTTGATGGAGAGCTGCAGGTGAGCCAGAGTCAGGTGGTTGCGCTGAAGGATCTCTGGGGGATGATGGAGCATGGCAATGGTCGCTTCCTGAAAATGGAGGATGGCGCGATCCTGGCGCTGAGCCGTGAGCTGCAGAAGCGGCTGGAGATGCTCAAGAGCTATGGTGCCGAGGAGAACAAGATCCACCCGCTGGCACTCTCGGCAATGGATGAGGCGCTGGAGGGGATGGCGTTCCACGCCAGCAAGAACTGGGAGGAGCAGCGTCACCGCATTGAGGAGGCCAACCACCTGGAGCCGCAACTGCCGAATACGCTGGAGGCAGAGTTGCGTGACTACCAGCTGCAGGGCTATCAGTGGATGGCACGACTGGCCCACTGGGATGCCGGTGCCTGTCTTGCCGATGACATGGGATTGGGCAAAACCCTGCAGGCGCTGAGCATGGCACTGAGCCGTGCCGGTGAAGGGCCGACACTGGTACTCGCCCCCACCTCAGTCTGCATGAACTGGGCGGAAGAGGCGACCCGTTTTGCCCCCACCCTGCGCCCCGCGATATTTGGTGACTACAGTGGCGAGGAGCGTACGACACTGATTGAAGAGGCGACTGCCTATGGTCTGGTGATCTGCAGCTATGGCCTGCTGCAGCGCGAGGCCAAACTGCTGCAGTCGGTGGAGTGGCAGACGGTGGTGGTCGATGAGGCGCAGGCGATCAAGAATGCGGCGACCAAACGTTCGCAGGCGGTGATGGGGCTGAATGGCAAGTTCCGTCTGGTCACTACCGGTACCCCGATCGAGAACCATCTGGGTGAGCTGTGGAACCTGTTCCGCTTTATCAACCCCGGCCTGCTCGGTTCACTGGAGCGCTTCAATGAGCGCTTTGCTCGCCCCATTGAGGTGGATAAGGATGACACCGCACGGCAGCAGCTCAAGAGCCTGATCGCCCCGTTCATCCTGCGCCGCCTGAAGCGGGATGTACTCTCCGAGCTGCCACCGCGTACCGAGATCACGCTGCATGTGGAGATGCGTGAAGAGGAGGCGGTCTTCATGGAGGCACTGCGCCAGCGCTCGATCGAGCGTATCAGTCAGATGCGACAAGGGGGGGCGGGCGGTCCACAGCACCTACAGATTCTGGCTGAGATCACCCGTTTGCGGCAGGCGTGCTGCCACCCCAAACTGGTCGATGCCGATTCGGCCATCACCAGCGCCAAACACCGCGTCTTTGCCGAGGTGGTGGATGAGTTGCTGGAGAATGGTCATCGCGCACTGGTCTTCAGTCAGTTTGTCAGCCACCTCTCCTTGATCCGTGAGCAGCTCGATCGCAAGGGGATCCGCTATCAGTATCTTGATGGCTCCACCCCGGTCGGCAAGCGCAAGGAGGCGGTCGATGCCTTCCAGGGGGGGGAGGGTGAACTCTTCCTGATCAGCCTCAAGGCGGGTGGCTCCGGCCTCAACCTGACCGCAGCCGACTATGTGATCCATATGGACCCCTGGTGGAACCCGGCGGTAGAGGATCAGGCCTCGGATCGCGCCCATCGCATGGGGCAGACCCGTCCGGTTACCATCTATCGACTGGTGGTGAAGGGGACGATTGAGGAGAAGATTGTTGATCTTCACCAGCACAAGCGTGACTTGGCCGACCAGCTACTGGAGGGAAGTGACCAGAGTGGTAAACTTTCGGTGGATGAGATGGTGGCTTTGATTCAGGATGCAGCTGGGTAGATGTAGTTTCTTCGTTACCAAATGGTGTGTTGGTAATGGTTTTGAATATTCTCATCTTTGGTAACCAGCAGCGCATCGAACAGCGATGCATGAGCAACGATCAATCTGTCAAAAGGATCACGTGTCCATTTCAGTGATTCAGCAGCCTTGGCAATGGCTGGGAACGGAGTATTACAGGTGATCAGCCCGATGGATGTCTCCAGAGAATCAATGATAGTGATGGCCTGTTCATTGATTCGTTTGATTTCGTACAGGTACTCAATCTCCAAACGAGCCATTGGGGAGATTCGAATATCGTCTTCCTGCTCCAGCAATTGTAGAACAGTTTCGGAGAAGCCTTCAGTGCCATTGACGTAGAGTCGAACGGCTACGTGGGTATCAAGGTAGATCATGATTCCACTCGCTTGACCAATCCATACCGGCGATCTCATCAGGATTACCACGCATTGCATCAGGGTGAGGCTTCAGCAGTTCCAGTTTGCTGCTCTCCACACGACTGATTTTTAGCAGTGAACCTTTGCGTTTGATCTCAATGGGTTCACCACTCTCCAGTACCTGATCCAGCACATTGAAGAGATCACTGCGTAGATGTGATGGTGTGATTGCCTGAGACATTCTTGCTACTCCAAATTGTTGTACGTATTTTTATTTAATTGTACATCCAATCCTGTGTTCGTCAATGAGGTGATTGTGATGAACCTGTTTAAAATGTAGGTATGACAAAATAACCATATGAAATTTAAATAAATATTTGCTGGTATGATTGATGGTTATGGTAAA
>CAYQFH010000143.1:0-5824 GCA_964416755.1 uncultured Piscirickettsiaceae bacterium | reverse complement strand
CTACGTTTACGTGCGGTTTCGTTCTCTCAAACTTTTCCTTGGACATCGTCTTTTTCCTCTTGTTTTATTCGGTCTGCATCTTGACCGGAAAAAATCTTAAAAAATAAATTACTTCTGTTTCGCTGTAGTCAATTAGCTATTCTGGTTAGCTGTTCTTTTTAATCACAGCTTCTGCAATATTGGCTGGCGCCTCAGCGTACTTCTCAAACTCCATCGAGTAGGTTGCACGACCCTGTGTAGCCGAACGCAGGTCGGTTGCATAACCAAACATCTCTGAAAGGGGTACGGTTGCAGCAATCATCTTGCCCGCTGGGGAGTCATCCATACCAGCAACCATACCGCGACGACGGTTGAGGTCGCCCATTACGTCACCCATGTACTCTTCAGGAGTGACCACATCCACCTTCATCATCGGCTCAAGCAGTACTGGATCTGCATTCAGCGCACCCTGCTTGAAGGCCATGGAACCAGCCACCTTGAACGCCAGCTCATTGGAGTCCACATCATGGTAGGAACCGTCATACAGTGTGACCTTGCAATCCTCGATCGGATAACCAGCCATTACACCATTCTTCATCTGCTCCTGGATACCCTTATCCACCGCGGGGATGTACTCCTTCGGTACTACACCACCCACGATCTCGTTGACAAACTCGTATCCAGCACCAGCCTCTTGTGGCTCAATCTTAATCCAGACGTGACCGAACTGACCACGACCACCAGACTGACGCACAAACTTGCCTTCCTGCTCAATCGTCTTGCGGATAGTCTCACGATAGGCCACCTGAGGTGCACCAACCGCAGCTTCAACATTAAACTCACGCATCATGCGGTCAACGATGATCTCCAAGTGAAGCTCACCCATACCGGAAATGATGGTCTGACCGGACTCTTCATCAGTATGTACACGGAAGGATGGATCCTCCTGCGCCAGCTTGGAGAGGGCGATCCCCATCTTCTCCTGATCTGCCTTTGATTTTGGCTCAACCGCTACGGAGATGACTGGCTCAGGGAACTCCATACGCTCCAGAACAATCTTGTCATCCAGTGCGCAGAGCGTGTCACCCGTAGTCACATCTTTGAGACCGATCGCTGCAGCGATATCACCTGCACGAACCTCTTTAATCTCTTCACGATCATTGGAGTGCATCTGCACAATACGGCCGATACGCTCCTTCTTGCCCTTCACGGTGTTGTAACAGAAGTCACCGGAGTTGATCACACCGGAGTAGACACGGAAGAAGGTCAGGGTACCGACAAACGGGTCGGTCGCAATCTTGAATGCGAGCGCAGAGAATGGTTCGTCATCAGAAGATGGACGCTCCGCCTCGGAACCGTCTTCCAACTCACCGGTGATCGCAGGTACGTCCAGCGGAGAAGGCATATAGTAGACCACTGCATCCAGCATCGCCTGCACACCCTTGTTCTTGAATGCAGAACCACACATCATTGGAACAATCTCGTTGTTTAGCGTCTGGATGCGGATACCCTCGCGGATCTCATCCTCACTCAGCTCACCCTCTTCGAGATACTTCTCCATCAACTCTTCATTGGCTTCAGCAGCAGACTCCATCATCTGCTCACGCAGCTCATCGCACTGATCCTGCAAGTCCGCTGGAATCTCCTTGGCTTCATAGGTCATTCCCATGTCGTCCTCGTTCCAGTAGATCGCCTTCATGCGAATCAGATCCACAACACCCTTGAACTCGTCCTCGGCACCGATATTCATCTGGATAGGCACCGCATTGGCACCCAGGCGCTCCCTGACCTGCTCTACCACACGCAGGAAGTCTGCGCCGGAACGATCCATCTTGTTGACGAAGCCAATACGGGGAACACCGTACTTGTTGGCCTGACGCCATACGGTCTCGGACTGAGGCTCTACACCACCGACCGCACAGAAGACTGCGCAGGCGCCATCGAGCACACGCAGGGAACGCTCCACCTCAATGGTGAAGTCCACGTGTCCCGGAGTATCAATAATGTTGACACGGTGCTGATCAAACTGCTGGTCCATACCCTGCCAGAAAGAGGTGGTCGCTGCAGAGGTGATTGTGATACCACGCTCCTGCTCCTGCTCCATCCAGTCCATGGTGGCCGCACCATCATGTACCTCACCAATCTTGTGAGAGAGGCCTGTATAGAAAAGGATACGCTCGGTCGTTGTGGTCTTACCCGCATCAATGTGCGCCATAATTCCGAGGTTACGATACCGCTTCAATGGTGTTGTACGTGCCATTTCTTTCTAATCCGAATCTGTTAAAGAGCTAAAAAGTAAAAAGGTAAAAACAATTACCAACGGAAGTGCGAGAACGCCTTGTTGGCTTCCGCCATACGGTGCGTATCCTCTCTCTTCTTCACTGCAGAGCCACGACTCTCAACCGCATCAAGAATCTCACCCGCCAGACGCAGACCCATGGTCTTCTCTCCACGCTTGCGCGCAGCCTCTACCATCCAACGCATACCCAGCGCCATACGTCGCTCCGGACGAACCTCTACAGGCACCTGATAGGTGGAACCACCGACACGACGGGACTTCACCTCAACCTTGGGACCAATATTATCCAGAGCAGTAAACAGGACCTCAACCGGCTCACTGTTACCACGCTCCTCAACCACATCCAGCGCACCATAAACAATCTTCTCGGCAACAGACTTCTTGCCATCTTTCATGATTACATTGATGAACTTGGTCAACTGCTCATTTCCAAACTTTGGATCTGGCAATACGGTACGTTTTGGTGCTCTATTTCTTCTAGACATCAGCTTTCTCGAATTCTTTACTGAAAATTAGACAACTCGGTATGTAGCAATCAGCTCTTTGGCTTCTTCGCACCATACTTGGAACGACCCTGGCGACGCGCCTCTACACCAGTGGTATCCAGACTACCGCGAACCACGTGATAGCGGACACCCGGCAGATCCTTAACACGGCCACCGCGAATCAGCACAACAGAGTGCTCCTGCAAGTTGTGACCCTCACCACCAATATAGGAGGAGACCTCCATACTGTTCGTCAGGCGAACACGAGCCACCTTTCTCATTGCCGAGTTAGGCTTCTTTGGAGTGGTTGTATAGACACGGGTGCAGACGCCACGCTTCTGTGGGCACGCATCTAATGCAGGAACCTTGCTCTTCTCTTTCTGAACCTTGCGAGGTTTTCTTACCAACTGATTAATCGTTGCCATTGTTCTCTATTTCTTCAAGTCAATCCAGTTACACTCCCGGCGCACTCCCAATGACCGTCCAGAAAAACCTCAACAGGCAAATCCAATCAGTTTTAAAGAGCAGCCCGAAAAGCGACAAAAAAGATCGAGTCCACCTTTTCGTCTTTTTAGACTTTGGTCGGAGTCGATCTTTATCGATTTCGTTTCAGCAGACCCGGCTCATCCACCTACTCATTACTACATTTTGCCGGTTTACGATTCAGGCGTTTCGGCCACCCCTCGTAATCAGGAAGGCGAATTCTAGAGAGCCATTATAATGCTGTCAACAGCTTTCTCCAAAAATCCCCATTTTTTTTCAATTATTACAAGATGGAAAAGTACCCGACCCCGGACAGGGTCGGGAAATCCCTCTATGATCACTCTTCTACCGCACCCTCTGCTGGTGCAGCTTCGGTTGCCATCTCTTCGATCGCCACCTCTTCTGCACTCACTCTGGGGATCTCGGCATCAGCAAACAGGCCACGACGCTGACGACGCTGCTTGTGGTAGGCCAGCCCGGTACCCGCCGGAATCAGACGACCCACAATCACATTCTCCTTCAAGCCACGCAGGTCATCGCTCTTGCCGGTAACCGAAGCCTCAGTCAATACACGGGTGGTCTCCTGGAAGGAGGCTGCAGAGACAAATGAATCGGTCGCCAGAGAGGCTTTGGTGATACCCAACAACACATTCTCATAGGTTGCCGGCATCTTACCCAGCCCCGTAACGCGATCATTCTCATCCAGCATACGGGCACGCTCGACCTGCTCCCCCTGGAGGAACTTGGTGTCTCCGGGGCTCACCACAATCACACGACGCAACATCTGACGGACAATACACTCGATGTGCTTATCATTGATCCCAACACCCTGCAGACGGTATACATCCTGCACCTCATTGGTGATGTAACGGGCCAACTCGGGCACACCCTTCAAACGCAGGATATCGTGTGGATCTGGTGCACCATCGACGATGACCTCACCCTTCTCCACATGCTCACCTTCGAATACGGTGACATGGCGGAACTTCGGAATCAGCGTCTCGGTCTGTTCACCATCTTCACCAATGATGACCACACGCTGTTTGCCCTTGGTCTCCTTACCGAAGGTGATAGTACCGGTCTGCTCCGCCATCACTGCTGGCTCTTTCGGCTTACGCGCCTCAAACAGGTCGGCAACTCGAGGCAGACCACCAGTGATGTCGCGAGTCTTGCCTGCTTCCTGTGGAATACGGGCCAATACATCACCCACTCCAATCGCTGCACCATCTTCTACCGTTACAATTGCACCTGCGGGGAGGAAATACTGCGCTGGAACGCTGGTTCCCGGAATCATGATCTCCTGACCACTATCATCCACCAGCATAATCATTGGGCGCAGGTCACGATTACCCACCACCTCCTCATGCTGTTCACCCTTGCCATTGGTAACCATGACCGTCTGCTCACCCACCGCACGCTGTTTGGCGTCGGTGACCACAACACTGGTCAGGCCGGTCACCTCATCGGTCTCCTTGCGGAAGGAGACACCATCCACAAAGTAGTTGAAGCGCACCGTACCCGCCACCTCGGTTACAACCGGGTGGGTATGCGGATCCCAACCAACCACACTCTGACCTGCCTCTACGGTGTCACCCTCGTTGACCGAGATCTCTGCACCATATGGAATCTTGTAGCGCTCACGCTCACGACCACTCTCGTCCACCACAGCAATCTCACCGGAGCGGGAAACCGCCACCTGGTGACCATCGGCATGCTCTACAGAGCGCACATTGTGGAGATGAACAGTACCTGTATTGTTGACATCAACACTGTTGTCCGCTGCCGCACGCGATGCCGCACCACCGATATGGAAGGTACGCATCGTCAGCTGGGTGCCCGGCTCACCAATCGATTGTGCCGCAATTACACCGACCGCCTCACCTTGGCTGATCAGATCACCACGTGCAAGATCTCGACCATAACACGCTGCACAGACACCATCACGGGTCTCACAGGTGATAATGGAACGGACACGCATCTGGTCGACACTATTGGCCTCCAACAGATCGGCAATCTTCTCATCAATCAGCGTATTGACAGGAATCAACAGCTCATCACTGCCGGGCTTGACCACATTCTCGGCAGCCACACGACCCAGCACACGCTCGCGTAGCGGCTCAATCACATCACCACCTTCGATCAGGGTCTGCATCAATACACCATCGGTCGTCCCACAGTCAGTCTCTGTCACCACCAGATCCTGAGAAACATCCACCAGACGACGGGTCAGATAACCGGAGTTTGCAGTCTTCAGTGCGGTATCGGCCAGACCTTTACGTGCGCCGTGGGTAGAGATGAAGTACTGCAGTACATTCAAACCTTCACGGAAGTTTGCCGTGATCGGGGTCTCGATGATGGAGCCATCCGGCTTGGCCATCAGACCACGCATACCAGCCAGCTGACGAATCTGTGCAGCAGAGCCACGAGCACCCGAGTCGGCCATCATAAAAATCGAGTTGAAGGAGTCCTGAGTCGCCTTGTTGCCCTCAGCATCCACCACCTCTTCACTACCAATGCCGTCCATCATCGCCTTGGCAACCTGGTCATTGGCGTGAGTCCAGATATCGACCACCTTGTT
>CAYQFH010000142.1:0-5839 GCA_964416755.1 uncultured Piscirickettsiaceae bacterium | reverse complement strand
TCGGTCACTTTGTTCAGATCTACATTAAAATCAATCATTCTATTATCAACCTTACAGTGAGCATACAGGTATGCACTGAGGGTAAGTGGTCCGAGCGGCATATCTGTTACAAGAACTCCGAATTTCTTTGTGTTAGTACTATTAGTTTTAGCTTTAACATTTTGTGGCGGACAAACAAAAGCCTCATAACTAATATTTGGAGGCACGAGAAAAAGAACTTTCGTCTTCATGTTTTAATCAACGTGTAATTATTGTCTGAATATAAGAACTACATTAATCAGTACGAGCCTGAGCAGAAGCTGGTAGTGGCTCAACCAACATCTCCTGCTGTAACTGCTCCAGTGACAGCAGCGGGCTCATATCCTCCAGCGGCATCGAAAGCATGGAACCGTCTTTCTGTGGCAATGCTGCCACCTTGGGGGAAAGTGCCTCATCGCTACAGAGGCGAACATCAATGATCACCGGACCACTCTGCGCCTCTGCACCTGTAATTGCCTGCCTGAGTAAAGCTTCGTTCTCGACTCGATAATAACCCAGCTGATAACAGCTCGAGAGTGCCTCCAGGTCTGGCAGAAAAAGCCCTGCCTCCGGTCCAGTACCGACATAACGCCCATTAAAATAGTTACGCTGTGTGGTGCGGATGGAGGCATACCCTCCGTTATTCATTACCACCAGTTTGATCGGTAGCTCAAAAGCGTGTAGGGTGGCCAGCTCCTGGATGTTGAGCTGCAGACTACCATCACTCTCAATGGCATACATCAGCCGCCTTCCATTGGCAAAGCAGGCACCGATTGCTGCAGGCAACCCATACCCCATGGAGCCCAAACCAGAGGTAAGAAAGATACGCTGCCCTTCTCGATTCCTGAAGGCAGAATAGAAAGCCTCTACCGCTAGCCCTGAACTACCTGTTGAAACCACACGCTGTGCTGGCAAGAGATCAGAGAGGTGGTCAACAAACTGATAGTGACTCATCTCCTCCTTATCTGAAAAGGTCTTCTCATGGGCCAGTGAATAACGCGCCTTCCAGCCATTGCAATGTTCCAGCCACTGCTTCCATTCTGGATTAGGGGAGAACGAGTGCTGTAGTAGTTGACCCAGGAATTGACCCGCATCCGCAGTGACTCTCAGATCAATCTCCATATCCAGTTTGTTGATCTCGTGCAGATCCACATCAACCACCACCTTTATTGCCTCCCGTGCAAAGCCTCGTGGATTGTAGGCTGTGATGATGTTGTCCAGCCGGCTACCGATACTGATCAGTAGATCGCTATTCTGTATCGCAAAGTTGGGAGCACGCAGTGCCACCACACCTGGGCGCCCAATATTCTGCGGATGATCATAGGGAAGCAGATCCATCGCATTCCAGGTCATCACAACCGGGACACCTAACTGTTCAACCCACTGCCGGAACGGCTCTGCACCGCCAGCAAGGCGTACGCCATGCCCTGCCAGTACTACAGGCCGCTCTGCTTGTTCCAGAAGCGTCTTCAGCATCTGCAACTTCTTTTCATCAACGGTTGAATGCTGCCTTAGCGGAGCACTCCACCCTTTAAGGGTTGCAGGTTCAATAGGTGCACCCTGCACATCCAGCGGCACATCAATCCATACCGGCCCTGCACGGCCGCTACGCGCATGGTAAACCGCCTCTTCCAACACAGCACGGATGGCTGTTGGCTCTTCAATGGTCAAGGCATATTTGGTAACTCCTTTGACCATGGAGATGATATCCACCTCCTGCACTCCTTTCTGACGTACGGGATCATCCCGCTTCATATCGGCACGCTTGACCTGTCCAGAGATAACCATCATCGGCACCGATTCAATCCAGGCACCCGCTACTGCAGTAATGGCATTGGTTGCCCCTGGCCCTGTAGTCACCATCGCCACACCAATGTTCTCATTGACACGAGCATAGGCCTCTGCGGAGATGGCTGCCGCCTGTTCATGTAAACAGGCCACCACATCAATGTCAGGATGTTTGCCTACTGCATCGACCAGATGCATTGCACCGCCTCCAGGTAGCAAGAAGACGTGCCCTACTCCAAGACTGGAAACAAACTCCGAAATGTAATCGGCAACCCGCATCTGCTCTGCCATTACGACCGATCCATCCAGTAGGTCAACAGGGTTTTACGCTGTTTGTTGTTCATAATAGCCCCATCGGTATAATAGGAGTCATCCTTGTAGTGGGTCGAAGAAATCTCTTCAATTACACAACCGGTTTTACTACTGAAGGCGTGCCGGGTGCCAGGCTCAATGGTCACTACATCCCCCGGAGCACATTTGCTCGGTTCTCCATCCAGCACCAGATCAACCTCTCCATAAAGCACATGAAAGGTCTCCTCCTTCTGTTTGTGGTACTGCTCTGGGTGCTTCTGCCCTGGCAGGGTGACCAGGACTTTCTTACAGTAATCCCGGTTTACGACCGTCAACAGTAGTAATCCATATTCAGAAAAACGGTCAATCCCATAGTGGTGAGAGATCTCCAGGTCGGCACTTCCTGGGATCACCACCTGACTCTCTTTCAATAGTGCACGCACCTGTTTCACGATCTCCCAGACCTGTGCCCTACTATCCTGTTGACCGCAATTCTCCGGTGCTACTGCCTGATCCTGCTTCAGATCTGCAGTGAGCGTGTATTCCAGATATTTGGACCAGTCGTTGGCTGTGTACTGCCCCTCCTGAGGGGGAAAAGCAAAGTAGATATCGTCCGCAGTGAGTACCTCACCCCGCTTCAGGTCCCGCTTGGCAAAGATCCCACGGCGCAGTGAGCGCAGACTCGCCTCTTCCCGCTTATTTACCGGAAGACGCTTGCTCGATTCACCCATGACCATTTGGGTGTAGTGGGCCGCTGCTAGCCAGTTATCCACCTGTTCTGGTGTAGCCGAGTATTTATTGATGCCGTACTGCTCTGTAGGAACTGCCACATGCTTCTCGAAGAGCGTAGCACCCTTGGCCACCGCAACCTTGATCAGGTCGGTATTTGAGGTATCCTCATGAGTCGAGAAGCCAATACGCACATCAGGATAACGACTCATCAGATAGTCCAGCTGACCGACATGCATCAACTCATCCGGCGTTGGGTACTCCCCCACACAGTGCATAATGGCAAAATCTTTACCTCGGTGCTGCAGATAGCTCACTACCTGATCAATGGTCTCAATAGCAGCCCCTGCTGTTGAAGCGATAATCGGACGATCACTCTGTGCAATTCGCTCCAATAGAGGCCAGTCCCCAAAGGAGCAGCTGGCGATCTTGATGATGTCAAGATCCTGATCCTCGATCATATCGACCGACTTCTCATCGAATGGGGTAGACATTGTCATGAACCCCTCTTCACGCATCACGTCCAGTAGTTGGTCAAAGTCTACACGGGTCAGTCTAGTCTCTTCAAAACGCTTGATATAGGGCACATCCTCCCGCCCCTTCATCTCTGGATGAATAAAGCTGTCCAGTTCACGATACTGCAATTTAAACGCAAACTTGAAAGGGTATCTGCGACACACCGCACCAAAGGAGCGGATTACACGGATCCCATGTTCAATATCCCCCATATGATTATTGGCCATCTCAAGAACAAACAGGTTTTTCGGGATCCCTTTCTCACTCATACTCTCTTTTCCTTGTTAAATAACCGTTACCAATTCAGCCCAAAATAGCGTTCAAAACGACCTGCCACATAGTCCAGCATCTCTTTTCGAATACCAGGATAGATTCCAATCCAGAAGGTCTGGTTCATCACACGGTCTGTGTTCCGCAGATCACCTACTACCCTATATTCTCGCCCCTCAAAATAGGGTTGCTTAGTCAGATTTCCGGCAAACAGCAGTCGGCTACCGATCTTGTGCTGATCCAGGTATTTCAGCAAGTCTACCCGTGCACTTCCCGCCGTCTCTTTCAAGGTAACGGGGTAACCAAACCAGGCAGGATCACTCCCTTCTGTCGCCTGTGGTAATTCGATGTAATCGCTTAGCGGCCGCAGTTTATTGCTGAGGTAAGCAAAATTACCTTTTCTAGCGGCCACAAAATCGTCAACCCTCTCCAACTGCGCCACACCACAGGCAGCCTGCATATCGGTAATCTTCAGGTTATAGCCGAGATGAGAGTAGATATACTTATGGTCATACCCTTGCGGTAGATCACCCAGCTGCCAGGAGAAACGCTTGCCACAGGTATTGTCGCACCCCGGCTGACAATAACAGTCACGTCCCCAGTCACGGAAAGATTCGACCAACTTTATTAGCTCAGAATTATTTGTAAACAGCGCACCTCCTTCCCCCATAGTGATGTGGTGGGCTGGGTAGAAACTGAGTGTAGCAATATCCCCAAAGGTACCGACCTTCTCTCCCCGATAGGTTGAGCCCAATGCATCGCAACAATCCTCTACCAACCAGAGGTTGTGTTTACGGGCAAAGGCCACTACCGCATTCAGATCATAGGGATTCCCCAAGGTATGGGCAATCATGACGACACGTGTCTTTTCTGAAAGTGCGGCCTCCAGCTGCTCAACCTGAATGTTGTAGGTGGGAATTTCAATATCGACAAAAACCGGTACCAATCCATTTTGAAGGATTGGATTAACCGTAGTGGGAAAACCGGCGGCTACCGTAATTACCTCATCACCTGGCTTTAGTTGACGCTCTCCTAACTTGGGCGAGGTCAATGCAGTGAGTGCTAACAGATTGGCAGAGGAACCTGAGTTGGTAGTGAGCACATGTTGAACACCCAAATAGCTTGCCAACTGTTTCTCAAATTGGTCATTAAAACGACCCGTAGTGAGCCAACCATCAAGCACTGCATCAGCCATCATTTTCAACTCATTACGGCCAATTACCTTGCCAGATGGTGGTACCACACTGTCACCTGCTCTAAAGGGCTGAGGCTCCTCCTTCAATACACCATAATGCCCTACCAACTGCAGGATCTTTTCCCTCAATTCACCCCTATCCATAACTATCCATCTGCTCCATATAAGACGCAATCTGTTGCAAACAGAGCCCCCTACCAGACTCTCCAGCACGCTCTTCCTGATGCCACTCTACAATAGAATGTAGCGCCTGCTGTAGGCTCAACTGCGGCAACCATCCCAGAATGCTATTAGCTTTTGAGCAGTCAAGCTTCAGGTAACCTGCTTCATGGGGATGCTCATCCCCATCCAAACACCATTTGGCTCCTCTTCCCCAGAGGTCAACCATATGGTCACAGATCCACTCCACCGGTTTGGCATCCTGATCATAAGGACCGAAATTCCATCCTCCATTCCACTGCGGACCTTTTAGCGATAGCTTTTCGGCCAACATCAAATAACCAGACAGCGGTTCCAACACATGCTGCCAGGGACGAACCGCATGGGGACTTCTAATCAGCACCTCTTCTCCCCGCTCAAAGGCACGAATCAGATCAGGGATTAATCGGTCTTCTGCCCAGTCGCCGCCCCCAATTACATTACCTGCTCGTACTGACGCAATCGCTGTACGATGACCTGAGTAACCGACTGCAGGAAAGAAGCTCTCACGGTATGAGGCGACTAACAACTCTGCCGCACCCTTGCTGCTGCTATAGGGGTCATGCCCACCCATTGGGTCACTCTCTCGATACCCCCAAATCCACTCACGGTTCTCGTAGCATTTGTCAGTAGTAATCATCACGGCCGCAGCAACCGAACCGACATCACGAATCGCCTCCAACACATGGAGTGTCCCCATCACATTGGTCTCATAGGTCTCGACGGGGTGCCGATAGGAGTAACGTACCAATGGCTGTGCTGCCAAGTGAAAAACAATCTCTGGTTCATGCTGCTGGAAGATCTGCTTAATCACTTCTCCATCGCGAATATCTG
>CAYQFH010000141.1:0-5903 GCA_964416755.1 uncultured Piscirickettsiaceae bacterium | reverse complement strand
CTGGTAATACAGAGCACCGGTAGATCTCTGTGATGGCTGCTCTCACGAATGGTCTCCAACAACTCCAAGCCACCCATCTTTGGCATGTGGATATCGGTGATGACCAGATCTGGAGATTCCTGTTCGATTTTTTGCATCGCTATATCCCCATCTGCTGCAACATCGATGGCAAACCCCTGCTTTTCAAGCTCCTCCTTGACCAGCGAGCGGATCAAAATATCATCATCAACAACCAGTATCTTTTTCATATCCACAATTTCATTCACCCATGGCACGCTCGGTAGAGAACCCGATATTCGAATGGGCCATTATAAAAGATTCATCTCATCGAGCCAGTGTGACGATGTACTTTCTACTTGAATAATTGACAAAAGTTAATAATATAAACCCCTGAACAGATAACAAATATTACAAATCTGACCAAAGGGGCCCCAATGCCAAATAAACAGTCCGCCATGTTATTCCCACTCCTGCTGGTACTCTCCCTGTTTACCACAACAGTTGCTGCAATTGAGATCAAGATCACCCGCTCTATCGACTCCGTGACCGTTGAACACAATGGAGAGGATGTGGTCATTGGACGCAACCAGGATGCCAATGGAGTGGCCGATCTTACTTGGAGCCGTAGCGGACGCAAATGCCCCCCTTTCTGTGTTCAACCGATGGTGGCTGCACCGGGGGTGGTAACCGTAGGCATCAAGGAGGTGATCCATTTCATGGAAAATGAGCTGGCCGTTGATGACGGGCTGATTATTGATGCCCGCACTCCCGACTGGTTCGAACGCGGCACCATTCCCGGCTCCATCAATATCCCCTTCACACAACTCAATCGCCAACAGGGCGGGGATGAGCTTTCGATTGAGGCCGCATTTGAGCAGTTTGGTGTCACCGGTGATGCCGATAACCGTGACTTCAGCAATGCCAGAAAACTGGTACTCTGGTGTAATGGCTGGTGGTGTGGACAGTCTCCTGCTGCAATCCGTGGTCTGCTCAATGAGGGCTATCCAGCCGAGAAGCTCTTCTACTTCCGTGGCGGAATGCAGAACTGGAAGCTCTACGGACTCAATAGCGCCCGCTAGCGCTGTTGATCATCCAGTAGAGGTGAAATTTGACTGTTTCATCTCCTTTAAAAGTCCTGTCTCAACTCCAGAAAGAGGCGATCATTGCTGCCCCAATCGGGGGGTAACAGACCACTCTGGTACCAGATCCCGCCACCGGTAACAGACCACTGGTCATCCAAGTCATACTGCGCCGAGAAGCGGCTGTACCCCCCCTCATCCAGCGCATCTCCACTACGTGAGACCACCCCTTTGAGATGCACGGTATCGTTATGCAGATCATGCTGGTAGGCCAGTACCGTCTGCCAACTTTTATGCTGCTGGTAATCGGGGGCGGCAATCAGTGCAGACCGGTAGTCGCCAATCTCACGACGCAGCACCTCCAGTGAGAGGGTGACATCATCAATCCCCCGATATTCCCCCCCGACCAGCAGATCGAGTCTGGAATGATCCTCTGTGGCTGCATAGTTGAGCCCATCAAACCAGGCAACTTCTCCCTTCCAGAGCCAGCCGCCATCTGCAATATTGACTGCCGCTCCCAGCTGATTGACCCGGGAGTAGCGGTAGGTTGTACCTCCATCCAACCAGGGCTGATCATGATTGATGCGCGCCCCATAGAGGGAGAGATCCCAGCCGGAGAAACGTCCCATCGCAGAGATCCCCCACTCCATCTGTTCCACTCCATCTTCCGGGGACTGTTCCGCCTTGGCCAACGCAGCACACTCTGCCTCGGTACGCGCTCCCGTGATCGCATATTCACCACCACAAGGGGCGGTCAGGTTGGGACGCTGCTCCGGAATCGCCAGCAGGGTGATGCTCCACGGTCCACGATAGTAGTCCCCCCGAACCATCCCCAGTGGACGGCGCAGGGTCTCGATCTCTCCCAGCCCCGGTTCACGCAGATCGATCGGGTTGAGGGTGTCATTGACCCGCAGATAGTCGGACTGTCCCCAAACCACAATCTGTCTTCCGACCTTGAGATCAAAATCCGGATGCAACGCGCCACGAACCCAGAGTTCCCCGATCTCCGTATCCTGCTGGTAGCGATCAAGCACCGCCTGAGGATAATCGGATTTACTGTGGATATCGTAAGCAAGGTCATGCCGCAGATAACCGTCCATGTGCAGTTTCCAGCCACCGTCCAGTGGCCGTTCCGCCTCCAGCCAGAGCTTGCTGGAGAGTTTTGAGAGACCGCGATAGTCGGGGCGGCCTGCAGTTGGTGCTGTATGTGCAAGGTTCCACGCGGCTGCATTGAGCCAGTGTCCACGGATGGTATAGGGGGAGGGCTCTTCGACCTCAGTTGCTGTCGAATCTGCCGGCGTCAGCTCAATGGTGTCCGCTTCATCAAAGCCACTCAGCTCCCGCTCGAACTCTTCGCTGGCTGCCTCATCAAATCCCCCCAAGGCAGCCTCCAGTGAGAGCGAGTCATCGCCCCAAACAGCGCGAAACGCTGCAACCCCCAGCAGCATTACAATCAGACGCAGTCGAATCACTCCGCACCCTGCTCCAGTCGGCGTACAGTAAACATGCTCTCATTCAGGGGCTGGTTGTAGCGGACATCATCATAACGGATGACTGTTTTGTGCAGGGTCTTCTTGCCCTGCTTGGTGGTCATACTGGTCTCCAGCGGTGTCCAGATGCCATCGATCTGTTCCAGGCGCTTGATATCGAGGTAGCGCAAGCGCCCCTTCTTCTCCAACCAGCGTACAGCACGCACCACCACGAAATTGTCCTGCCGCACAAAGACCACTGACTGTTTGTAACCGGTCTCCTCAATCACCGATTGCGATTTTGGAACCACCTTGATCTGCCAGACCGGATGGCCTCGCACCTCGGTCTCCTTCATTACTGTGAAGGTGTAGTCATCCAGATCGGGATCGGTCATGTCGGAGTAGTTGAAGTCAGACCCCATGAAACTGCCACTCTTGTCATCATTGGCAATACGTTTGGTCTTGCGCAGTGCCGGCAGGTAGAGCCACTGGTCATCATCCTTGCCTGCTGCATCATAGTCGTAGGTGAGGAAGCCGGTATTGCGCACATCTGCCGGGGTGAGAAAGAAGAGCAGGCTGTAGCTGTCCTCTCCATGATCCTGTGCCCAACGCTTCATCTTGCGTACCCGCTCCTTGCCACGCTTGTCGATCAGGCGCATCTCCATCTGCATTGAGGCGTTGTCCCCATCATCCCGTGCATTGACCTGATCCATGATCTCCCGGCCAGTAGGGTTCGCCGAGGCACAGAGAGGGAGCAGCAGCCCCAGACTTACCACGGCATTTTTGAATATGCTATTCATGTTTTCTCCTGTTTTCCGAAGATCAGTGTCATCAGAGCCGGTGCCAGTAGCAGGTCGGCCAATAGCGCCAGCACAATGGCCAGCCCGGTCAATACGCCAAAGTTGAAGAGGTTGTTCATCTCGGAATTCATGAAGATGAGGAAACCGAGACTCAAGACAATTGTGGTTACCACCATTGCCCGACCCGCAGTATGCAGGGTATGGGTGATCGCCTCGACCGTGTCTCTGCTCTGGCGATAGTAGCGCTGGAAGTTGTGCATGAAGTGGACAGTATCATCAACCGCCAACCCCAGCGCGATACTGCCGATCAGCATGGTGAAGGCATCCAGTGGCAGACCAAACAGCCCCATCACCCCCAGCACGATGGTAATGGGTAACAGGTTGGGGATCATACTGACCAGCCCCAGGCGCACATGCCCCACCAGGAAGATCATCATCCCGGTGATGACAAAGGCGGCGATGGTGTAGCTCTGCGCCATACTGGTCATCATCGCACTCAGGGTACGGGCGAAGATCATCATCAGACCGGTGATCCTGGCCTCGATTCCCTCACCAAAGGCGCTGTCGATCCGCTGCTGTACATCCTCTACAATGGTGGTGTAGGCACCTGCCTCTCTCCACGGGAGACGCAGTGTCAGACGTGCGGTCTGGAGTTGTGAATCGACCATGTTCTCCAGATCATCCGAACCACTGTTCTCGAACAGCAGCAACTCCTGTGCAACCAGTTGGCGATCCTTCGGCACTACATAGTGCTCCGGACGGTTCTCATTGAGCGCCTGGTTGGTCTCGCGCAGCACATCGACCACCGAGATACGCTTACCAGCCTGCAGTGCGGCATCTCCCTCTCCCACGATCTCAAGTTCATCCTGCAGTTTGGCCAGAGCAGCAATCAGCTGCGGATCATAGAGCCCTTCCTCCTTGCCACTATCCACCAGCACTTCAACCGAGATCGTACCATGCAGGTCACGATCGATATGCTCTGTCGCCACCCGTGCCGGCAGATCAGCCGGGAGCCACTTCATCACGTCATGCTTGAACTGAAGCTGAGTAATCCCGGCAACTGCGACCACAAACAAAATCAACGAGACAAAAACCACCGTAGTGGCGTGGTTGGTAGCAAAGTGAACCATCTTGTCGAGCAGTCGATCCAGTGGTGAGCTGTGGGTATTGCCCTCGCTATCCGCCTCCTGCTGTCGTGCATGGTTGCGTTGCTTGAGCGGTAGAATCGCCAGCAGCAGTGGCAACAGGGTCAGTGAATAGAACATCGCAAACAGTACACCGGCACTGCCGAACATGCCCAGCTCAGCCACTGCACCCAGCTCTGCGGTAGAGAAGGAGAAAAGCCCTGCTGCTGTGGTGAGACTGGTCAACACCACCGCCAGCCCGGAGTGACCCAGTGCATACTGAATCGCCTCATTTCTGTCTCCGGTGTGGTCAAACCTCCGATAGAAGATAGAGAGGATATGGACCGAATCACCAATGCCCACCGCCAATACAAAGGAGGGGAGAATCTGCGTCGGAAGCTTGAGAGGCACTCCACTCAACCCCATCAAGGCAATGGTTGCCAGCAGAGAGAGAATCACCACCAGCAATGGAGCGAAAACTCCGCTGGCGCGACGGAACATCACAAACAGGAAGGCAAAGATGATACCAACCATGGTGAGGGTGAAGCGACGCATATCAGTCTGCATCGACTTCTTCAGCACCTCCATCACCACTGGTGAGCCGGCCACCTCCATCGGGAAATCATCCCCCTGATACTGCTCCACCAGCTGCATCACTGCGGTGACCACCTCACTGTTCTCTTCATCGGTGAGGAAGGTGCGGGGTTCTGCTGATGTCGCTGCGGGCGCAGCCTCCTCCTCGAAACCGGCACTCAGCTCATCCTCAACCCCGCTCGAAGAGAAGGCCTGAGTCTCGATCACCACCGTGGTCATCGTCCCCCCCTGCCCGATCAGCAAGTCGCGATAGAAGGGGTGGTTGAGCGCAGCCTGCCTCATCGCCTCACGCCCCTCCGGGCTGTCAGGGAACGCCTCCATCAGATCTTCGACCAGCAGCTCGCTCTCCTTGCCAACGGTATAACGCACGTTGACCAGACTGGTCACCTCATCCAGATGGGGTACTTGCTCCTCAAGATCCCGATGAAACTGTTGAAGTCTCTTTAGAAACGCAGAATCGAAGAGGTTCTCGGGTCGTAGTGCAATCAGCACCACCTCTTCACGACCGAACTGTTCACGAAAACGGTTGTAGTCGAGCAGGATTGGATCATCCGCCCGCAGAAACCCCTCATTGGAGGTGTCTATGGTGATCTTGGAGAGGTTGCTCAACAGCAGTGCCGAGAGCAGCAACAGCAGAGGCAACGCCACCCAGCGCCACTGGATCAATCGTTGGGTATACGAGACAAAACCACGCTCAATAGCCGCTCTATTCATCGAGATCTAACCACCTTGTAAAATCAACCCGGGAAGCTGGCATTGTACCGGACTCCATCATTGGGAGGGTCAACAACCACCGGCTAAAAGCCGGTGGCTTGTAGTTACGGCTGGAAGCCGGAT
>CAYQFH010000140.1:0-5908 GCA_964416755.1 uncultured Piscirickettsiaceae bacterium | reverse complement strand
GTAGAACTGGGTGCACAGCAGAACCGTTTGGAACATAACGTATCCAACCAGCAGAATGTGGCGGAGAACATCTCAGCAGCACGTTCGCGGATTCTGGATGCGGACTTTGCAGCGGAATCTGCGGAGCTGTCGAGAACCAGCGTACTGCAGCAAGCCGGTATGGCGATGCTCAGTCAGGCGAATCAGTCGCCACAGAGTGTACTTTCGCTACTGCGTTAAATGCTGTAACTCAAACCTGAAAAAACCATCCCTCTCTATCTATCGAAGAGGGATGGTTAAACTCGTTTGAAAAAAGTGTAAAAAAGCCTAAAGAGATCGGAGGGGGTGTCGATACTATAAGTGAACACAGTAACAGCGCTACAAAGAGAGTGCTGAACCAATAATAAAAACAGCCGCAACAAAGCGGTGCAATAAGAAGAGCTCACAAGAGCCGGGAGAGACAGCAATGCAGGTAATCAATACCAATATAGCGTCATTGAATGCGCAGCGTTCAATGAACAGCGTTCAAGAGGCCCAACAGGTCGCCATGGAGCGCCTCTCCTCGGGCAAACGAATCAATCGGGCACGTGATGATGCGGCAGGGCTTGCCATTGCAGAGGCGATGACCTCGCAGATCCGTGGAGCCAACCAGGCTATTCGCAACTCCAACGAAGCAATCTCCTTCACCCAGACAGCAGAAGGAGCGATGGAAGAGATCAGCGCGATGCTGCAGCGAATCCGCGAGCTTAAAATCCAGTACACCAATGGCACCAACAACAGTACCCAGAAAGGCTACTTGAATAAAGAGTTTGAACAGCTTGCAGATGAGATTGGTGGTGTGATTGAAGGAACCAAATTCAACGGTATGGCGGTCTTGAGTGGAGAAGGAAACAATGTAGTCGTCCAGACTGGTTGGGAAGATGGAGATACGATGACGGTGGGTATCGCCTCTCTTTCGGCTCAGGCTTCTATTGTATCGGCAATCGGAACGATCACCTCAGGTACAGGAGCGGCATCATACAACAGTATGAACAGTGTCACGCTTGCTCAGTTGGATGAAGCACTGAAGACCATCAACGAATCGCGAGTGACTCTGGGTGCGCAGCAAAACCGGTTGGAACACAACATCTCCAATCTGGCGAGCATGTCTGAAAATATTGCGGCGTCGCGTTCACGGATTGTAGATGCAGACTTTGCAGCGGAATCTGCAGAGCTATCAAGGACCAATGTGTTGCAACAGGCGGGCATGGCAATGCTCAGTCAGGCCAATCAGGCGCCACAACAGGTACTGCAACTACTGCAGTAAAGATAGAAGGAAAAAGATATGAGTAACCAAACTGAGAAAAATAACCTGGTGGGGTACTGCCATACCCCACCAGAGAAGTGGGCCTCCGAGAAGGAGGTAGAGTGAGAGTCATTTGACTCAAAAGGGTCAATGCATAGGGAAAGGTGAAAGAGCCCCAAATGCGTTGACCTCGAGTGCCTAAGGTGCGATGCCCCGGGCTTATTGTTGTACTAAAAGAATATGCAGATATTGTGCCACATAAAATATAGTGGGATGGTGGAAGCATAAACAAAAAAGAGGCGGTAAAAGAGCCGGAAGATGAGCAGAAAACAGCTGTGATTCAGGGGCTCTTATCCGTCACTAAGACAGATAAGAAAAAAAGAGGTAAAGAAAATGCAAGTCATCAACACAAATATTGGATCATTGAATGCACAGCGTTCAATAAGTAGTACCCAGGAGGCCCAACAGATTGCAATGGAGCGACTCTCCTCGGGTAAGAGAATCAATCGGGCAAAGGATGATGCAGCGGGTCTTGCGATCAGCAACAGCATGACAGCACAGATTCAGGGGATCAATCAGGCGATTCGCAACTCCAACGATGGTATCTCTCTGGTTCAGGTAACAGAGGGTGCGATGGTGGAGATCACCGACATGCTGCAGCGAATTCGTGAGTTGAAGGTGCAGCATACCAATGGCACCAACAACAGTACCCAGAAGGGATATCTGGACAAGGAGTTTGCTCAGCTGGCTGATGAGATTGGTGGGGTGATTGAAACGACCAAGTTCAATGGATTGGCTGTTTTGAGTGGGGATAGTGATGGATTGGTTATCCAGAAGGGTTGGGAAGATGGAGATACGATGACGGTAGGAGTTTCTACTTTACAAACAGGCACTGCACTCTCGACTATTGTAGGCACAATTGGAGGTACTTCGGGTGCTTCTGACAGGACAAGTTTGGGATATAGCACAGTTACGCTTACTAATATTGATGCAGCATTGAAGGTAATCAATGAGCGTCGGGTAACATTAGGTGCTCAGCAGAATCGCTTGGAGCATAACATTTCCAATCAGTCGAATGTTGCTGAGAATATTTCGGCCTCCCGCTCGCGGATTCTGGATGCGGATTTTGCAGCGGAATCGGCAGAGCTGTCTAGGACTAATGTCCTGCAGCAGGCGGGTATGGCAATGCTCAGTCAGGCTAACCAGTCACCACAACAGGTGTTATCACTATTGAAGTAGGACGACTGTAATAGGATCCCTTGCTGGTAAGGCTGACTGAATACCATCAGGGGGAGGGAAGTGTGCTAACAGTGCTGTGTAATCAGTGACTGAGATGATGGATTTCTCTCGAAGGAAAAGATTCCTCAGTGATGAGGTAGATGGAGGACATGTAGTTGATACATAGCTTTCATATGGGTGATCAGAAGGAGGCTTCTGATTTTGATGACCTCTCTATCGCATTGGGCGAAAAGAGATTACCTGGAGGCTACCCCCTCCAGGGCTTTTTAATAGGCTCTTAAATTGAGGGTTTATTAAAAAGCTGCAGCCCTTTCAGTTACAGATGAGGGCTGTTGTAGGTGGAGCCAATAAAGTTGGCATGGAAAAGATGTGATTGGTTGAAGCGGTGGTAGAGATGATGGAAGAGGCTGTCATTTATTTTCTCTATTTGGCTCTCGTCCGCTCGTGCTGATTAACTCTAATAACAAGAAAGGTGAAAACAAATGCAAGTAATCAATACAAATATAGGGTCGCTCAATGCGCAACGCTCATTGAGCAGTACGCAAGAGGCGCAACAGACCGCGATGGAGCGGTTAGCATCGGGAACGCGCATCAACCGAGCCAAGGATGATGCAGCAGGTTTGGCCATAACCAATAGCATGACCTCGCAGATCAATGGTATCAACCAGGCGATTCGGAACTCCAATGACGGGATCTCTTATGTACAGACTGCAGAGGGTGCGATGGTAGAGATCACTGATATGCTGCAGCGTATTCGAGAACTGAAAGTGCAAGCATCGAATGGCACGAATAACACCACTCAGGTGGATTATCTGGACAAGGAATTTGCTCAGCTGGCGGATGAGATTGGTGGAATTATTCTCGATACCAAATTCAATGGAATGGCTGTCTTGCAAAGTGGAACTATCTCCATTCAAAAAGGGTGGGAGAATGGAGACAGCATGACTGTAGGTATCGACTCCATCAAAGGATCTGCAAATATCACAGCTGTCACGGGAACAATTAGTGCCACACATGGAGGCGCATCGGCAACTTCAATGGATGCTGTTGGTTTGGATAACATTGATACTGCATTGAAGTCTATTAATGAAGCACGTACTACATTGGGTGCGCAACAGAATCGTCTAGAGCATAATGTCTCCAACCAGAAAAATATCGCTGAGAACATCTCTGCTTCCCGTTCGCGGATTCTGGATACGGATTTTGCAGCTGAATCAGCAGAATTGTCGAGAACCAACGTACTGCAACAGGCAGGAATGGCGATGCTTAGTCAGGCCAATCAGTCGCCACAACAGGTGCTGTCGTTGTTGAGATAACTTCTGGATAGGCGCTCTCTCTTTTGGTAAGTGCGGTTCTGGAGAGAGTGCTGATGCCAGTTCGATCTTTTGAGGTAATAGTATTTGACGGGATAGATCTGGTTGGATAGGAAGGTGATAGCTCCTGACAAATGACAGATTCACCAAATGTAGTTCTTGAACTGAAAAAAACTTAAAGTTTCTCTAGAAGTTGCCGATAGGGCAATATGGAGGCGTGTATCAGAATGGAAGTCGGGCTGCCACTCGGTCTTTTGTGTTGATCTGATCCGCTGATATGAAGAGTAAATTTTGAGATAAAAGGTGAAAGACTATGTCACAAGTCATTAACACAAATATCGCCTCGTTGAATGCGCAGCGTTCTCTGGGATCAACCCAGGAGGCGCAACGCATTGCAATGGAGCGATTATCCTCAGGAAAGCGGATCAACACGGCGCGTGATGACGCTGCGGGTCTGGCGATTTCCAACAGTATGACAGCCCAGATTCAGGGGCTGAATCAAGCGATGCGTAACACCAATGATGGTATCTCACTGGTGCAGACAGCTGAAGGGGCAATGGTGGAGATCACCAATATGCTGCAGCGTATCCGTGAACTCAAGGTGCAGTATTCCAATGGTACCAATAACAGCACTCAGAAGGGCTATCTGGACAAGGAGTATGCGCAGCTGGCCGATGAGATTGGTGGTGTTGTGGAAACGACCAAATTTAACGGGCTCAATATTCTGAGTGGTGGTAGTTCTGCCATGACAATTCAGAAAGGATGGGAGAATGGAGATACCATGGCAATTGGTATCTCATCTCTGCAGACTGGAGAATTGTCGGCAGTTGTTGGTGCAATTCAATCGAATTCAGGTGCTGCAGGCGGCACAACCATGAGTACGGTAACTTTGGCCAGTGTGGATTCTGCCTTACAGAGAGTTAATGAGGCAAGAGTCAAGCTGGGTGCTCAGCAGAATCGCATGGAGCATAATGTCTCCAATCTGGCCAATGTTTCAGAGAATATCTCTGCAGCGCGTTCCCGTATTCTGGATGCAGACTTTGCGGCAGAATCGGCAGAGCTCTCCAGAACCAGTATCTTGCAGCAAGCAGGTATGGCGATGCTTGGTCAAGCGAACCAGATGCCTTCATCGGTTTTGACGCTACTTAGTTAACTTATTCCTTGACTGAAGTGGTTGTGCCAGCCCACTCGCAAGAGTGGGCTGAATAGGTGTGTTTGAAGAAAAGTTAAAAAAAGCCTAAAGAGATCCGGAGAGATGTCGATACTATAAGTGAACAAAATAACAGCGCTACAAAGAGAGCACTGGACCAAAAATAAAAAACAGCCGCCCGAGAGCGGTGCAATAAGAAGAGCTCACAAGAGCCGGGAGAGACAGCAATGCAGGTAATCAATACCAATATAGCGTCATTGAATGCGCAGCGTTCAATGAACAGCGTTCAAGAGGCCCAGCAGGTCGCCATGGAGCGCCTCTCCTCGGGCAAAAGAATCAATCGGGCACGTGATGATGCGGCAGGGCTTGCCATTGCAGAGGCAATGACCTCGCAGATTCGTGGTGCGAACCAGGCCATCCGCAACTCCAACGAAGCGATCTCCTTCACTCAGACGGCAGAAGGGGCGATGGAAGAGATCAGCGCGATGCTGCAGCGGATTCGCGAACTCAAAATCCAACATACCAACGGCACCAACAACTCCACCCAGAAAGGGTATCTGAGCAAAGAGTTTGAGCAGCTGGCCGATGAGATTGGTGGTGTGATCGAAGGGACTAAATTCAATGGTATGAACGTGTTGAGTGGAGGTGGCTCCACCATCACCATCCAGACTGGATGGGAAGATGGAGACACCATGATTGTAGGTATGTCCACCCTGCAGACTGGAGATGTGGCCACAGTTGTTGGAACAATTACCAGTAGTACCGGTGCAGCCCAATACAGCTCACTGGGTAATGCCAATGTAACCCTGGCCAACATTGATCTGGCACTAAAGCGGGTCAACGAATCCCGTGTCACGCTGGGTGCGCAGCAGAACCGACTGGAACACAACATCTCCAACTTGGCGAGCATGTCGGAAAACATAGCGGCGTCACGTTCACGGA
>CAYQFH010000139.1:0-5947 GCA_964416755.1 uncultured Piscirickettsiaceae bacterium | reverse complement strand
ATAACCTGCCAGACCCTGAAGAGCTGGCAGAGGAGATTATTGAGAATATTGAAGCGGGACTGGCTAGCTTCAGGGCAGTCGCTGCAACGCTTCGATAGCGTATTGGGAAGAACAGATTGGATTAGACAAATGGAAATTGAACAAATACTACAGGCCTTTGAGCCTACGAATGAGGAGTACAAGCGGGAAGCGGTTGAGGCGGCATTGGAGCAGCAGGAGGCCATTACCCCTCGTTTGATCGAGATATTGGAAGAGGCTGCCAGTAATCCGGAGAGATATTTCGACAGCTTCCAGCATAACTACGCCTTTATGTTGTTGGAGTATTTCCATGAACCGGCAGCCCATCAGCCGATCACCGACCTGTTTTCACTGCCAGAGATGCAGATTGATCCACTCTTCGGGGATGTGATTTCGGAGGATCTCCCGGTTGCGCTGTTACATACCTCTGGTGGAGATATGAGTTTGATCAAGCAGATGGCAACCAACCACCAGCTCTATCTCTACTGTCGGGTAGCGGCCATCTCTGCCTTGGCCTATGCGGTGGCTGCTGGCGTCGCCGAGCGGGAAGAGATTGTCCTGTTTTTCCGTGAATTGTTGGCATCGGAGATTGAGTCGGGAGAGGAGGATTACGAGTTTGTCAGCCTGCTGGCCCATTCGCTGATCGATATCTATCCGGAAGAGTGTATGGATCTGGTGGAGCGTGCCTATGAAGAAGATCTGATCGAGACCTTCTCAGTGCATCGGCGTGACTTTGATGGAGCCCTCTCTGCAGGAAAGGAGCAGTGCCTGGCCAGAACACGACGCTCTCTTGAGTTGCGTGGTTCGGATGATGTTCACAGGAGAATGTCCTGGTGGGCCTGTTTTCAACCGCAGAAAGAGGTTAATGAGTTTTCTCCCTCTGTCTTTGCTCCATTATCGTCACCTTCGAGCAAGAGCAGCAAATCCAGGAACAAGTCAAAGAAGAAACAGGTCAAGGCCTCCAGAAAGGCCAACCGGAAGAATAAAAAGAGCAAGAAGAGAAAGTAACTGCAAGAGCAGAAATACGATGCTGTGGAGTAGATTATGGATTTGAAACTGAGTGGGAAAGTGGTATTGATCACTGGCGCTTCTGGTGGCCTTGGTGCTGCCATGGCTCGATCCTTTGGACGTGAAGGGGCGACGGTGGCCGTGCACTATCGAACCCGCAAGATGGGTGCCGAGCAAGTGCTGGAGGATATTCGCAGCAGTGGGGGTGAGGCAGAGATGTTCTATGCTGATCTGCGCAATGAGCTGGAAATCAATGCACTGGTGGATGCGGTGGTGGCTGAGTATGGCCAGATCGACTGTCTGGTCAATAATGCCGGTGTGGTGTTGAAGGCCTATGCGGAGGATACCGATGCTGATCATTGGGATGATACCCTCAATGTCAACCTGCGGGCCCCACACCTACTGAGCCGTGCAGCACTGCCCCATATCCCGGAAGGGGGGTGTGTGATCCACAATAGCAGTATCCACGCCAAGAATACGGTACAGAATTTTGCCGCTTATGCCGCTTCCAAGGCGGGGTTGGAGGCGCTGGCCAAGGCGCAGGCACTGGAGTGGGCGGAGCAGGGGGTACGGGTCAACTGCATCGCACCGGGTGTGGTGCCGGTTGAGCGCACCCATGAGGTGCTGGAGGCGGCCAAGGAGGCGTGGTTGCCCCATATTCCGCAGCAACGCTACGGGCTGCCAGCGGATATCGCTGAGATGACTCTCTATCTGGCCAGCGAACAGGCGAGCTGGATCACCGGGCAGTCGTTTGTGGTGGATGGCGGGATGGCTGTGCGGATGGATATGCCCAATCGGGGTAGGATGCCCAAGCCCGATCCGGTGAACTGAGTCTGTTGTAAGTTTGTTTATATCTCTGTTGGGTTGCTGATCATTAGTTGATTATCTGTGTAAAATGGGTTTTTGATGATTGTCAAAACAGGATGACCCTCCATCGGTTGTAGAGGTGTGTCGAAATAGAGAGCACGGATGTCAGTTATGGATAGCAGGGAAAGTGTAGGTACAGCCATTCAGGATGATGAGTTGCTAAGGTCATCCAATCGTATCGTCTATAAAGGCTTTGCGATGGTGCTGCTGTTTATGGTGGTGTTTCTTGCTATCAACCTCTACCAGATTCGTCAGGTCTCCGAGCAGATGGAGGTTATCATTGAGGAGAGTGTGCTCAAGGGGCAGTATGCGCAGGTGATGCGCGATGCTGCCAGAGAGCGTGTCACCCTGATGTTGATGGCGCTCTACGAGGAGGATCCTTTCGTGAAGGATGAGCTCTTTATCAGTTTTGATCGGCAGGCGGGAAATTTCTTGCAGGCACGACAGAAACTGGAGGCGATGACACTCTCACCGCTGGAGCAGGGGGCGTTTGATGTCGCCAGACAGAATGCACAGGTCGGGACTGAGGCGCTGGACAAGGTGCGTGACCTGATCATGGGCAATGTGATGACATTGAGATTGCAGAGCGAGGTGGTCGAGTTGATCCGGGCAGAGGTGATTCCCGCCCGCCTGGGGGTTCTTTCCGGGATGCAGAAGATTCAGGAGTCCCAGATTGAGACCGGCAAGTTGGCGTTGGAGAGGGCAAAGGAGAGCCGTTTTCAGACCTATCTGCTGTTGACGCTATTGGGCGTGTCGGCGTTGATCGGAGGCCTCTGGGTCGCATTTCAGGTAGTCCGGCAGAACAGCCGGATTGGTCGCTCTCTGCATCAGGCCAAAGAGAAGGCGGAGGAGGCGGCCGTAGCCAAGAGCAACTTCCTCTCCAATATGAGTCATGAGATCCGTACACCGATGAATGGGGTGTTGGGGATGGTAGAACTGCTGCGCCGAACCGAGTTGAGCCGTGAGCAGAAAGAGTATCTGCAGACTATGGAGGGCTCAGGCAATGCGCTGCTGGTGATCATCAACGATATTCTCGACCTTTCCAAGATTGAGGCAGGAAAACTGGAGTTGGAGCTGCTCAACTATACTCCTGAACGGATGCTGGGGGATATCTGTCGCAGCTTCGAGCGTCAGGCGGGTGACAAGGGGATTGGGATGCATCTCGAATTTGGTCGGGCGATCCCGCAGTATCTGGTGGGGGATGAACCCCGTTTGCGCCAGATTTTCAATAACCTGATCGGTAATGCGATAAAGTTCACTGAGCAGGGGGAGGTGGTGGTCTCTGCGGCACTGCTCAGTGCCGATGCAACTCAAGCGAGAATCCATTTTGCGGTGCGGGATAGTGGTATTGGTATTCCACAGGAGAAGCAGGTGGCGATTTTTGATGATTTTGCACAGGCCGATCAGTCGACCACGCGCCGTTTTGGTGGCACAGGTCTGGGGCTCTCCATCACTCGCAAGTTGATCGCAATGATGGGCGGAGAGGTCAGGCTGGAGAGTCAGGTTGGTATTGGTAGCACCTTCTCCTTTGATCTCAGCTTCACCATTCCAGAGCAGGAGCCGTTTGTTGCAGAGAAACGTGAGGTCATGCCAAGGCAACTCGCAGAGGGAAAACGTTTTCTGGTGGTGGATGATGTGAAGGCCAACCTGATGGTTGCACAGAAGATGCTGGAGCACTGTGGTGGAGAGGTGGAGGTTGCACTCAATGGGCTTCAGGCTGTGGAGTGCATCGAGGCTGATTCACACTTTGATGTGGTGCTGATGGATCTGCAGATGCCGGAGATGGATGGGCTGGATGCAACACGTGCTCTCAGAGCTTCCGGAGTGAAGATCCCGATCATCATGTTGACCGCTTCGGTTGAAGAGAAGGAGCGGATCGCTGCGCTTGCGGCGGGGGCCGATGATGTGTTGCATAAACCGATCCAGTTGGCACGTCTGTACGAAGCGATGTGGGCGCTGACCTCGGATGGAGCAGAGACGGGAGAGGAGGTGCTTCTGGAGGAGGGGCAGCTCAAAGAGATGCAAACACTGTTTGGTGATGAGTTTGAGACACTGGTGCAGACCTGGCTGTTTGATGTGGATGTCGAGACCAGAAAGATTGAAGCACTGTACATGGGTGAATTGAAGGGTGAAGCAGTGGAGTCGATTCGCAAGGCGGCGCATGCAGTGAAATCATCCAGTAGCAGTGTAGGTATTGCAGCGGTTCAGATTGCAGCAAAGGCGTTGGAGGATGCTGCCAGAGCGGGAGAGGTTGAGCGTCTGCCAGAGCTGTTCGAGACTTTGAAGCAGAAGTTGGTCGGGGTAAAGAGAGAGCTGCAGCCATTTTTGTAAGTTTTTACAGGTAAGCTATTTGACACTATCTGCCCTGTTGGGATAGTGTCAGCGACAAGGAAATTTGTTGTGCCAAGCAGGGTTGGCACAACCAGCTGCTGCAACTATTTGGGGGAAATCAGATGAAAGTAAACTTGCCGGTAACGGACAAGGTCTATGAGGTTCGCGAGGATCAGGTACTCAACTCCAAGACAGACCTGAAAGGGGTCATTGTTGATGCCAGTAAGGATTTTGAGGAGGTCAGCGGCTTCACCAAAGAGGAGTTGCTCTATTCAGCGCACAATATTAATCGTCACCCCGATGTCCCACAGGCGGTATTTGAGGATTTATGGGATACCATACAGCAGGGCAAGTGCTGGAATCAGGTGGTCAAGAATCGCCGCAAGAACGGGGATGCCTACTATGTGGTGGCCAATGTGGCCCCTTACTACAACAGCAACCACAAACATGTGGGATACCTCTCTGTGCGCACTCCTGCATCAGAGGAGCAGATGGCAACGATTGACGAGGTCTACCAGAAGATTGCCGATGGCAAGCTGGTAATTCGTGGTGGTGTGGTGATGAGTCGCTGGGAGGATCTGATGTACCGCATCAATCCGATGACTCAGGTGGGAATTGGTGCCAAGCTTGGGGGAATCTTCATGCTCACCATGTTGGGTGTGCTGGGGATGTTGGCATGGATACGTACCCTGCCGGCAGAGAGTCCACTACTCTGGGTTCCCTATACCACAGTGATACTGGGCACGCTGTTTGTCTGGCTGATTTCACGCAAGCAGATTATCGCACCGCTGGAGACGATCCATGAGACCATCACCTGTGCAACCAAAAATCATCAGCTCAGCCCGAGAATCAAGCTCCACAGGCAGGATGAGTTTGGCAAGATTGCCGATGCCTATAACTCGATGATGCATATGATGCAGTCGAGTATCAGCGAGACCAATGATGTCACCAAGATGACGGCGGCAGGTTATTTTGACAAGCGGATTTCGATTGAGATGAATGGTGATTTCAAGATCCTGAAAGAGACCATTAACGAGACCATTCATAACAACTTCCGCTCCATCAACTCACTCTATAAAGTGTTGATCGGGCTGGCGCATGGTAACTTCTCATCGGACTTCAAGTTGGATGCAGAAGGTGACTTCAAGGTGATGCTCAACACGGCCAAGGAGGCGATTGACAGTCTCGCTTACGCCCATGAAGAGATTAATCAGGTGGTGCATCAAATGGCGGAGGGTGATTTCAACGGCAGAATTACCGCCTCGCTGGAGGGAGAGTTCGAGAAGCTGCGTGGGAATATCAACCAGAGCTTGCAGCAGCTGGAGGATGGAGTCAATAACATCACTACAACGGCCAATTTGCAGGCCGAGGGCAAGCTGTTTGCCCGTATTGAGGGGGATTACAAGGGGCAGCTGGAGTCTCTGCAGACAACCCTCAATCGATCTACAGAAGAGATCACCAACATGGTACATGAGATTCAGCGTAGTTCGAAGACGCTCTCCACCCATGCAATACGGGTTTCGGGTTCGGGCCATTCGCTTGCCGATCTGACTCAGCAGCAGGCCGCTTCGGTAGAGCAGACGGTTGCCAGTATGGAAGAGATGGCAGCCAGTGTGGAGCACAGTACCCAGCACTCCAAACAGGCCTCTGAGCTGGCAGGTGAGGCGAGCAGCAAGACCGAGCGTGGTAGTGCGATCATGCAGCGTGCCTCCTCCTCCATGGG